>JAUWNP010000070.1 GCA_030612585.1 Anaerolineae bacterium
TTAAGCGGCGCTGTTATGGCATTACCAGGGTCACAACTCTATTCCAACGCATTTACCTTGACCTTGAGGGCTATCGCCGATTCGCCTAGCCGGAGTACCCCCATATGTGGCCCTCCCATGCGAAATCCCAAAGAGCCAGAAT
This sequence comes from Anaerolineae bacterium, assembly GCA_030612585.1. Next base: position 143 of record JAUWNP010000070.1, read on the forward strand.
TGTTATTAGACAGTCATAGCAAAAGGGGCATAATGCTTCGAGTGCATTGACAGCCTCCCCCTATATGTGGAGGGAAATCAAGGTTTCTATCCAGTATCTTGGAGTCTGACAGCCCATTTCAGGATGGGATCAATCGGCTTTGTGCCGATTTTGCTGCGACTGTTATTAATGGGGACCTGGTGGGATATCCGGCGTATGGTTGGAGATCTTGATATAGAGTCACGATGATGCCTAGTTTGAAACCCAATACTACATCGGCGAATCGGATTTACGAGGAGCTTCGTCGCTCTATTATCGTAGGACGCTACAAGCCAGGCGAACGGCTATATGTAGATAGACTGACCAAGCACTACGGGACCAGTGTCACGCCGGTGCGCGAGGCGCTCCAGATGCTCAGCCAGGAAGAATTAGTGACCATCAAACCCCACGCCGGTTTCTACGCCATCCGCGTCACCTTTAAGGATCTGCGCGACATGCTCGAACTGCGCGAGATTCTTGAGGTAGCCGCCGTCGAACGAGCTGCGGTACGGATCACTGATGAGCAGATTGAACAACTCGAACACGTCCACGCTGGCTACACCGGCGACAGCGAGGAATCCCGCGTTCGTTACATAACAGAAAATCGGCGTTTTCACTATCTCATTGCTCAGGCATCGGGTAACCAGAAATTGGCAGAGATGTTGGGCCGCCTGCACGATCGGTTGGTCCGTTTCTTCATCACAGTCCACACTGGCGAGGAGATGGAGCGCATACACGCATGTATCATAGAGGCACTACGCACTCGTGACGTTGCGGTGGCTAGACAGGCCATACTTGATGAAGTCAACAAAACCCGTGAGATTACATTGAGACATATGATCGAAGAAGAAGGTGACTCCTGGCATCTGACGACATAGGTCGAGTAAGCAACTACACAGGGAAGAAGATGAACGGCGCTTCTATCTGGAAACCAAACCTGACGCTGATGAATCAGGCCAGGATTGAACAATTGCATAATGCTGCAGCAACGATTCTTGAAACGACAGGTTTGAATGTGCATCATCCAGAGATGCGGCGCAGGCTGGCTGACACTGGTGCCAAACTGGGCGAAAGCCCACGTGTCTATCTTCCCCCAGAGATGGTGGAACAGGCACTCAGCACGGCCAAACACGACGTCGTCATATATAGTCGGCTGGGTGAGCCCGTGATGCCGCTGGGACCGTATCAGATCTATTTCGGCACGGGGTCGGACCTGATCAACACCCGCGACACCCAAACAGCGGAGCGGCGAGATTCCTTGTTGGAAGACGTGGGACGATCAGCTCGGCTGTGCGACGCACTGGACGATATTGACTTCGTGATGTCCTTTGCCCTGCCCAAAGATGTCCCCGACGAAGATGCTGAGCCGCAGCAATACTACACCTTGCTGCACAACACCATCAAGCCACCGATTATGACCAGCTTCTCCGGGCTAGACGCGCTTGAACGTATGCACGAGATGGCTTGCACAATTGTTGGCGGTGACGAGGCATTTCGACAGCACCCGAACTATATCCTGTACGGGCAGCTTGTCTCCCCCCTGCAGCACGATCTCCAGGCCGTCGAGCGACTTATCTTCTGTGCTGACCACGAAGTTCCGCTGATCTACGTTCCAACGATTATGCCGGGCGTCAGCGGGCCGATCACACTGGCTGGGTCGCTGGCGCTGGCGACTGCCGAGACGTTGGCTGGGCTGGTGATGCACCAGACTCAGCATCCTGGCGCGCCGTTTATCTTTGGTGCTTGCGTCAGCCAGTTGGACATGCGCACAATGCTCTTCCCTTATGGCTCACCAGAGTGGCGGTTGAATGACCTGGTCATGGCCGAAATGTCGCGCTACTATGGCCTCCCTGTCTTTGGTACCGGTGGCGCCACGGACAGCAAGCTGGTCGACGCACAGGCAGGCGCTGAGTATGCTAGTAGCCTGCTGGTGGCGGCCCTGGCAGGTACAAGCCTGATTCATGACATCGGATACCTCGAATCAGGTCTCACAGGCAGCTTGGAGAGCATTGTGCTGGCCGCTGAAGAGATCCGCTGGGTGAAGCACTTTGTCGCTGGGTTTGAGGTGTCGGAGGAGACATTGGCAACGGATGTCGTTGCCGATGTGGGCCCTGGTAAGCAATTCCTGGACCGCGCCCACACGCTCAGGCACTTGCGTGAGGATATGTGGATGCCCTACGTCCTGGATCACGATGGGCATGACACTTGGGTTGCTGGCGGGGCCAAAGATTACGAGGCGCGCGCCCGTGAATGTGCCCGGGAACTGTTGGCTTCACACCAGCCGCAGGCTATCGCCGATTCGACGGATGCGGTACTACGAAGACTATGCAAGATCGAGTCATGATTGCCAACTTCCACTATGACTGTCGGTTATCTGGACAGTATCGAGTATGCACCCGAACTGCTAGAAAGCCGGGCAATGGTCTCGGGTTGAGTTAAGCACAAGGAAGGTGGTGCCTAGTGTGAAGTCCTACCAGGTTGTCTCTGTCCACTGTAAGTTCATCTAAGAAAAAAGGAGGAAATATAGAAACAGAAAAGGATAAGTTCTAGCGATATGTTCATGTCCTTGGGGAGCAGCGATAAACGGTTCGTTTGCTCCCCTATGGTGGCCTTGGGCCGCCTCTTAAGAATAACAAGGAGGAAAAGAACAATGCTTAAGCAGTATATGAAGTGGGCCATTTTAATGGCCGTGATGCTCTCCCTGATACTGGCTGCGTGCGCTCCGCCGGCAACCCCAACCGAGGAAGCAGCGCCGACCGAAGAGGCAGCGGCGCCGACCGAAGAGGCAGCGGCGCCGACCGAAGAGGCAGCGCCACCCGAAGAAAGCGGTTGTCCAGCCTCCACGGTAGCCGACCCGATGGGCCTGGAAGGCGAATACCCGTACCAGTTCGAACTGTCCGAGTTTGAACAAAAGGCCGGCTGCGAGATGGTCTTTAGCGAGAACCCGGACATCGCCGCATTGAACGCCGAGCTGAATGGCGCGGATGCGGGTCTGCCGCCCGTCGCAGAGCGGTTGCCCTCAGAGCCGCTGGTCATACAACCCTACATCGAAATTGGTACGTATGGCGGTCGCCTGCGCGGTATTTCCAAATCACCCGAAAGTGGCACTTCGGACGTCTTGAGCGTCCGTCACGTGAACCTGTTCCGCATGAGCGAAGACTTGAATACCGTCGTCCCCGAAGTGGCCTCCGGATGGGAATACAATGCTGACTTTACCGAGCTAACTGTCTTCCTGCGCGAAGGCATGAAATGGTCAGACGGCGAACCATTCACAAGTGAGGATGTCGAGTTTTGGTACAACGACATCAAGCTGAACGAGGAATACTACGAGAACGTAGAAAGTGTCTGGCTCTACGGTGGTGAGCCTATGCAGGTTGAGGCTATTGACGACACCACGGTAAAGTTCTCGTTCGCTGCCCCGGCCCCGAACTTTGTCACCTTCCTGTCCGTCAAGTACAGACAGCCTTACCAGCCGAAGCATTTCCTGAGCCAGTTCCATCCGAAATACAACTCGGATGCCAATGCCAATGCTCAAGCCAATGGCTTTGACAATTGGGTCGGGCAGTTCAAACTCTACTTCCACGACTGGAAAGACTCGTACCACCCATTTGACGGTCCAGAGGGCACACAGTTTGTCGTCCCCACGCTCGAAGCGATCATCCTGGTTGAGGAGTCACCTGAATTTCGCCGTTACGTTGCCAACCCCTACTTCTTCATGGTGGATACGGCCGGCAACCAGTTGCCCTACTACAATGAGTGCAAGGAAATCTACAGCGAGGATCCGGAAATAACGATCCTCAAGTTCATTAATGGCGAAATAGACTACCGGGCACAAAGCATCGAATTGCCAAACTACCCCGAACTGAAACAGAACGAGGCAGACGTGTACCGCGTCTTCCTGACGCCGACCGTGGGCGAAATGGTGTACTACTTTTTCAACATCACCCATCTAGACCCCGAAATGGCCAAGATCTTTGGTGATATACGCTTCCGTCAGGCCATGTCGTTGGCAATAAACCGCGAGGAGATGCAGGAAATCGTCTACCTCGGTCAGGGTGCGATCCAACAGGCACTGCCAATAGATCCCATGACAGCGGACTTTGTTTCCGAAGAAGCGTTGACTCAGTTCACCGAATATGATCTCGACCGGGCCAACGAGTTGTTGGATGAAATGGGCTTGACCGAGCGCGGTGCGGACGGCTTCCGGCTGCGCTTCGACGGCGAACCCTTGGTCATCCTGCTCCAGTACGCGCCGCAAGGTGGCCCGCTCCAGGTTCACGAACTGACGGCAAGGTACTGGGAAGCGGTTGGTGTTCGAGTCCAACTCAAGGAAGTTACCTCGGACTTGTACCGCGCCGATACCAGCCAAAACCAGCACGACCTCGCCACCTGGCGGAACGGTGGAGTCGCTGTGTCAATCGATACTCAGTTGATGGTACCGCCATTCGGTTCCTTTCTCGACATCCGTACCGGCGTCCAGTGGAACCAGTGGGTACAGAGTGACGGGGCTGAAGGTATCGAACCCCCCGACGATGTCAAGATGCTCTATGATCTGGCAGAGGAGTGGAAGAGTTACCCGCTTGGCTCTGCGGAGAACAGCCGCGTTGGCGCTGAGATCATCCAGATCTTTGCCGATAACTTCTTTGAGATGGGGCTCGTAGGTGCGGTTCCGTCGCCAGTGGTTATAAGTAACCACGTCGGCAACTTTAGAGAGTTCACGGCCAAGTCTGGTGATTACCACTGGGCATATCCCTACCGCCCCACTCAGTGGTTCATCAAGGAGTAGGCGTTAGCGAGCACTAAGGTTGAGGTAGAGGTACACTTGTGGTACCTCTACCTCGTATGCTTCACAAAAGATAGAGATTAGAGACTCGGTAGATCTAATTTTGCTCGGCTTGGATTCCTTCGGCAGGTTCAGGACAGGCTGCCAGATCTGGGCCAAAGGCGGGGATGGTTCGACTATGCTCACCACAGGTTTGGCAATCCCCTCAGAGCAATTTTGGATCTACCGAGACTAGGAATATCCACAATCTCCGATCTCGAAAGGGGAAGATCCATGCTGCGCTATTTTATCCAACGTTTCATTTTCATGATCGTCACGCTGTTACTCGTGTCGGTGATCATCTTTATCGTCATTGAGTTACCACCGGGTGACTATGCCGACCGGTACGCCTACAGCAAGCTGGCTACTGCCGGTCAGATGGTGACCGAGTCAGACATGATAGCCTTGCGCCACGAGTTTGGGCTGGATAAGCCGCCCGTCCTGCGCTACTTTAAATGGATCAGCAACATTCTGTTGCACGGCGACTTTGGCAACTCGTTTCTCTACCACATACCCGTCCGCAGTGTGATTGGGGCACGTATCTGGTTGACGATGGCTATGGCGCTTGCCGCCATTGTGTTGACCTATGCCCTGGCCATTCCCATCGGCATCTTTTCGGCGCTGTATCGCCACTCCTTCGGTGATTATCTAGCCACCTTCATCGGTTATATTGGTTTATCACTCCCCAACTTTATGTTGGCGCTGGTATTACTTTATTTCAGCGTGACGGTGCTCGGCAGTTCCGCGGGCGGTCTTTTCTCGGCCGAGTTCGAGGAAGCCGCCTGGAGTTGGGCCAAGTTTGTGGACTTGGTGAAACATCTGTGGGTACCGGCGGTGGTCCTGGGCACGGCAAACACAGCCTTTCACCTCCAGACTATGCGCGCGACGATGCTCGACGAGTTGAACCAACTCTACGTGGATGCCGCCCGCGCCCGGGGCATCCCGGAATGGAAGGTCATTTTTAAATACCCTGTGCGGATCGCGCTGAACCCCATCGTCAGTTACCTGGGCTTCGACCTGGGAAAACTCGTCGCTGGTGCACCTGTTGTGGCACTGGTGCTATCCCTGCCAGATGCGGGCCAATTGTTGCTGGAAGCATTGCTTCAGCAGGATATGTACCTCGGCGGAGCGATCTTGCTGATGATCAGCGCGATGATCGTGGTTGGGGTTTTCATCTCCGATCTGATGCTCGCCGCCCTGGACCCACGGATTCGCTTAGGAGAGACGTAAATGGCCGCAACGACGATTCCCGAGGACAAACTGGCTGACCCAATTTCAACGTCCGACGAGGAAAAACTCAAATACTTTACCGCCAGTCAGTGGCAACTGGTGTGGTGGCGCTTCCGCCGCAACCGGTTGGGACTACTCGGCGCCGGCATACTGGCTACCTATATCCTTATCCTGATTTTTGCCGAGTTTCTGGCCCCTTATAGCGGCATGACGCTCGACGTCGAGTACGTTCTCGGCCCGCCCCAGGTCGTCCGGTTTTGGGACGAAAATGGTTTCTCCCTACGTCCCTTTGTCTACGGCGTGAGCACCGAACGCGACCCGGTGACGCTAGCGATGGTACCCACGATTGATACATCCGAGCGACGCTATCTTCGATTCTTTGTGCGAGGTGAAGAGTACAAGTATTGGAACAAAAACTTGATCGTCAGCGACTTGCACCTGTTCGGCGTGGACGAGGGCACCATCCACATCTTTGGCACTGACCGGATGGGACGAGACCTGTTCTCCCGCGTCTTGTATGCGACCCGCATCTCGTTAACGCTGGGAGTAATGGGTGTGCTGATTGCCTTCGTGATGGGCCTCATCATGGGGGGAGCATCCGGGTACCTGGGAGGCCAGGTAGATTTCTTCACCCAGCGACTGATCGAGCTGATCCGTTCTGTGCCCGATATTCCGCTCTTTATGGGGCTGGCTGCGGCCCTGCCCAAGGAGTGGCCTCCGGAGCAAGTCTACTTTATGATCACCCTCATTCTTGGCTTCCTGGGCTGGACGACACTCGCCCGGCGCATCCGCGGCAAGTTGTTATCGCTCCGCAAAGAGGACTATGTCATCGCCGCCCAGTTATCCGGCGCCAGCAACGCCCGTATCATTGGCCGCCACATGTTGCCCGCCTTTACCAGTTACATCATCGTGGATATCGTGGTTTCTTTCCCGTACATGATCCTGGCGGAAACGGCCTTGAGCTTTGTCGGTCTCGGCCTGCGGCCGCCCGTGATCAGTTGGGGAGTGCTCCTCAAGGGGGCGCAGAATATCCAGGCGATTGAGTTAGCGCCGTGGCTCTTCATCCCGGTGATATTTGTGGTGTTTGCTGTACTGGGTTTTACCTTCCTGGGAGATGGATTACGCGACGCGGCGGATCCATATAATTAGTTGACACAGGAAAAATCTATGAGTAAAACAACAGGGCAAATAGAGCGAGATACTTTGCTGGAGGTGAAGGATCTCAAAGTCTCCTTCAAAACGGACGAAGGGATTATCATTGCGGTTGACGGAGTGACTTTCTCTGTCGAGCCTGGGCAGACGCTGGGTATTGTGGGCGAAAGCGGCTCGGGCAAAACCGTGAGTGTAAAAGCTATCATGCAGCTTTTACCCAGAACTGCCATCGTCGGCGAAGGGTCCTCAATTCAATGGTATAGTAAGAATGGTGATACTATTGAGATTACGCGACTCAAGAAAGCGGGTCGTGAGATGCGGCGCATCCGCGGCGGGGAAATCGGCATGATCTTTCAGGAACCGATGAGTTCGTTTTCGCCCGTGCATACGATCGGCAACCAGATCATGGAGGCGATCCTACAACATCGCCAGGTCAACAAGCAGGAAGCCCGCGAGATCGCCATTGATATGCTGGGCAAGGTAGGGATTTCCAATCCATCGGTGCGCGTGGATCAATACTCGTTCGAACTATCTGGCGGGATGCGACAACGGGCCATGATCGCCGTGGCGCTCTCGATGAATCCCTCGCTGCTCATCGCCGATGAGCCAACGACCTCACTGGATGTGACCATTCAGGCTCAAATTCTGGAACTGATGAATCAGTTGCAGGAAGAGTTGGGAATGGCGATCATTTTCATCACGCACAACCTGGGTGTCATCGCCCAGGTGGCGGACGAGGTGGCGGTGATGTACCTGGGGCACATCTTGGAGCAGGGAACGGCGAAAGAGATTGTCCTCCAGCCGCAGCATCCGTACACGCAAAGTCTGCTACGGGCCATACCGCGCCTGGATCACCTCGGGGAACGATTGACGGCGATAAGCGGCGACATTCCGAGTCCATTGGAGCGTCCAGGGGGCTGCCCGTTCCATACGCGCTGTGAACAAGTGATTGCCGGCGTCTGTGATACCCAGAGGCCCGCTCTCACCCGGATCAGCAGCACCCATACAGTGCATTGTTTTTTGCACGAGTAGAGAGAGTAGAGAAGAATGGCTGATATCCTGCTTGAAATCAAAAATCTCAAAGTCCATTTCCCCATCCGCAGCACGAATTTCTTTGGTGGCACTACGCAGTACGTAAAAGCGGTTGACGGCGTCAGTTTCTACATCGAGAAAGGGGAAACGTTGGGCCTCGTGGGAGAAAGCGGTTCTGGTAAGACCACCATAGGCCGCTCCATCCTGCGGGCGATAGAGCCGACGGAGGGGCAAGTCACCTTTAACCTGGATGGTCAAAAAGTGGATTTGACCCAACTCCAGGGCAAAGACCTGCGGGCGTTCCGCAGGCACATGCAATTGATCTTTCAGGATCCCTACTCTTCGCTGAACCCGCGCATGACGGTGCGGGATATCATCGCCGAACCTCTGGTCGCCAGCAAATTGGCGACTGGTAAAGAGGTGGACAAACAGGTGCGCGATGCGGCGGCGAGTTGCAAACTCAACCTGGAGTATCTGCGCCGTTTCCCCCACGCGTTCAGCGGCGGGCAGCGGCAGCGCATTGGGATCGCTCGCGCTCTCATCTCCCGACCCCAGTTCGTCGTCTGCGACGAGTCGGTGTCTGCCCTCGACGTGTCCATTCAGGCCGAAGTTCTCAATCTGCTGATGGACTTGCAGGCCGAGTTCGGGTTTACGTACCTGTTCATCGCCCACGATCTGAGCGTGGTGGCGCACATCTCCAAGCGGGTGGCAGTGATGTATCTGGGTCAGTTCGCCGAATTGGCGCCCACGAAGCAACTATTCTATACCCCCAGGCACCCTTACACAGAGGCCCTGATGTCGGCTATTCCAGAAGTAAACCCGGATGTGGAAATGACGCCGGTGAGCCTCAAAGGCGAGATTCCGAGTCCCGTGAATCCACCGTCCGGCTGTCGTTTTCACACCCGCTGCCTCTACGTGCAGGACAAGTGCAAGACAGAGATACCACAGTGGCGGGAAATCGAGGACGGACACTTTGTGGCGTGTCATTTTGCTGATACGCTGGCGCTGAAAGGGGTGACTAAACTGGACACCCCTGACGGCGTGAATTGATCCAAGATTTTGAAAAACACGGGGGAGCGTTCAATGGCCAAAACGAACATTCTGGTGCCGCTCACTAAATCGGAAACCAGTCAGCAAATCTTGCCACAGATCGAAAAACTCATTCCCGCCCAAGGCTGCAAACTCTTTTTGCTTTACGTGACAAAACCACCCAAGGGCCTCGGCTTCGCCGCACCGGACTTTCGGTCTGATTACGCGCTCGAAGCCGGCGGTGAACCACTGGGACCCAAAGCCCATCCGGTCTATACCAGCCAACAGGAAGACAGCTTGCTGGCCGACGTGGAAGTCGCTTTGCTCCCCATCACGAACCACCTGAAGCAGCAGGGATACGAAGTCGCGCTCCAGATTTGCCTCGGCGATGATACGATTGACGAGATCGTGCGGACCGTGAAGCGTGAAAATGTAGACCTGGTGGCGATGTCCACGCGGGCGCGGGAAGGTGTGCAACGTCTTTTCTTTGGCGACATTGCCGAGCGGGTCATGCAGCGGGTGAATATCCCCGTCTTGCTGATTCAACCCCAGACCCAGACGTAAACGGCCACTCGACAACATTTGGCCGCATAAAGAACTCGGTGAAACCCCGGTTGATGGAACCAATACGCAGCCGGGATTTCTATATGCATGGCGCTGGGAGAACAATGGGGGAATTTTGTCGAGATTACGCGAACGCGGTGCTGAATATAGATGACAGGAGAGAAGAATGAAAGTTGTCCTGGTACTTTCTGATGGATTGCGCTACGACACCGCCGTTGACGGGATGGGCTTCCTGGGACATTTGGTCGAGGTCAAACTCGCCAGCCTCTATAAAGTGATCAGTGAACTGCCGACCATGTCGCGCCCGATGTACGAGACGGTTCACACCGGGCTGCCGGTCACAGAACACGGTGTGGTCTCCAACCAGATGGTCCGTCGCTCCAACAAGCCCAATATCTTCCACTCAGCAGTGGAGGCCGGTAAAACTACCGCCGCTGCCGCCTACTACCGGTTTTCCGAACTCTATAACCGCACCCCTTATGACCCCCTTGACGACCGCGAGGTAGACGACGAGTCATTGCTCATCCAGCACGGGCGCTTTTATACCCAGGACGAGTACCCGGACATTGAACTTTTCGCCACTGCCGGGATGCTGGTACGCAAGTTCGCCCCCGACTATTTGCTCGTCCACCCGATGGGCATGGACTACGTCGGGCACACGTACGGTGCCGCATCCGGCGAATACCGCAACCACGCCATTCGCCAGGACGTGATGCTGGCTAACCTCATCCCCGAATGGATAGAGCGAGACTATAACATCCTCGTCACCGGTGACCACGGCATGGGTGCGGACAAGATGCACGGCGGTACCACGCCTGACGTGCGTGAAGTGCCGCTGTATCTCATTCGGCCGGGCGTACCCGGCGCGGGAGATACGGGAGAGGTGATTTCCCAACTCCAAATCGCGCCGACGGTGCACAATCTGCTCGGAGTCCCCATCCCGGATACGATGAAGCAGGAGCCGGTGATCAGTAGTCAGTAGTTACCTGACATTTGTAGTCTTTCATAAACTCGTGCCCCCTTGGGCACTTCACAAAATCGCGTCCCTTATTTGAACTTGTTCAAATGGATGATCCCCTCCGCCCACCAGGCTACTACCCGCGCCCGCTGCACCTGACCCTCGTCTTCAGCGACCTACTGGGACGTATACCCCCACTGATGCTCACGCCTGCCTGGCTGGCGCTGGCCGCGATCGCGTGCTGGCCCTGGGGTGCCCTCCGTCTCCCGGCTGCCGCCTTGTCGCTGGCCTTCACCATCGCCGACGGGACTGGCCTGGCACTACTCCCCCGACTGGAACGTTCCTTCGGGCCCGTCACCCCGCCTCTGTTGGCGCTGACCCTCGGCCGCACAGTCCTTGCCTTCGCGGCTGGTCTGCTTTGGGCAACCTGGCCCGGCCTGCTGCTGAGTGCTGCGTTACACCTCGCCATCACCGCCGCCTTTCTCTACGCCACATGGGTCGAGCCATTCCGCATCGGGGTCACACAGGCCGAACTGCGCTCCTCCAAACTCAACGGTGACGCCCCGCTGCGGTTGCTCCACATCACCGACCTGCACATCGAGCACATCACCCCACGCGAGCAGAAGTTGCTCCAGTTGGTCCAGGAACTGGCCCCTGATGTCATAGTTATCACCGGTGACTACCTCAACCTGTCATCCGTCTACGATCCCGGCGCCCAGGCCGAGGCACGTGACCTGCTGGCTCAACTCTGTGACATCGCTCGCAGCCCCGTTTACGCCATCAACGGCAGCCCCCCGGTGGATCGCTCTGACGTCGTGCCGGCCATCTTCGAGGGCCTGCCCATCACCTGGCTGCTGGACGAGACAGTCGAACTGCACATCAACGACCATACCCTACGTCTCGTCGGCCTGCGCTGCACCCGCGAGCGTCACCTGGATGCACCGCGCCTCCGTCGCTTGATGGACGATAGTCCGGGGGACAGATTCACATTGCTGCTCTACCACTCCCCCGACCTGATGCCGGAGGCGGTAGAATTGGGCGCCGACCTCTATCTCTGTGGTCACACCCACGGCGGACAGATCCGCCTGCCTCTGTTCGGCGCGCTCGTCACCAGTTCCGATTTCTGGAAGCGCTACGAGATGGGCCGCTACGAGGAGGGAAAAACAACGCTCTACGTGAGCCGCGGGTTGGGGATGGAGGGGCTGGGCGCTCCACGTGCTCGTTTCCTCGCCCCGCCCGAGGTCGTGCTGTGGACGTTGTCAAGACCTGACAGGTTTCCACAAATTTCGTGACTTGAGGCCCCATTTGTCACTCGGCAACTGTGTTGAACAGCAAGTCTTGGGTAAAAACCTGTCAGGTCTGACGTCGCACCGGCCAGGAGGAGCCGGTGCTGGTTCGTCTCCCGACCCAGCACCGCCTGTTCCACGGCGGCGCGACTTACACACCACACTTGCCCACGTCCACTACTATGCTATAATCTTAACACGCACACGGAAACTGGAGGAAGGGATCACCCGCCGTTAGCCACTAGCCGCTGATCGCTAACCGCTGACTGCTACCCGCTATATCTATGTCACCATTATTGATCATCTTCATCGCCATAGCCCTGGCCTTCGACTTCCTGAATGGCTTCAACGATAGCGCCAACATCGTCGCTACCATGATCTCATCGCGCGCCATGAGCCCACGACGCGCCCTGCTGCTCAGCGCAGCAGCACATTTCATCGCCCCCTTCCTCTTCGGTGTCGCCATAGCGACCACCATCGGCCACGAAGTGGTGCAACCCCACGCGGCCACGATGTCGGTCGTGCTGGCAGCACTCCTGGCGGCCATCGTCTGGAATCTGATTACCTGGTTGCTCGGCATCCCTTCCAGTTCCTCCCATGCCCTCATCGGCGGGCTGGTAGGTGCGACCATTGTGGGCCACGGGATAGACGCCGTACAACTCCATGGGCTGCTCAAAATCGTCATCGCGCTCCTACTATCGCCACTGGTGGGGCTGTTCGGGGGTTACATTCTCATGAAACTGGTGCTTTTCCTGGCGCGAGGGGCCTCGCCGCGCATCAATTGGTTCTTCAAGAGCGCGCAGACTTTCACCGCGTTGGCGCTGGCGTTGGGCCACGGGACAAACGACGCGCAGAAAACGATGGGACTCATCACTATGGGCCTGGTGGGAGCCGGAGCACTGACACAATTCCAGGTGCCGTTGTGGGTAATTGCTGCTTGTGCTGGGGCCATCTCCCTGGGGACGGCCACGGGCGGCTGGCGTATCATTCGCACGCTGGGAGGGAAATTCTACAAGATCCGCCCGGTGCACGGCTTCACCGCCCAGTTAACGTCGGCAATCGTAATCCTGGGGGCAGCACTGCTGGGCGGCCCCGTCAGCACCACCCAGGTGGTCAGTTCGGCCATCATGGGCGTCGGGTCGGCCGAGCGGTTGAGCAAGGTGCGCTGGGGGGTCGTCGGCAACATCCTCACCGCCTGGGTGCTGACCATCCCTACCTCGGGGCTCCTGGCGGCGCTGGCGTATCTGGTGGTGCGGCGTATCGTGGTATAGGAGGAGAGTATGGGCTGGTTACAACGTTTCTTCAAGGCGCAGCCGAATCGGTTTATCCAGTTATTGATCCAGCAGGCCGAGTATACCGTCAAAGGTATGGAGGCACTACAGGAGTACATGGATGACCCATGCAAGGAACGGGCCGGACTTGTCACACGGATGGAGAAAGAGGCTGACGAGGTACGACGCATCCTGATTGACGAACTGAACCGCACCTTCGTCACGCCGATTGACCGCGAGGACATCTTTGCTCTCTCGCGTGCTATTGACGACATCATTGACTATGGCTACACGACGGTAGGTGAAATGGACATCCTCGAAGTGGAACCGAACGACTATCTGCGGCGCATGGCCTCCCTGCTGTGCGATGCCGCGCACGAGATCTACGTGGGCGTGCAGCGGCTGGCCGACCATCCTGGCGTGGCTGAGGATCACGCCGTGCGGGCCAAAGCGCTGGAGAACCGCATAGAGACGGTCTACCGAGAAGCCATCGCCGAACTATTCCACAGGCCACAGGATATAGAACACGTGGTGGAGATGCTCAAACTGCGCGAGATCTACCGTCACTTGAGCAACGCTGCCGACCGGGGAGACGAGGCAGCCAACGTACTCTCCGACATCGTGGTCAAGATGACGTAGAATGAACAATGAACAATGAACAATGAACAATGAACAATGAACAAATGAACAAATGAACAAATAAACAAATGAACAAATCTGCCCGAACACGGTAGATAACTTCGGGCCGATGACGAATCGGGAGACATGCCTGAATACGGCGAGCCCCTCACCAAACGCGAAAAAGAGATTCTGCGACTGGTAGCGACCGGCGTCACCAACCGCGAGATTGCCTACCAGTTGAGTATCAGTGTCAACACTGTCAAGGTTCACCTGCGCAACATCTTCGCCAAGTTAGGGGTCGAATCGCGCACCGAAGCGACGATGGTCGCCGTACGTGAGGGCTGGGTGCCCGTTGAGAGCGTCGAAGGAGCATCAGAAAGCGATACCGGTGCGCTTCTCCCATCCATTCCGCCGGTTGCCCCGGAGCCACCCCTTCCCTGGCCCAAGCGAGTGGCGCTGATTGCTGCCCTGCTGCTTGTAATGGCCGGGGTAGCCATGACGTGGCCCCGCAGCAGTCCACCAGAGGGTCCCGAACCGGATCTACCGCTAGACCAACCGCGAGGGCAGCCAGCAGTTGTGATAGAGGACACAGAATCCCTCTGGCAGGAGCAGGCCCAGATGCCCACCCGCCGGGCGTACCTGGCACTTGCCGCAGTGGGGGACAGGATTCTGGCTATCGGAGGCTTAACCCCTGAGGGGGTCACGGCTGCAGTGGAGGCATACGATCCCGAAAACGACGTCTGGACGCCGGGGAGCGACAAGCCCACGCCGGCGGCCTACGTCTCGGGCGCTGTGATCGGGACGGAAGTGTACGTGCCGGGCGGCTGCGACGCTGAGAATACACCGACGCGGAGAGTCGAGGTCTACGATGCCCTGGCCGACTCCTGGCGCGAGGCCAGGCCACTGCCGGAACCACGTTGCGCCTACGCGCTAACCGCGCTGGATGGAAGGCTTTACCTCTTCGGCGGGTGGGACGGGGAGCGGTACGTCGCCACGGTGTACGTCTACGATTCCCAGATGGATACCTGGACCGAAACAACGGCGATGGACACAAGGCGGAGCCTTGCCGCAGCCGCTCCTCTGGGGGAACTCCTCTACGTCGTGGGCGGATACGATGGCGAGCGAGAGATGACCACGTGCACAGTCTACGACCCGGTGGCGAGGACGTGGGCGGCGTGCGCACCGCTGGCAGTGGGGCGAGGAGGGCTGGGCCTGGTCGCTATGGGCAGCCAACTCTACGCCATCGGTGGGGGCGGCTGGACCAGTTACCTGGGCTTCAACGAGCGCTACAACCCGGCCGACGACACCTGGAACGTGGTTGAAACACCATTGATAGGACAATGGCGCAGCCCGGGCGTGGTCGCATTCGATACCACCATCTACGCCGTCGGTGGCTGGAACGGTGACTACCTGAGTCTGAACCAGGCCTACGCAGCACTGCCCTTCCGCATCTTCATCCCTGTAGGCCGTCAACAGTAGAGCGAGACATCACAGCGCCGGGCTAGCCAGCCGTGAGACCTTGACCCCCACCTCGCGCCAGGTGATCTTTGAGATCCCCAGTTTCTGGCGTAGTTTGTCGGCTGGCATTCCCGCCCGGTAGTCACGCACCGCGCAGGTCCAGCGCAGCATCTCAAAGGAGAGAGCGTGGCCCAGTTCGGCCCGCCGGGCCACGTCGGCCAGGACGTACTCCAGGTTGCGGGCGGTGCAGGGGAAGATCGATCCCTGCGGCTGGTGCTGGGCGCGGTACTCGGCCAGCACAGCCGGCCACCACACCGGCAGGCGTAGTTTGCGCTCCTTGTGCTGACGGCGGGGGTTGGTGTAGCGGATCCACAGCACCGGCTGGGTGGGGTCGCTGAAGTCGAAGTGGTTCATCACGAGACTCATACACTCCCCCTTCTTGATACCGGTGTGGAGGAGCAACGTCACGAGGAGGTGAGGACGGGCATCAAGTTTTTCAGCGTGGCGCAGCGCTTGAGTCACCCCCAGCACCCGCTCGACCTCGGCGTCGGAGAGAATCTCGGGCAGCGGCGTCATCACCGGCTTGTGAACCACGGGGTCAGCAGGGTCGAAAGGCAACACCTCAGCCTCGACCAGCCAGCCGAAAAAGACCTTGAGCGTGGTCACGCGCCGGGCCAGCGACTTGGGGTTGCAGGGCACACCGCGCTCGCGCACCAGCCAGTCGGTGAAACGATTGAGATCGCGGGTGGAGATGACACCAATGGCTGTCCCCACACCGATAAACTGGGCCAGGATGTTGAGGTCGGAGAGAAAAGCCCTGATAGTGTTTTCGGCGAAGCCCTGCTGCTGCATGTGAACCTCGAAACCGCCCATAGCGGCACGCAGCGAGGAGCGGGCGTCCAGACCAGGTGGGGCCACGGCTCCTGGAGGCCCCTCCATAGAGACAGGAATATCCGCATCGGGCAGGACCATTTGTTCGACCATTGTACACCTCTCTTTCGCGTAGCCGTTCGTCCAGGCCTATTCTACCCTCAAGCAGAGACAATGTCAAACACACTAATCCCGCGGGGCGTGTAACGCGGAGCCCCGTGGCGTGTTCTTTATAGTGATTGTGAACAATCTATCCGGTCGCAGGAGGACACTAAAGGAGGACACTATGGGACCCATCAAGGTCATTCTCAACCCGGTCGCGGGCCAGGGTTACGGTGCAAAGATTGAGCCTGAGTTGCGCCGGCTTCTGCAAGCGGAGGGACTGAATTTCGACCTGGTACGCACAGCCAGGCCGTGGCACGCGGCAGAACTGGCCGAACAGGCGATCGGCGACGGCTTCGAGACCATCGTCGCCGCGGGTGGCGACGGCACGACGAACGAGGTGGTCAACGGTTTGATGGCGGCCTCGGAAAACGGAGCAAGCGGTACGCTGGGCATCATCCCGGTCGGTTCCGGAAGCGACTTCGCCAACACAGCGGGGGTGCCTCCCCATTTGCCAGGAGCGTGCCATCGGCTGGCAAACGGCCAGACCAGGACAATGGACGTGGGCCGGGTCACGCTGCCGGGCCAGGCTCCCCGCTACTTCGACAACACCGTGAACGTCGGTTTTGGTGGTGCCGTGACACTCGAGGCTCGCAAGGTCAAACGGCTACGTGGAATTGCTCTGTACCTGCCGGTGGTGCTGAAGGTAATCTTTCTATACTACAAGGCTCCGTCGGTCACCATCGAGTACGACGAGCAGGAGTTGGCCCTGCGAGCAGTGATGATTAGCGTCGCCAACGGGCCGCGCGAGGGAGGCGGCTTTTACGTCGCGCCCCAGGCCCAACCCGACGACGGTCTCTTCGACCTGTGCATCGTGCGCGAGGTGAGCCGGCTGGCCATGCTGGGCCTCGTCCCCCACTTTATGAAGGGCACCCACGTGGGCCGCGAGCCGGTCACGATGGCCCGTGCCCGGCGGGTGACCATCTCCTCACCGGACGACCTGGTCGCTCACATGGACGGGGAGGTCTTGTGCACTGACAGTCACCGGATAGAGTTTGAGATTCTACCCCGGCGGTTGCGGGTGCGGTGTTGATTGAAGATTGGAGATTGGAGATTAGAGATTAGAGATTAGAGATTGGAGGGAAGCAACGGCGATGATTGAGTTTTTCTCGGCTGGGCTATTGGGGTATCTGCTGGGCGCGGTGCCCACGGGTGTATTGGTGTGCCGGGCGCTGCGGGGCGCGGACGTGCGGCAACAGGGCAGCGGGCACACCGGCGGGCTGAACGTATCCCGCTCGGCCGGCATCTGGGCTGGCGCACTAACTGCCGTGGTGGATGTCCTCCTGGGAGTGGCGGCTGTCGCCGGGGCCACACTGATGACGGACAACCCCTGGGCGGCCACGGTGGCCGGCGTGATGGCGGTGGTGGGCCATAATTGGTCCGTCTTCATCCGCTTCGGCGGTGGCATCGGCCTCTCCACACTTGCGGGCACGCTGCTATGGCTATCGCCCGTGCTCACGCTGACGGCGCTGGTCGCCCTGGCGCTTGTCTGGGTGACCCTGGCAAGGCTATTGCGCGTTCACCGAGCCCGGGCCACGATACTGACGATGATAGCAGTCGGGCCGCTGCTATGGGCGCTAGGGTTGCCGCTGCACGGTATTCTGCTCGGAGTACTGGACGGAGCGGTGGTTATTCTCAAGACACTCCCGGACTGGAACAGGCAGTACGAGTAGGGAGGTGGGGGGGAGGGGGGGACAAGGGGCAAGGAGACGAGAGGCAGGGGGCAGAGGGCAGGGGGGCAACTTTGCGTCGGCCCTACACCAGTGCGCGTTTGGGCGTGCGGCTTCTTTCCCACTGCTGGCGGGCACGGTTACGCGCCGGCTAGGGCAGCATCAGCGCGTTCATGTAGGCTTCGACAAAACGCGGATGGGTGGTCAGTTCGATGTACTCCACGCGGCGGGCGATCTCCTCGGTGACCGCGCGGCAGCGACGGGACACCAGCGCCAGTTTGGCGCCCATGCCAGCACCGTTCCCCACCTGGACAAACCGTTCCCGAGGCAGCGGCGGGAACATCCCCACCGCCAGCGCACTGTCCACGTCCAGGTAGGTGCCGAAGGCCCCTGCCACCACCACGCGCTCGATCTGTTCCGCTTCCAGTCCGGCCTCGCTTAGCAACACCTCGATCCCGGCGCGGATGGCCCCCTTGGCCAGTTGGATCTCGTTCACATCCTTGCGAGTGACAACCAGGTCGCGGGGTGCGCCTCGCTCGCCAGCCGGGACGAGCAAGAACTCGGATCTAGCACCCTCCCCACGAACACAGGGATGGCTGCCCGGCTTCATCGCACCATTGGCCTCCAGCACACCGACCCGCCGCAGTTCGGCCACGCTGTCCAGCACGCCGGAGCCACAGATGCCCACCGGCGGCGCACTGTCAATCGTCTGGTACTCGACCTGCTCGCCAGCCAGCCGCACCCACTCAACCGCGCCCGGCGCGGCCCGCATCCCATCGTGAATGTGCGCCCCCTCGAAGGCTGGGCCGGAGGCGCAGGAGCAACTTAGCAGCCGTCCTTCGCCTTTGCTCAGGACAGGGCCGCCCACCGCCAGGCTGATCTCCGTGTTGGTGCCGATATCCAGGCCGACGGTGATCTCGCGAGCCTCGTGCATACGAGTCGCCAGGAGCATAGCCACGTGATCCGCGCCTACGAAGCCGGCGATGTTGGGCAGAAGGTGGATATTTGCGCCAGGGACGAAACACAGTCCCAGTTCCCGCGCTTTCAGATCATAGGAGTCAGCCAGGGCAGGCACGTAGGGAGCCAGGCCCAGTTGGGCCACCGGCAACCCCAGCACCAGATGGTGCATACAGGTATTGCCCACCAGCACCGCCTCGACGATCTCGGCGCTTTCGCGCCCGACCCGCGCACACAACTTGCGGGCCAGGTCGTCCAGCCCGCCGGTGAGAACTCGCTGGAGTTCCTGCGCCTGAGTCTCTCCCTCCATCGCATAGGCAATGCGGGTCATCACGTCTTCCCCGTAGGCGATCTGAGGGTTCATCGCGCCAGCGGCCTCTAGCGTCTCGCCGCTCTCCAGATCCACCAGATAGGCGGCCAGTTTGGTCGTGCCGATGTCCACCGCCAGCCCCAGCGGCGAGATATCAGCCGGTGCGACGGAGATGACCTCACCATCTCGGACGACGACGCGGACGCGCCAGTCGTTCTCCCGCAGCAAGGCAGGGAATCGGCACAGCGCTGCGTGGTCGAATCGTGGGGGCGGGGGGGGCGGCCGCCGCGGGCGGGGGGGGGGGGGGGGGGCGGGGGGGGCGGGGGGGGGCGGCGGCG
>JAUWNP010000008.1 GCA_030612585.1 Anaerolineae bacterium
GTCTTTAGAGAAGGCAAGAGGCCGCCCCCGATTCGCAGTGATCAGGATGGCCTGGTCCTCCGGCACGACGCCGACGAGATCAATAGCCAGCAATTCGACGACGTCGGCGATGTCCAGCATCTCGCCGCGCTGCACCATATCCGGCCTCAGCCGGTTGATGATCAGTTGTGGGGGACCTTTCTCCTCTGCCTCGACCAGCCCGATGACCCGGTCGGCATCGCGCACGGCAGCCACCTCCGGGTTGGTGACGATGAGAATCTCGTCGGCCGGGGCGATAGCGTAGCGGAAGCCCTGCTCGATGCCAGCGGGAGAATCAATCAGGATGAAATCGTGCTGTTCTCGCAGGCTCTCGCAGACGCGCACCATGTCATCAGGCTGGACCGCGCTCTTGTCGCGGGTTTGCGCGGCTGGCAGCAGGAAGAGTTCCGCAAGCCGCTTATCGCGCACCAGCGCCTGGCGCAACCGGCAACGTCCCTCGACCACGTCTACCAAGTCGTAGACGATGCGGTTTTCGAGGCCCAACATCATATCGAGGTTACGCAGGCCGACATCGGCATCAATGACCACCACTCGATGCCCTTGCATCGCCAGTGCGACGCCCATGTTGGCGGTGAGGGTTGTCTTTCCCACTCCTCCCTTGCCCGAAGTAACCGTAATCGCTCTTGCCCCCATTGGCTCTCCTTACTCCACCCGTCTCATCTCACTGTCATTCCAGGGAACAGCCACAATCTTTCCTTCGCGCACCGAGGCCATCTCCGGCACAGGCTTGCGCCGTCGCTCCTCCGGGGAGCGGGCGATGTGACCGGCGATGCGGAGTTGCGTCGGAGCCAGGTCGAGAGCACAGATCACAGCCCCCTCATCCCCCAACGCCCCGGCGTGCACCACCCCACGCACACGGCCCCACACCAGGATGTCACCACCCGCCACTACTTCTGCCCCAGGGTTGACGTCGCCGACGACCACGACGTGGCCCGGATAGCGCAGGCTCTGGCCAGAACGAAGCGTGCGCCGCACAACCATCCCTTCGGCAACTGGTTCCTCGTCCCCTTCGGTCATGGCCTCCGGCACGCGTGGGTGAGGCAGGCCAAGGCTAATCACCAGCCCTAACTCCTGCGCGGCCGCCTCTGTAATGGGATTCGTACTGATCAGCGCCCACAACTCAACCTGGTGGCGGGCAAGCAGCGCACGTGCCCCATCAATCTCGGAGTGAATCAATTCCCGCGCCCCGACGTCGAGAGCGACAAGGCCACCGCGAAAGAAAGCGGGGTTAGCACCAAGACGTGTCTCCAACGCTCGCAGTCCGGCGTCCCAATCCCCCTCCCCCAGCGTGACGAGCAGCCCCTGGCGGATACCCTTGATAGTGATCGTATCTGGGCTCACATGTTCCCTTTCTGGCATCTCGATGGCATTATAGCACAAGAACTGGCAAATTGGTAGATTAGTAGATTGTCAAGGGCCACGGGTCTCGAACCTTCCCACGACGACGCGGTCGCTCACCGCCCGCCCCATCTCATCCACGACAGGCATCGGCCAGCACCGCACTACCCGACGCAAGCGGGAGGCTCAACACGTATTGGCCCCAGGCATAGCCACCCTGATTGTGGCTCTGATCCACCAGAGGGAAGTTCGGCCAGATGCGGCTGAGGCAATGAACAATGAACCAACCCGCCGACTCCCGCCGCACTCAACCAGTCGTCAGGGCGTGGTCTCATCGCGGCTGAAATAATACTCCAGAATGTCGTGGGCCACTGGCACCGCCACCACCGACCCCTCACCTCCGTTGTACAGGAAGACGACGACGGAGACTTCTGGCTTCTCCACAGGCGCAAAGGCGGCAAACCAGGCGTGCTCTGGCCAGGTCCCTTCGCAAAGACCGGCCGCCGCCGCAATATCGTCACAATACTGGGCCGTGCCGGTCTTGCCGGCCACGCGCAGCCCCTCGATTCGACCCCGCTTGGCCGCCGTGCCGTAGGCCACCGCCCCCTCCATCCCCTGCTGCACCAGCGACCAGTTCTCCGGGCTGATGTGCAGCGTGCGGATGATCTCCGGCTCGAAAGGCTGAGTCACGACCCCCTGGGCATCGGTGACGTGGTGGACGATACGCGGGCGGTAGAGCGTGCCGCCGTTGGCGACGACGTTGACAGCATTGAGCATTTGCAGCGGCGTGACGGAGAGATAACCCTCTCCGATGGACAGGTTATAGGTATCGCCGGTGGACCAGGACTCGCCATACGTGAGCCTCTTCCAGGTCGCCGTGGGCACCAGACCGCCGATCTCGCCCAGCAACTCCACACCGGTCGGTTCCCCGAAGCCGAACAACCGGGCATACTGGGCGATGCGTTCCACACCCAGTCCCTTGAAGTCAGTCTTCTCGAATCCCCCCCCAACTTCGTAGAAGAAGATATTGCACGAATTGGCAATGCCACCCACCACATCCAGCGAGCCGTGGCCAGCCCGGTTCCAGCAGTAGAAAGACTGCGCCATGCCGGGGTCGTTGGGATAATACTTATTGGGTACAACGATAGTGCCGGGACAGGAGAGACGTGTGCGCGGCGTCAGTACCCCCTCCTGGAGGGCAGCAGCCGCCACCACGATCTTAAACGTTGACCCAGGTTGCAGGTAATCTGAGATGGCGTGGTTGAACAGCGGCCGGTGGGGGTCCTCCAGGCGCTGCAAATCGCGCGCCGAGATACCCTGGGTGAAAATGTTGTTATCGTAAGTCGGCAGGCTGACCAGCGCCAGAATCTCGCCCGTCTGCGGGTTCATCACGATCGCCATCCCGCGCGGCGAGTTCACGTCCGGCTGGGCCATTGCACGCCGCAATGCTTCTTCGACAAACCGTTGCAGGTCGAGGTCGAGCGTCAGATGGACATTATCACCTGGCACAGGCGCGGCCTGCTGCTCAACCACGCGGATCAACCGGCCCATCACGTCCTCCTCGATGAGCATCCGGCCCTTCTCCCCCCGCAACACCTCCTCGTAAGTGGCCTCGACGCCAGCATTGCCGACGCGATCCGTGGCCGAATCGTAGCCTAGCGCAACGTACTCCTCTTCACTTTCCTCAGGAATAGGCAGCATATATCCCAGCATCTGCGACACCAGTGGGCCATAGGGATAATCGCGCACCGATTCCACCTCGACCGACACGCCGGGCAGCGTCATCGCCTCCTGTTTCAACAGCAATGCCGTATCCCGCTCTATCCCTGGTCTGATCACCAACGGGCTATAACTGGCCGTATAGGTATAAGGCACAATCTCGCGCAAGCCTTTGTTGTCTTCACTCCCATGCGCGCCGGCCGCGCTGTAGGGCATATCAAGCAGCACGGCCAGGCGGATGAGCACAGACTCAGCCTCAGCCTCGTCATCGGGCAGATAGGCGGTGGCGACAGCGACGTTGAAACTGGGGACGTTGCGCACCAGCGGCGTGCCAGAGCGGTCGTAGATGATGCCCCGAGCAGCAGGGATAACGACTGGCCTCAACCGCTGCCGTTCCGCCCAGGCGCGGTAGTCTTCGCCCTGCACAAATTGCAGATTCCACAATCGCAGGCCAAAAACTCCAAGGACGCACAGAACCAGCAAACCCAACGCGACAACCCGCGGTGCTCCTATGATTGCCGCCCAGCGTGCCTGCCATCGGCTCTGAGCGATGTCCTGAGTCTGTCGAAGGGCAACCCGCTGCGGCGCTTTGTGCAGTGTCACAGTGCGAATCTCTCCTGTCGCGTTTTTCGCTCCAACCAGGCCAGCGGCTGCCGGACGAACGGAGCCAGCACCACGTTAAGCAGCACCGATGGACCAACCACCCGCATCAGCGCAAACCTCCAATCCACCGCATGCCCCGTCCAGGTCAGAACGAACAGCAAGACCAGATGGTAGACCACGACGCCGAGAAACGCCAGGAGCAGAAGACGTACCACCGGCGGACCGAAGCCCCGTCCCCACGACCGCCCGGCCAGGAAGACCACGGCCAACAGAGCCAGTGGGGTCGCGCCCAGTGGCCCCCCGGAGAGTAGATCAACGATCAGCCCACCGATAAAACCCCACATCAGTCCCTCGTCTACTCCGCGCACTACGGCCCACGCCAGCACGACCAGCAACATCAGATCAGGTCGCGCTCCCCACAGATTCACTCGCGATAGCAAAACGCTCTGGATCAAGGCTATGCTGGTCAGAAGAGGAATGGTCAGGTAGGGGTTAATCTCACACCTCCTGGCGTGAAACGCAAAACGTGAGGCTACGGCTCTTCGGGCGGGGGCTCTTCGTCGAGAGGTATCTGTTCAAACGCGGTGATCACCAATACCAGTTCCAGCCGCGAGAAGTCCACCACCGGCCGCACGATAGCAGTCTGGAACAGCGCGTAGTCCACCTGCTGCACTTCGGTAACCTGGCCGACAACCAAGCCTTTAGGCACAAAGCCGCCCAGCCCAGAGGTCAGCACAATTTCGCCGACGTTGATGCTCTCCTCTTGCGGGATATATTCCATGCACAAGACGCCATCGGGCCGCCCCACGACCAGGCCAGTGACACGGGAGGTCTGAAGGAGAGCAGCGACGGCACTATCGGGATCGGTGAGGAGTTGGACTTTGGCCGTGCGCGGGCCCACCTGCGCAACCCGCCCCACCAACCCGGCCCCGCTACTGACGACCGGCATCCCCACCTCTACCTCCTGCCGTGTTCCCACGTTGATGGTAACATAACGCAGGTAGGGATTCGGCTCTGTGCCCACCACCTCCCCACACGGGAAAGTGTCGCAGGCCTCCCAGCCGATCACGTCGGCACCCAGGTAAGCCGAGATCGGATACTCGCTGACGAAGTTCAACAAGGCACGGTATTGTTCGACCCCGGCCTCGTACTCTCTCAAGCGGACATTCTCGACCGTCAGAGCGTCCACCTGCACTTGCAGTTTCTCGACTTCAGCGCGCAGTTCGCGGACTTCGCGCACCGTCTCGAACAGACCACCAGTAGCCTCTACCACGCTCGAAAACGCGCGCTGCAACGGATCGAGCACGTAGTGGAGTACATTCTCCACCGGGATCAGATAGCCGGACTCGTGGGATACCAGAAGCAACAGCCCGAGAACAAGCAACAGCAGGGGAAGCCATGGACGGCGGGAAGACTCATTCATAGCCCCACCCAACCGATGATCAGACGCTGGTTACCCCCCTCAATCAACATGGAGGCCAGTTAGAAGGCATGGGTCCTGGGTCGCCGGTCGTCGGTGCTGACCAACACCTCGCGCAGCACATCCAGTTCCTCCAGTACCTTGCCAGCGCCACGGGCCACGCAGGTCATCGAGTCCTGAGCGACCCAGGCCTGCATGTTCGTCTCTTCACTGATCCGCTCAGCCATACCCTTCAAGAGAGAGCCCCCACCTGCCAGGCAGATGCCGGTCTCCATCAGGTCGGCGATCAACTCTGGCGGAGTCTCATCCAGCGCGTCCCTGATGAGATCTACGATGATACTGACTGACCCGCTCAACGCCTCTCGGATCTCGATGCTGCTGACCTCGATCGCCTCGGGCAACCCGGTGACCAGATTGCGCCCACGCAGCGTCATCGTCATCTCCTCAGGCAACGGGTATGCCGACCCGACGCTGATCTTGGCTCGCTCGGCCATACGCTCCCCAATGTAGAGGTTGTACTTCTGGCGAGCGTACTGCATAATGTCCTCGTCCATCTCGTCGCCAGCGATGCGGAGAGAACGGCTGACGACAATGCCACCCAGGCAGAAGACGCCCACCTCGGTCGTGCCGCCGCCGACGTCCACGACCATGCTGCCGCGCGCCTCCGTCACCGGCATCCCGGCCCCGATAGCCGCCGCCATTGGCTCCTCAATCAGAAAAACCTCCCGTGCACCGGCAGAAATGGCCGCATCGTACACCGCACGCTTTTCGACCTCGGTCACACCACTGGGAATGCCCACGACGACGCGAGGCCGGGGGAAAGGCAGCAAGAGTTGGCTATGCGCCTTCTTGATAAAGTAGTCCAACATAGCCTCGGTCACGTCGAATTCCGAGATAACACCATCGCGCAAGGGACGAATAGCGACGATGTTGGCAGGCGTACGACCGACCATCTCCTTCGCCTCTGCGCCAATAGCAAGAATTTTTCTGCTGTTTCGCTCAATGGCTACCCAGGACGGTTCGTTGATGACAATGCCCTTCCCTCTCACGTAGACCAGCGTATTGGCCGTGCCGAGGTCAATGCCGACATCAAGAGAGAACAGTCCAAGAAAGGCATCAATGGGATTGAACACAAGCGTCTCCTAGACACAAACTACCGCCCCGGGCCACTCGATCTTTCAACACCGGGGCTACCACGCCAAATTATACCACAAATCATAGACCGGGGGAAATCTTGGAAAACAGCCTGTTTGTGCTATAATCTGACCTACGGCTATGTCTCCACACTATCAGATTAGATTGCCCGTCTTCGAGGGCCCCCTGGACTTGCTCCTCCACCTCATTGAGCGGGAGGAACTGGATATCACCACGATCGCGCTGGCCCAGGTAACCGACCAGTATCTGACTTACCTGGCGGAACTGGAACGACGGCAAGTAAAGGAACTGGCAGACTTTCTCGTCGTGGCGGCGAAACTCCTGCTTATCAAGTCCCAGTCACTGCTTCCGCGTCCACCAGCGCTGACCCCTGAAACCGAAGACGTGGGCGACGAACTGGTGCGCCAGTTGCAGGTCTACAGGCGCTTCAAAAAAATCGCGACGCTACTGCACGAACGGGAGAAGCAGGGGCTGCACGGCTACGTGCGCATTGCCCCCCTCCCCCACCTCGAACCACAACTTGACCTGGGCGACGTGGCGCTCCACGACCTGTTGGCCGCCGTACAGGAGGCATTGGACGCCATACCCGCCCCGCCGGTCGGGGAGGTCGTCGCGCCCATCACGGTGACCGTGGCCGAGCAAATCGCCTGCATCGAGAATCAACTAACCCGGCGACGTCGGGTCCTCTTCCGCGAGATTCTTTCAGCAGCCACCACCCGTGTCGAGGTCATCGTGACCCTGCTGGCACTGCTGGAACTGATCAAACAGGATCAAGTGAAAGTGCGGCAGGAACGGCTGTTCGGCGAAATCGTTATCGAACAACAGACTCCGGCCGAGGCAACTCCCGCCGACCTTCCCGCCACCGGGCCAGCAGCATAGCCCCACACGCCCCCACCCCATCCACCGCCACGTCCACCAGGTTGCCGTTGCGCCCTGGCACGAAGGTCTGGTGGTACTCGTCACTCGCGGCGTAGGCCACGACTAACCCAATGCTGACTGCGCGAAGGACAGTGCCGGTGGGAATGTGACGGCGCAGCGCCCGCCGGTAGAGCCAGGCCAACACGCCATAGACCACCGCGTGGCCCGCCTTCTTGAGCAACAAGTCAAGCCAGCGCCCTTTGGCGTGCGGCAGGTCTGGCTGGGCAGATAGCACAAAAATCAACCCCATCCACGCCAGCGGCGGGAACCAGTGCCAGAGGAATCGTTTCATCGCTCCAGAGAATAACATCATTTGATGGGACTGTCAAGAAAACGTGCCCGCGAGAGTATCTCGCGGGCACATCGGTGGCCGTGATGTCTGCTTGTCTACTCGCTCACCGTCATCTCCAACGGCGCACGCACGGTTATGTCGGCAGGGTTGTAGTAGTCATACACGCTGGAGGGAGGCGTCTGCGCGCGCATCGGGAAGCGGGCCCGCAGCCGGTAACTGAAGTGCAAGGGCGCTTCGGACGAGAAGTCCTCCAGGTAGATGATGATCTGCCGTCCCGTCAGTTCGTAGCGGGCGATGATTTTCTGCTCCACCAACCGGCTCAGGTCCTCGGCCAGCACGGTGAAACCAGGTGGCACCCCCAGGTCAATCAGCGCCATCTTGACCACGCCTACCTGCCTGCCCTGAGCGGAGCCGAATGGGTCCAGTTTCACTCCCACGTCCACCGTCACCTCGTCGTTGACGGCTAGTCGGGTGCGGTCGTAGGCCAGGTCAATGGTGATAAGTTCGTCCATCATCTCCACCATCGGCACCTGGTCCCAGGGCAGATAGTAGCGGGCGGTCACCTGGTACATCAAGTTCCCACCGCCTTCCAGTTCGATCTGCACCCGGTTAGCGCCGCTGGGCGAGAAGCCGCGATCAAAGGTGATGAGATGCACCACGTCGGCGTTGGTCTCGTCAATCGTGATCTCCTGCATCTGCTCCTTGTTCAGGCCCACGCGCAAGCGCACCGGGCCTTCGACCTGTCCCGCCTGCTCGGTAGATAGCAGCAACGCCTTGAGCGAAAGGATGGTGGCCTGGGTGGTGGACCACGTGCCCCAGGAATCCTTGCCCTGGATGAGGTAGGCCAGCGCGCCACTCACCGCGTCGGAGTGGGCGTTGCCACGCATCAGGGCGATAGCCGCCAGTGCCGTCGTCTCCAGGCTGCCGCTTTCGCCGGTCGCGCCCGTGAACGAGGCGGTCCCGGTCTGCCAGTAGACGGTGTCCCCTTCCTCTATACGCATGTCGTACAACCGGTCGAGCACAGCCCGCGTCATCGAGTCGTCGGGATCGTAGGCGGCCAGCGCGTTGGCGACCAGCGCCAGGCTGTAGGCGTCTGACCCCCCTCCGGCTCCCCCCTGCGAGGGGGGAGAGAGGGCGGACTCGCGGATGTAGGCGATGGCCTGCCCCACCTGCGGCGCGTCCTCGTAGCCAGCCTCGATCAGCGCCCAGGCGATGTAGGCGGTGGTGGGCACCTTGGAGTCTATGTGCCAGTGCTCCGAATAACCCTGGTCGGTCCACGTGCCGTCCGACGCTTGCTGCGCCAGTAGCCATTGCGCCGTCCGCTCGATGAGGGCCTCATCCACCGGGTAGACCTTGGCCATGTCGGAGAATTCCATCAGCCCGTAGGCAGTGAGGAATGGATCCGCCGGTGGCTGGCCGAAGAGGGAGAATCCGCCGCCCTGCACCTCGAAGGTCAGCAAACGCTGGTAGCCGGTTCCTACGTACTTTTCGGCCTGCATCTGCACTTCGGGGTTGGCGTTGCCGGTGGTCTGCATATAGTCCAGGATCAGAACATTCGGGTACGTCGCCGACGTGGTTTGTTCAAAGCAGCCGTGGGGCAATCTGAGTATTTTCTCTAACCCCTCGACCGCCTGAGACATCACCCCCGGGTAGATCTTGACCTCGACGTAGGGCGTCTCCGGTACAGCCTCCGCCGGAACAGTGAGTTCGATTTCCTTGCTCTCGCGCAGCCAGTCGCTCTCCGTCAGGCGAATCTCCATGCCGTCCGGCACGACGTTCACCTCGCGCCGGATGGCGTCGCTCATCTGCTCGCCCCAGGCGGTCACCTGGAAACCCTGTCGCCCGAACTCAAGGACGCGGATGGGGAAGTAGACGACCTCGATGTCATTGGCCGCGATGGGGATGGTAGATTGGTAGATTGGTAGATTGGTAGATTGGTCGGGGAGGGCGGTGTACCAATCGGCGGGTTCGAGTTCGAGGCGCACGCGCTGAGGTTCGGGCAGGTAGTTGAAGACGCCGACGGGGATGCTGATCTCGTCCCCCTGCGTCAGCGCGACGGGCAGGTCTATGTCCACGAAAAAATCCTGGAAGACGCGGATGCCACGCGTGGTAAAGCCCAGCCGCCCGTCCTGGGACGAGGCCAGCGCCGTCAGCCGCCAGGTGGTGATGCTATCGGCCATTGGGATTTCGAGAGAGACGAAGCCACTCTCGTCGGTGACGATCTCCGGCGCCCAGTAGAGGGTCTCGGGGAAGTACTGGCGCAGGCGCGGGGCCTCGGCTCTGGCCGCCTGTTCGCTCTCGGCGGCTGGCAGCGGAACTTCTACCGCTTTCTCCACCACCGCTGTCGCCTCTATAGGGACCGGCAACCCCGCCGCGAACTCCATCTCCTCCACTACTCCGTTCCCCCTCAGTGCCTGCGGGGCCATCGCACCCATTCCGCCCCCTACAGTGAACATGAGGACAGCCGGCAGGATCACCATCGCGGGCAGCGCCGACAGTGCGCCTAATCCAGTGACCAGCGCCCCGGCAAAGCGGCGCTCCTGCACCCAGCGGGCTTGTCCAAAGAGAAGATACGCACCGGGGATGAGCAGGTAGGCCAGGAGTCCTACGACGATCAACGCGTCGGCCGGCGCGGGTCCCCGGTCCGAAGCCTGAATCAGCAAAAAGAGGAACGCGGGCCAGGCCAGCGTCAGCAGCGTGAGGAACCTGGCTGCCGGGTCACGCTTCACCCAGGCGTAGCCGGCGAAAACCAGCATCCCCAGGCCAAAGACGACGGCCAGCGGGATGAGCACATATTCCGGGTCGTAGTAGTAGAACATCTCACCCAGCGCTATGAACCAGCCAGCCAGGCACCCTCCGAGCAGCAAGATGACTACGGAGGCGACGGCCAGCCGCACGAGAGAACGCTTCACGACCCCTGTCCGCCGCAGGGCAACCAGCACCACCACCCACAGCAGCAACGGAACGAGAATCAAACCGGCGCTGGACGCCTGGCCGATGCGCTCAAAACCCTTTTGCTGCGCCAAGATGACTGCGCTCATCTTCTCCTGGCGCGAGTTGATGGGGCGGGGGGCCGCCAAAACCGGTGCTCCAGCCCAGGTGGCCTTGGCTGCCTCGTCCTGCGCCAGCCGGATTTGCTCCACGTCTTCGCTGGGAGAGATAGCAGCAGGCAGTTCAAACCCCTTGATCTGGTAGAAAGGCTCCAGCAACTCCTGCTCCAGCAGGAAGTACAGTTTGGCAAAGCCGGGGTCCTGGCGCTGCAGGGCGAAGACCGATTCATCCACAATCGCCACCCCCAGCGCCGTCTGTACCCCCTCTCCTCTCTCCTCTCCCTCTCTCTCCTCTGTTGCCTCGCTTGTCTGGAAGTCAACAGTCGCCATCTCGCCCGGCAGGTAGGTATCTTTATCCGCAGCGACAGTGATCGCCAGATCGTTGGGCGCGTCCACCACCACCAGCCGCGTGTCGCGGACGATGGTGCCATCGAGCAGCACCTTGTAGGCGTGCAGTTCCAGCGTGCCATACAGGTCGGGACTCACGTCCACGGCGAACTCTGCCTTGCCGTCCCGCACACGGGCCGAGCGGGTGGAGAGGGTCTGCCCGGCCTTCACGATGTCCAGGTAGACGTCGCCGGAAACGACCGGCGTGAAGGCGACCAGACCCATCGTCTCGCCGACGACGTAGGCGGCCCGGTCGGCGCGTAGTAGGACACTGTCGCTCCCGTACTCGGCCTGGAAGTCCACCTGCCGTCTGGCCGATAGCCCCGTCTCATCCTGAGCAACGATATCGAGGACGTGATAGTCTCCCGGCTGCGGCGTGAAGGTGAATTCGGTCAGGCCGAACTCGCCGCTGGTGAGTTCGGCCGGCTCCCCGCCGTCCACGCTGATTTGCAACCGAGCCGGCGCGGGGCGACCGTCGGGGTAGGAGGTGAGGACGTAAACGATGTTCTCGACGCCCGGCTTGAGCACGCCGCTCTCGGCCACCGCCTCAATGACCAGCGGCTGGGCAGCGATGGGCAACACGGTGCTCGCCTGCTCGGGGTGGTCGGTCTGGTCCACGACGGTGACCTCCAGGACAAACTGGGCCTGCCCCGATTCCAACCCCGACCCGGCGAAGTATTCGGGCAGGTCGAAGCCGAACTCGTAGGTGCCGTTCTCGTCTGTCCGGCCGCTTATGTCCACCACCACCGTGCGCTCCACGTCCCACACGCAGCCAGTGACACGCACCTCTCCCTGCGCCACGGGCTTGCCGAAGAAGTAGTCGGCCTGCACCACACCCTCCACCCGCTGGCCGGGGAGGTAGAAGGAGCGATCGGTGGACACATTCACACCGAACTTGGGTAGGACGTAGGGCCGCACCTCCACCGTCTTCTCGGAGCGAGTGTCGCCGATGGAGACACTGAGTTTATAGTTCCCCTGGTTGACCAGGTCGGCCAGGGTGAAGTCAGAGGCGGCGACGCCGAAGTCGGAGGCGATGACGGACTGGCGGAAGACTTTGTTGCCTTTGGGGTCTTCCACCAGGAAGTCAACGGTCGCGCCCCGGGCGGGGGTCAGGTCAAAGGTGCTGAGGGCCAGCGCGCGCATGTGGATGATCTGACCAGGCTGGTAGAGTGGCTTGTCGCTGGTCAGGAGCAGCCGATACTCACGCTGGATGGCCACCGGCTGTTCCACCCGGTCTCGCCCCACCGCCGACTCGGTCTCGACGATGAGTAACGCCTCGGCGGGCGCGTCGGCCGGCACGTGGAAGCGGACCGGCAGGCTGCCGGTCTCGTCGGTCTGCCCCTCGAAGAGGGGGATGGCACGGCCAGTGACGGGCTTCAGGCTGACCTTGACATGAGCATCGGCGATGGGCCGGCCAGCACCGAAGTCCTGCACCACTACGCGCACCGAAGCGTCGCTATCGGGGGCGAAGCGGGTCTGTCCCAACACAATCGTCTGCTGCTCGTCCACACGCTCTGGCAGGGTGGTGACCCACTGCAGCGCCACAAATCCGGCGACGACGGCCAGGACGATCAACAGGTACAGCGCGGTGGCGAGCCAGGGTTTGCCTGTACTGACGCGGGCAAGATGAGTGTTCATAACACATTCCTCCCTAACATAGTGATTGGTAGAAGCGACTGAAGTCGCTACTACGAACCTACGACAGGATGCGGCTTACTCTGCTCTAAAGACGCCACACACCGGGCAAAAGTTCCCCAGACGATACAGTGGAGTCCCGAACTTGTTCGGGCTCGTCGAGGTCAGCGTCCCCTCAAATGCGCATCCAAAAAGCCCACCACCCGCCACTCAAATTCCGCCGGGTCCGTAGCCAGCAGCCCCCCGTGTCCAGCGTTGGGGATCAAGTACAACTCTTTCGGTTCCCGCGCGGCCTCGTACAGGCGCAGGCTATTGCTCACGTCAATGACAGGATCTCGCTCGCCGTGGATGAATAAAAGCGCGCGCGGCGCGATCTGGGCCACGTCGTCCACCGGGCGCACCTGGCGGATACGCAAACCAGCCTCGCGCTCGCCAAACCAGGTCACCAATGGCGCAAAGGGAAAGGGAGCAAGACCCGTGAGGGCACGCACCCCCTCGTTGATATTCTCCTCCAGGCTGGAGAAGGCGCTCTGGGCCACTACAACACGAACCTGCGGTATGCGCGCCGCCGCCCGGATGACCACCGCGCCTCCCATCGAACAGCCCACCAGGCCGATGCGCTCCGGGTTCACCTCAGGACGGGCCAGCAGATAGGCAACTGCGCCACGCACGTCCTCCACCTCGGCGTACCCCAACGTGGTGACTGTGCCCTGGCTCTGGCCGTGATTGCGCAGGTCGAGCAACAACGCGCCGTAGCCGTGCCGGGCCAGCATCACGGCCTCGTCCAGGAGTCCCTCACGATTGCCGCCCAGCCCGTGGACAAAGACCAGCACAGCCCCATCGCTTTGTGGGTCGGGCGGGATAAACCAGCCAGCCAGTTGCAGATTGTCCGGCGAAGAGAAGCGCACCTCTTCCCAGCGGTTCACCCCCCGATCTGCCGGCGTACACGCTGGCTGGGTGCGTCCCGGATGCACCAGGATCATCGCCCGCGTGTGGGCCAGCCACACTCCCCCGGCCACGATACCCAGCAGCATCGTGAGTATGGTGAATAGGAGAAGATTGCGCGAGTAGTGCTCGCCTGTGCTGCGTCTCATAGCGCCTATCATCATCTTCATTTTACACCACTTTCCACTGCCTGGCTAATGATGGGAGCAGGTTACGCCTTACGCTCCACCTTTCGGTTGCACTTTTGCGCCCGGTGTGATAC
This sequence comes from Anaerolineae bacterium, assembly GCA_030612585.1. The sequence continues at coordinate 13,764 of JAUWNP010000008.1, forward strand.
ACTCTACACGATACAAATCATCCTCCGGCATCATCCTTGCCATAGCGCGAAAGAAGGAGACTGCACAAATGTTATCAATTGACCCTCTGAACTACGCCCAGCGCATAACCACCCAACTGAACCTGCGCCCTGAACAGGTGACGGCCACGATTGAACTGTTCGACGCGGGCAACACCCTGCCCTTTGTCGCCCGCTACCGCAAGGAGATGACCGGCGGGCTGGACGAGGAGCAACTGCGCCAACTGAGCACGTTGCTGGCCAGATTACGGGCGCTGGATAAACGGCGCCAGACTATCGTCGCCTCCATCGAAGCGCAGGGCAAACTCACCCCCGAACTGCACCAGGAGTTGCTGACCGCCGACACGCGCACAACGCTGGAGGACCTATACCAGCCGTACAAACCCAAACGTCGCACCCGCGCTAGCGTCGCCCGGGAAAAGGGGCTGCAGGGGTTGGCAGATCTCATCCTGCGCCAGGTCCGCACGAGACAGACCGTGGCCCAAATCGGAGCGCCCTTCCTCACACCCGACGTGCCGACCGTGGAAGAAGCGCTGGCCGGGGCGCGTGACATCGTCGCCGAGACCATCAGCGACCATCCCGAAGTCCGGCGGATTACCCGAGAAAAGGCGATCCAGTGGGGTATGCTGCGCTCCGAAAAGACCGAGAAGGGCGAAGATCCACGCGGCGTCTACCAACTCTATTACGACTTCGAGTACCGGGTCAACCGGCTGCGTCCCCACCAGGTGCTGGCGATCAATCGCGGTGAAGCCGAGAAGGTGCTGCGGGTGCACGTTGACATTCTTGAGCGCGACTGGCGGGCGGCTATCGGTTCGACCTTCCGCCCCGACCGGGACTCCCCCCTGGCCGGTCAACTCGCGTTGGCTGCGGATGACGGTGCCCAACGGCTCCTGCTCCCGGCTATCGAACGCGACGTGCGCCGCACCCTGACCGAGCAAGCCGAAGCCCACGCCATCTCCGTCTTTGCCGCCAACCTGCGCGCACTGCTTAACCAACCGGTGCTGGCCGGACACACCGTGATGGGGCTTGATCCCGGCTTTCGCACCGGCTGCAAAGTCGCGGTCGTGGATCCCACCGGCAAAGTGCTGGACACAGCCACGATTTACCCGCACGAACCACAGAAACGATGGGAGGCCACCCTGCACACCCTCGCGGCGCTCATCACCCAGCACCACGTCACGCTGATAGCCATTGGCAATGGCACGGCCTCACGCGAGACCGAGAAACTCGTCGCCGAACTGATTCGCGCTTTGGGGCAGGCACAAGACCTGCCCCTACGGTATCTCATCGTCAGTGAGGCCGGGGCCAGCGTGTACAGCGCCAGCCCACTGGCCCGCGCGGAACTGCCCGATATGGACGTGAGTATACGCGGTGCGGTCTCCATCGCCCGACGCGTGCAGGACCCACTGGCCGAACTGGTGAAGATAAATCCGCAGTCCATCGGCGTTGGCATGTACCAGCACGACGTAAACCAGGCTCAACTTGCCGCAGCGTTGACCAGCGCGGTGGAGAGCGTGGTGAACAGTGTGGGCGTGGACGTGAACTCCGCGTCACCGGCGCTCTTGACACACGTTGCCGGCATCGGCCCCAAACTGGCGGCGCGCATCGTGGCCCACCGCGATACAAACGGCCCGTTCCCGAACCGGATGGCGCTCAAAAGCGTGCCCGGCCTCGGATCAAAGACCTTTGAGCAAGCAGCGGGGTTTTTGCGCGTCCGCGGCGGCGACAACCCGCTGGACGGTAGCGCTATCCACCCGGAGAGTTACCCCATCGCCGAAGCCGTGCTGAAACACGCCGGGTTGATCCCACAGACAGAGCCCGCCGAGCAGGAGGCCGGGCTGGCCGAATTGCAGACACAGCAACCCTTGAGCGTGCTGGCCGCCGAACTGGGCACAGGTGTTCCCACGCTAATCGATATCCTCGAACAGTTAGTCCGCCCCGGTCGTGACCCGCGTGAAGACCTGCCCGCTCCCATCCTGCGCAGCGACGTGCTGGCAATGGACGACTTGCAGCCAGGCCTGCGACTGAAAGGCACGGTGCGGAACGTAGTGGACTTTGGCGCGTTCGTGGATGTTGGCGTCAAGCACGATGGCCTGTTGCACCGCAGCAAGATGCCTGCTGGCACGCGGTTGAAGGTGGGTGACGTGATTGAGGTGGAGATACTACGGGTGGAACCCGAGCGCGGCCGCATCGCGTTGGGATGGCCGGGCAGCGAATCTCACCGCCCCACCCCATAGGCCCGCTCGACTGTCTCCACCAACCGCTCCCAGGCGAACCGCTCCCGCACGTCGCGGGCGGCCGCCTGGCCCAGCCGCTCCCGCAACTGCGCATCCTCCAGCAGCCGCACCACCGCCTCGGCGAAAGATGGCACGTCGCCGGGGGGTACCAGCCAGCCGGTCTCACCATGGCGGATCATCTCCCGGTTCTGCCCCACCGCCTCGGCCACGACCGGCACCCCGGCCGCCAGCAGGTCGCGCAACTTGACCGCACACTTGGCCCGGTTGACCAGCGTGTCGTCGAAAGGGTAGATAGCCAGGTCGGCCTGCGCGAAGTAGGTGGGGAGTGTGTCGGAGGGGACCCACCCGCAGTAGGTCACGTCAGACGTGAAACGTGAAACGTCAAGCGTCAAACGTGAAACGTGATGCGTGATGGTCAGGCCGGATTGAGCAGCCAGACGGAATAGTTCTTCTTCCTCGCCGAAGAGTCCTTTACCTACAACGAGCAACCGTGCCTCCGGCACTCGCTCTCGCACGCGGTGTAGTAACTCGATGACGCGGGAGACGGGGAACTCGAAAAACCTGGTGTACAGAAGAATGGAGAATGGAGGATGGAGAGTGGAGGATGGAGGATGGAGAGTGGAGGATGGAGGATGGAGGATGGAGAGTGACGAAGACGAGACGCCGTTGGGGATGTAGAAGACTTGTTCGCGTGATACTCCCAGCGCCCAGACCAGGCTCTCCAGTGTGCGGCTGGCCACGGTGACTGCATCGGCGTGGGTCAGGCCCCAGCGCTCCTGCCAGGCGAAGAAGCGCCGTTGAACCGGGGTGTAGCCGCCGATTTCGTTCCAGCCGCCGGGGCCTTCCCAGTCGTCGGTGTCCACCACGAGGCGGGGGCGACGCTGGCGGGGGATACGGGCCAACAGGTAGTGGGTCAGCCCGCTGTAGGCTTTGGGCTTGAAGAGGTGCACCACGTCAGGGTGAAGGGCGAGCACCCGACAGGCCAGCCGGATGGCAGTGAGGATATGAAAGAGCCCAGGGAAATGCGGCGGCAGAGGAACGTTCTCGACGGCAACGCCGTCCTCCTCCCAGCAGCGGCCAGCGTCCTCCAGGTTCTGCCAGGGGGGGAGGAGCACAGTCACAGTATGACCGCGTGCGGCCAGCGCCTTCGCCATCGGCAGTGCCCGCACACTCATCGTACCCCGGGGCCGCAGCCCAAAGGGGCCAACCATGACAACACGCATACTCACTCCACTGCTACCGCAACAGGCGTATGCGCGCCCCAGACTCGTTCAACACCACGAAGTGACCGGCCAGACGAGCAGCGGATTCTCGTAAAAAAACTCTCACAAGCGCAGCCTTGACCGACGATTTCTCCACCCTGAACCGCAGCAATAGTACTCCTGCCGCAGCCTGACCACGCAAGTACACCAACTCGCCAAAATCCTTGTCGTTCGTAATCAAAACACACTGTTCCTGGTTGGCGAGTGTCAACAACCACTCATCGTCCACCCCACGAGACATCTCACTGACATAGGCCACATCGTGCCCAAGAGCACGCACCGCTTCCACTATTGGACGCTCAACGTTCTCGTCAGCGAGAAACCTCATACGGCTACCGTCTCCTCCAACCCCAGAGGGATAACTTCCTCAGTGCTCAAAGACAGAGCAGCATACGCCAGCGCTGCCTGAATGTCCTCCAGCGTCAATCGGGGAAAGTCTGCCACGATCTCATCAGGAGCAATGTTTTGCGCCAGTTTGCGCAGAATCTGTTCGACAGGGATACGCGTCCCTCGGATAACCGGCTTACCCAGCATAACACGGGGGTTCACCTCAATCCGCCTCAACAATTCATCGTCTCTCATTATTGCCCTCCTCTGTCTCACATTCGCGGTAGCCATTATAACCCACCTGACCCGATAAAGCAACGCCACATGGTCCCAATCGGTCAATCCACCGTCAGCGTCTTGCTCAGGTTGCGCGGGAAGTCGGGGTCGTAGCCACGCGCCACGCTCAAACGATAGGACAACAGTTGCAGCGGCAGCGTCGCCAGGATGGGCATCAGCGAGGGGCCGGATTGGGGCAACACGATCAGATCATGGGCGTTGGCGCGCAGACGGGCATCATCCTCCGCCACGACGATGGCCCGCCCGCCGCGACATGTCACCTCATTAATCGCGCTCACCAGAAGTGATACATCCTCCGGCCCGACGACGAAGAGCACCGGATAGCCATCACTCACCGCCGAGAGCGGCCCGTGTTTAAACTCGGTGGAGAGCATCCCCTCGCAGTGGGCGTAGGTGATCTCCTTCAGTTTCAGCGCCCCTTCCAGTGCGATGGGGTAGGTGAGACCGTAGCCCAGGCAGTAGAGATCGTCTCGCCCTTCCAGCAGCGGCAGTACCCGCTCAATCTGCGGCTCGACCTCCTCAAGCGTCCGCTGCAAGAGACCAGGCAGCGCATCCAGCACGTCGGTGGGCTCTCCGCCCATCCGCAGCGCCAGATAGAGGAAGGCTATCACCTGGTTGACGAAGGTCTTCGTCGCAGGCACGCTGATCTCGTAGCCGCAGGCCAGTGGCAGGTAGTGACGGCTGCGGTGCATCAGCGTGGAGCCCAACACGTTGACCAATCCCAGAGGGGCCACGTCACGCGCCTCGGCCACCTCCAGCGCGTTGAGCACGTCCTTTGTCTCGCCGCTCTGGCTGACGAAGACGGCCACGTCGTCAGGGGTCAGCGCAGGGCCGTACTGGGCGATGAACTGGGGGGCCAGGATGGGAACAACGGGGCGTCCCGCCAACCGCGCCGCGTAGACCGCGCCCAACATGCAGGCGTGGTAACTGGTGCCACAGCCCACAAAGTACAGATGGCGCGCCTGCCGCATCGCCTCGACCATCGGTCTCACGTGGGAGGAAGCCGCCAGCAGGTGCAGCAGGTCTCCCGCCACCGCTGGCTGCTCGTGGATCTCCTTGAGCATGAAGTGCGGGTAGCCCCCTTTCTCGACCGCGTCCATATCCTCGGTGCACAACTCCACCTCGCGCCTGACCAGACCCCCATCGGAAACACGCCGCAACTCGACCCTATCGGCGTACAGAATGACGATTTCGCCATCGCGCACGCGCAGGATGCGCCGGGTCAGCGGCAGAACGGAGGGCAGGTCGGACGAGCAGCAGGTAAAGTCCTCGCCCAGGCCAACCACCAACCCGGAGCCTTTTTTGATGGCATAGAGCGCCTCCTCGCCAACCCGCCCGATGACGAAGGTATAATCGCCCTCCAGGTCATCGTAGGCGCGGCGGATGGCCTCGACCATGCCGTGGCCCCGGTCCACGTATCGCTCGACGGCGTGGACGCAGGACTCGCCGTCGTTGGTCGAGCGCACCGTCATCCCCTCGGCGACAAACTGTTGGCGCAGTTCGACGTTGTTGACGACGTTGCCGTTGTGCGCGCCCACCAGGTCGCCGTCGGAGTCCAGGTGGGGCTGAGCGTTGACCTGCGAGGGCGCTCCGAAGGTGGCCCAGCGCAGTTGCACGATACCCCGCCGGCCGACCATCTCGGAGAACCTCAACCGCTTTGCGACCTCGTCCACCTTCCCCACGTCCTTGCGCAGGTCAATCGTGTCATCGTCGTGCAGCGTGGCGCAGCCGACCGAGTCGTAGCCCCGATACGAGAGCCGCCGCCCGGCCTCGGTCAGAATCTCGCCCAGGGGTCGCTCCTGTTTCACAACAATGCCGAAAATTCCACACATTGAACATCACTCCACGGTGACACTCTTCGCCAGGTTTCTGGGCTGGTCCACGTCACAGCCCCGCCGCACTGCCAAGTGATACGCCAGCAGTTGCAGTGGCACGACGTTGATCACCGGCGAGAGCAGCGACGGTGTCGCAGGGGCGTAGAGCACATAGTCAGCCTTGGCGGCGATGTCGCTATCCCCCTCCGTCGCCAGCGCGATAACGATGCCACCCCGCGCTTTGACCTGCTCAATCTGGCTGATCATCTTGTCGTAGACGTGATCACGCGCGGCAACGGCGACGACGGGCATCGCCTCGTCAATCAGCGCGATGGGGCCGTGCTTCATCTCTCCGGCGGGGTAGCCCTCGGCGTGGATGTAGGAAATCTCCTTCAGTTTGAGCGCCCCTTCCAGTGCGATGGGGTAATTGATGCCCCGCCCCAGGTAGAGGAAATGCTCCCGGTCGTAGAAGCGCCAGGCCAGCGTATTGTACACCTCGTTGGGCTCCAGCACGTGCCCCATCAGGTCGGGGAGCCGTGCCAGATCGTCCACCGTCGCCCGCAGTCGCTCGCCGGTCAGGGTTCCACGCAACTCGCCCAGGTAGCAGCCCAGTAAATAGAGATCCACCAGGCTGGTGGTGAACGCTTTGGTCGAGGCCACGCCGATCTCCGGGCCGGCGTGCATCAGAATGTAGCCGTCAGAGAGACGCATCGCCTGGCTGCCGATGACGTTGACGATGGTCCATAACCGCGCACCCTTCTTCCGCGCCTCCTCCATCGCCGCCAGCGTATCCACCGTCTCGCCGCTCTGGGTGATAGCCAGCACGGCGGTATTGCCGTTGATGATAGGGTCACGGTAGCGGAACTCGGAACCGTAATCCACCTCAACCGGCACGCGGGCCAGCGATTCAAGGATGAACTTGCCCACCAACCCGGCGTAAGCCGAGGTGCCGCAGGCGACGATGATCACTCTCTCCAATGCTTGAGCGTCCTCCGGTGTCAACTCCAGGTGCTCCAGTCGCACCCGCCCGGCATCGAAGTCGGCCCGACCCCGGATAGTATCGGTGATGGAGCGGGCCTGTTCGTAAATCTCCTTCTGCATGAAGTGACGGTACGGCTCTTTGGCCGCCGCCACGGGATCCCAGGGGATGGTGTACACTTCCGTCGCCACTGGCTCGCCGGTCAACGTGGTTACGCGCGCCCCATCACGCGTTATTACCGCCAACTGCCGGCTCTCAAGAAAGATCATGTCGCGGGTGTGCTCCATAATGGCTGGAATGTCGGAGGCGAAGAACGTCTCTCCTTCTCCCACTCCGATGGTGAGGCCACCAGCGTTGCCGAGGCGAGCCGCCACCAGCCGGTCGGGTTCGCGACTGCTAAGGAAGACAAAGGCACTAGCCCCTTTCACCTGGGTCAGCGCCCGGCGCACCGCCGTCTCCAGATCAGCCCCGCCCGCCATGTACCCTTCGACCAGGTGCACCACTACCTCGGTGTCGGTCTCCGAGGCGAAGCACCGCCCCTCAGCCTCCAATTCCTGCCGCAGCGGCAGGAAGTTCTCGATGATGCCATTATGGACGACGGCGACCTGGCCGGTGAGACCGATGTGGGGATGGGCATTACGACGACTGGGCTCGCCATGCGTGGCCCAGCGGGTATGGCCGATACCGACCTGCCCGCTCACCGGTTCGGTGGCCACCAGTTCCACCAGGCGGGCCAGTTTGCCGACCTCGCGGCGCACGCCGATGGTGCCGTCTGCCTGCACGATCGCCAGCCCAGCCGAGTCGTAGCCCCGGTACTCCAGCCGTTTCAGACCTTCAAGGATGATAGGAGTCGCGTCACGCGGCCCCACGTAGCCTACGATACCGCACATGGGTTCCTCCTGTTAGTTGGTTGGTTAGTTAGTTGGTTGGTTAGTTAGTTGGTTTGTTGGTTGGTTGGCCACTGCCTGCCTTTTTGTGCTGCCGGTTGCCCGGTGGTTTTGTGAACAGGCTTGTATCTCAGGAGGAGGAAGACTACGGGGCGTGGCTGGCCCCGGGCGGCATCCGCCGAGTTTTCGATTTTCCCGTCCCAACTGGAATGGTTAGCCCCGCCCTGTCCTCTTCTTCTGGGCGGGGAACCGCCCCCTCGTCACCCGGACCTGTTGTTGAGCCCAATTGAGGCCGGTCCGGGCCAGGCGCTTTCTTCCCCCGAGCAATTCAGATTCTCAGTATCACCTCCTCCCTTCAATCTGCGTAGGCGTTCAGGAGAGTAGAAAACTCCACAAAAGACCTCCGAGGTTTACGGAATAGCGCTCTTTTGGGGCCTTCCAGCAACATGCGGCTTACCTTTCGGGTCAAACAACCATCAAAACCTCGGAGGTCTGAACGCTTACAATCTGCTTCGGTGTGACAGTCACGTTCTGTACTCACGAGATCACACCAGCACGGATCTGCCGTCCGGCCAAGGAGTGCCTCCTGAGTGACTTCGCTCGACCAAGTCACATTACCATCATAGCGCGCTTCGGTGCACATAACGTTAGAAAAATATGAAACGTTTACTAGAATCCACCCACGGCACCAGCAGCCCGGTCACCTCGCTGCCACGTTGGCCGCCACCAGGATGGGGTCCCACACCGGCGCAAAGGGCGGCGCGTAACTCAAATCCAGCCGTTGCAGATCGGCCACGGTAAGCCGATGATGGAGCGCCGTCGCCAGCACGTCTATGCGCTTGGCCACTCCGCGTCGCCCAGCGATCTGCCCCCCTAGCAGCCGCCCGGTCTCCTCATCCACGACCAGTTTGACGTGGATGGGCGCTGCACCTGGGAAATAGTGCGAACTGTCCATTGCCTTGATCATCGGCGCGCGCACGGTGTATCCCAAAGCCTGGGCCTGGGCCGCCGTCAGCCCGGTACGAGCCACCGCCAGGTCGAAGGCCCGCACCACCATCGTGCCCACCACCCCGCCAAAGGTCGCCTCACCCCCGGCACTGTTCGTCCCGGCCACACGCCCCTGCTTGTTGGCCGTGCTGCCCAGCGGGATGTAGGCCGGTTCGCCGGTGACCAGGTGGAACGTTTCGGCGCAATCGCCCGCCGCGTACACGTGGGGCAAGTTGGTGCGCATGTGGCTGTCGGTGGCGATGGCCCCCGTCGCGCCCAGGGCCACACCCGCCGCCCGCGCCAGCGACACCTCAGGCCGCACGCCGAGGGCCAACAGCGCCACATCGCATGGATAATGCCTGTCCTCGTCCCCAAAAACGACCGCCTCCACCCGGCGGCCACCCTCGAATGTGATGGGTTCACCCTTCACCACCTCCACCCCCTGGCGCGCGAATTCCTCTTCCACCAGCGCCCGCACGTCGTCGTCGAGCGCGGCGCGCAGCACCTTGCCGGAGCGGATCACCATCTTGACTTCTAGCCCCAGCCGCCGGAAGGTCTCGGCCATCTCTACGCCGACGTAGCCACCCCCGAGGACGAGCGCCCGCCGTGGCATGTGCTCCGCGCGCTCGGCGAGGAAACGCTTTACGGCTCGTCCCTCCTCCAACGAGCGCAGCACAAAAACCCCCTCCAGGCTGGAGCCGGGCAGGGGAGGCAACGCCGGGCGCGCGCCGGTGGCAATGACCAACCTGGCGTACCTCTGCGTGAACTCGCGCCCCCCTTCCAGATCACGCACGACCACCATTCGCGCGTTTGGATCAACAGCCATCACCTCGTGGCGGACGTGCACCTCCACGCCCTGCTTCGCCATCTGCTCCGGTGTGCGCGCGAGCAGGCAACGATAGTCGGCGATGTCCCCCGCGATGAAGTAGGGCATCCCGCAGGCTGCGTAAGAGATGTACGAACTCTTCTCGTAGACGACGGCCTCCATTTCGCGGTTCAGACGCTTCGCCTTGGCGGCCGCGCTCATCCCCGCGGCCACTCCACCGATGACGATCAAGCGTTTTTCCATGGTCACTCCCTACAGAAGCCACCGATTGAAATCGGCGCTAAGGGGCGCTCAAGCGCCGGGCGACCGCCTGCGCGGTCGCAAGCAAATCGCAAGCCTTCGCCGCCGATTAGAATCGCGGCTCAAGAGCGCTCTCACGCCGGCCGACCACCTGCGTGGTCTGCCGACTTACGCGCCCGTTTCGACCACCTCAAACGTCTCCTCAAGTTCCAACCACAGATCATCCGCCGCGTGGTGCTCCTTCTGTCTCTTCACGTAGCGAATGATTTTGGGCAGGTCCCACCGACTGACGGTGAAAGCGCCGTACCCTCCCTGCCACTTGAATTGTGTTTCAGGCCGCAGCGTCTCGTTGATGAAGTGCGACGAGACGCCCTTGACCTGTTTCACCAGATTGGCGATAGTGACAGTGGTAGGAAATGAGACAATAAGGTGAACGTGATCCGAAGTGCCGTTCAAAGCCAGCACAGTGCACCCCATCTTCCGCGCTTCGCTCTCAATGTTGCGATGCAAACGGCGCTCAATATCAGGCGTGATGAGAGGGAGGCGATCCCACGTCGCCCATGCTAGGTGCAGGTACAATGCCAGTTTGTTGCGTCGCATAACATTTCCTCCCGATAACCGCCGATTGAAATCGCGGCTCAAGGGCACTTCCGCGCCAGCCGACCACCTGCGTGGTCGGGTTAGCGTCGGCGCAGGCCAACGGCCCTCCTGCCACACACTTCAGTGTGGCGGCATCCCCACCACTCCTCGACGCCGATTGAATTCGCGGCTCAAGGACGCTTCCGCGCCGGCCGACCACCCGCGTGGTCGGCCCAGCGTCGGCGCAGGCCGACGCCCGGCCAACGGCCCTCCTGCCACACACTTCAGTGTGGTGGCATCCCCAGGAACAGTACCAGAACTGGAGCGGTGCCCAGATCCTGCATCCCTCACGCGCCCACCTCCACCCGCACGCGGGCGATATGAGGATTATCCCCCACCACCACCTCCCGCCCCAGCGCCTCCCCCACCTCCTGCGGCCACATCTCGTCCAACGATTGCCCCTCCGGTCCACCGAACATCGCCGGCGGCAGCGCCACCACATCGCCCAGGTCTCGCTCCCGCAACTGCGCCACCACGTCCCACCCGGTCAACAGCCCCGCCACCGTCACCGTCTCGCCGAAGAACCGATTGACCACCGGCACAACCTCAACACCCGCGAGATGCGCCGCCACTTGCCGCAGCACCGGCGCGAACAGCACCCCCGTTGCTACTGTTAGACTCGCGACCTGCGACTCGCAACCACCATCCAGCATCCAGTATCCAGTATCCAATATCCAATATCCAGTATCCAGAAACCGCCGCACCAGTCCTATACCATTCTCCGTCAGATCAAGCCCATCGTAGTGATCGGCCTCCGGGACGGGTTGGCCCAGGCGGAGGTACCACTCGTCGGAGAGGTAGGCGAAGTAAACCCCCAGTCGCTCCTGCAGCCGCGCCTGCCAGCCGGTCGCCTGCTCGAGGACAACCTGCATCTCGTCGTCCGTGTGCAGACGACAGCCACCCCGGTGATACCTCGTCAGTCCCACCGGCACGAGACTGACCGAGCGCACTGCCGGATACAGGCCAGCCAGATCGCCGATGGAGCGGTCCAGGTGCGGGCCGTCGTTGAAGCCGGGCAGCACCACGATCTGCGTGTGCACCTCGACCCCCAGGCCGGCCAGGCGACGGAGTTGAACCATCACGTCGGGGGCGGCTGGGTTACATAGGAGACGACAGCGCAAGTCGGGGTCGGTGGCGTGGACCGAGACGTAGAGCGGGCTGAGGTGCTGCTCGCCAATGCGGTCCCAGTCACCCTCATCCAGGTTGGTCAACGTGACGTAGTTGCCAAAGAGGAAGGAGTAACAATAGTCGTCGTCTTTGACGTACAGAGAGCGCCGCAGCCCAGGCCCCATCTGGGCGACGAAGCAGAACTCGCAGCGGTTGTTGCAGCGGCGGATATCGTCGAAGGTGGGATGGGCGAACTCCAGCCCCAGCGGTTCGTCGTATCGTCGCCCAGTCTCGACGGTGAACTCCTCCCCGTTCCGTCGCCCCCGCAGCACCAGGTGCTCCTCGGCGGAGTAGAACCGCACGTCAATGACATCCCGCAGGTAGTGGCCGTTGATGGAGGCCAGTTCATCCCCCGGCTGTAGGTCGACTCGCCCGGCCAGGCTATCCGGCCCAACCGCGGAAATCACACCTCCCATCTCCACTCTCTACTCTCCACCCTCCACCAGCCGCTTCACCTCCGCCAACACCTCCTCGATGCTCAGATCGGTCGTATCCACGACGACAGCGTCCTCGGCCACGCACAGCGGTGCGACTTCCCGATTGCTATCAATCTTATCGCGGCGGCGCATCGAGACCAACACCCCCTTGTAGTCAGCCTCCTCCCCTCGCGTCCGCACCTCCCGCCAGCGGCGTCGCGCCCGCTCTTCGACACTCGCATCCAGGTAGAGTTTGAGGTCAGCGTCGGGCAGGACGACGGTGCCGATGTCGCGTCCCACCATCACCACCCGCCCTCCCGCCGCCACCCGCCGCTGCTGCGCGACGAGCGCCCGCCGCACGCCAGGGTAGGCCGAGACGGGCGAGACGTTGGCGTCCACCTCCGGCGTACGGATGGCCCAGGTGACGTCCACCCCGTCGGCGAGGACGGTGTATTGGCGGCCGTCGTCCGCCGTCGGGGGGGTGACGTCAATGCGAAGTTGCTCCGCCAACAGCGCCACCGCCGGTTCGTCCTCAATGGGGATACCACGCAAGAGCGCAGCCCAGGTCACAGCCCGATACATCACGCCGGTGTCGAAGTAGAGGTAGCCCAGCCGGTGGGCGAGCAACTCAGCGACGGTGCTCTTGCCCGAGGCGGCTGGGCCGTCAATGGCAATCGTAGATGGCCTCAACCCCGTCTCCTGCCCCTTTTGCCCCTCGTCTTTGGTTTCTGCGCTGCCGACAGCAGGGCGCTCACCTCTGCGCCGGTGAGCCTGCGCCACTGCCCCGGCTTCAGATCTCCCAGGCGCAGCGGGCCGATGCGCACACGGATGACTCGTCGAGCCGGATGGCCCAGCATCGCCGCCACGCGTCGAATCTGCCGTTTGCGCCCCTCACGCAGGGTCACCCGCAGCCAGGCAGCGCCTTTCTCCAGCCTGGCGATGGTCACCCCGGCCGGCGCTGTGCGCTGTCCATCCAGGAACACGCCGCGCCGCCACCTTTCCAGCATCGCCTCGTCCGGCTCACCCTCGACTAAAACGCGATACTCCTTCTCGTGGCCGAAACGGGGATGCGTGAGCCGGTAGGTCAGGTCGCCGTCGTCGGTGAGGAGCATCAGCCCCTCGCTCCGCAAGTCCAGCCGGCCCACCGGGAAGAGGCGACCCGGCAGCGACACCAGGTCGCGCACTGTGGAGAGGCGACCCGAGCCATCTCCCTCGTCGGAGAGAACGCCACGAGGTTTGTGGAGCATGACGTAGGTGCGGCGGTGTTTCACCTGTACCGGCTTCCCGTCCAGGGTGATACGATCGCTATCTGGATCGGCCTTCTGACCCAACTGGGCCACCTGTCCGTTGACCGCCACCCGTCCCTGGCGGATCAGTTCCTCACAGGCGCGGCGAGAACCGAAACCCGCGCGCGCCAGGATCTTCTGCAAACGCTCTTCCATAACACTCACCTCCTCCGCACCGCCAGGCCCAGCACAAAGAGCACCACCCCGACGAGCAGCAGACCCGCCCCCCACCAGCCAACAGTACCACCGGCCGGCGGGAGGATCGGGACAGGCGTCGGAGTGGGCGTGACCGGATGCACCTCAAACTCGACGATGAGGTAGGGCCTCGTGCTGGGATCATCGGCGGGGAGCCAGTGCGCCACGAGCAAGTCGCCCGTCGTCTCCGGGTCGGCGTCAGGGTCGGGCGCGGGGGCCAGGGCGAGCCCGTGGTTGGTCGCCTCCCCCGCCTGCCAGGCCCGCATCAGCGCGGTGACGTCCCAGGTAAGCCAGGTCGCCGCCCCCTGCTGAAGCGCCACAACCGGTGCGGCGAGGGGTAGAGAGGAGGTGGAGGTAGGAGTGGGTAGCGGCGAAGTAGGAGTGGGTAACGGCGAGGTAGAAGAGGGAACGGTGGGCGTCGGCGAGGTGAAAGGGGGAGGGGTGGGCAGTGGCGAGGTGGGAGACGTGGGTGTGGGACTGGGACCAGGAGTGGGTGTATGGGTAGGCGTCGGTGTAGGGCCAGGTGTGGAGGTAGATGTGGAGGTCGCCGTAGGCATAGGATCCTCCTGCTCGATGACAGTTACACTCCCGTTCTGGATGCCAGCACTGATGGACTCATCATCGTAGTCGCCCAAAAAGACATCATCAACATCAACACCAAAATCAACGGCTGAAGTCCCGACCGCTTTCCCTCGGAAGGTAATTGTAGCCAGCACCCCGTTGCCGGTGACCGGTTGCCCGGACTCATCTTGATAAATGGCGAAGTAAATCTCCCCATAATCCTGATAAACCTCATTCCACTCTACGAAGGCTGGGTTGAGAAAGGTACCGGGATGAATCTCCACCACGTCATCCGTGGACGGGTCGGCATCTACTACCTCCAACAACGTCGAGTCGAAAGTGAGGAACACGTCAGCACTATAAAGATCAGTCACGTTCTCAATACGGATATCCACCTCCGTCGTGGCTCCCAGGGCCACGTTTATGCTTGACGGGTCAATGGTCACCATCGTACCCTGGAGCAGCCCGTGGCCGGCAGGTTTGGAGAACAGCCTGGACGTATCCCCCGGCGTCAGCGCGTCGAAACGGGCTGTCGTGGCCGCGATGGGCACAGTGAGAAGCGCGGGCCAGGTGGTTGGGTCCTCGCCCCAGCCCTCCTCCTCCCACGGTTCGAGGACGCGATACGCACCAAACAGCGCCTCCCCCACGTTCGAGGCGCTGTCCACGTACACGTGCAACGTAGCGCGCACGATCTCGGTGCCCGGCGGGAACACATCAAGTGGAAAGTTCAGGTAGGTGCGCGCACGTACGACGGCGTCGGCAGAGATACGCTGGACGCCAAAGGGGAGCACCTGCGAGTCAGCGTGGGCCGGCATACCCTCCAACAGGCCGGAGGTCACGCCGGCGGTGTGATCGGGCCAGAGTTGCAGGGCGCGGGGTGAAGGGGCAGCCACGACCACACCCAGCGCCAGCCCAACCACGCCCAGCGCCAGCACAATCATCCCCAAAAACACGCCCAGGCGACGGCCCACGTATACCCCCCTATCGCCTGTGACGGAACAGCACCAACCCTGTCACCAGCAGCGCCAGCCCAACCAGCCGTGGCCAGAGGTGCGCTGGAGCCGGGGGCAGGCCGGAGACCGGCAGCAAGATCAGTTCGGGCGTGGGGATGGGGACCGGCGTGGCAGGAGCAGGCAGCTGTGGCGTCGCCGTAGGCGGCGGGGGTGGTTTTGGCGTGCGCGTGGGCGCAGGCGTAGGCTCAAGGAAGGTAACCTCCAGGTAGGGGCGCGTCGCCGGGTCAGCGGCGGTCAGGCGGCGGGCGGCGGCCCAGTTGTTCTCCGCCGAGCCCAGGTTGGCGGCGGCCACCGCCAGGCCATAGTTGGGCGCGCCATCCACCCAACCCTGCACCAGCCCCGTCACGTCCCAGGTAAACCACCCTCCATCCGAAGAGACGTCCGTCGTCGCCACGCCCCCGCCCAGCGCGGGCCAGGCACCCATATCGTACCAGTCCACCCCAGCGGGGGTCCAGGCCGCCGCCACGGGGTAGGCCGACATGGGCGCGCTGCCCGGCTCGGGCCAGAAGTCATCCACGTAGACGTAGAGCGTAGCCGATTGGATCGTCGCACTGGCGGGAACGGCATCGAACGGGAAGCGCAGATAGGTGCGGCAGAAGACGTCGTCGCGGGAGATCGGCCCGACGTAGTTGCCGAAGGGGAAAACGCTCGTGCTCCAGCGCTCGCCACTGATGGGATCCTCCGAAAGGACGCCCACGCCCTGGTCGGGGTGAATCTGGAGCGGTGCCTGGGCGCGGGCGGGGAGTGCCAACGTTGCCAGGCAAAAGCCAATAACAGTAATTAGCCGTAGAGTTCGTTTCATAGCGACCTCCTGTTTGCTGGATGCTGGTTAGCAGTTAGTAGGAGCATAAGATTCGGGGCCGGCACTTACGACGGCGTAGTAATACCCTTGCTCGATCCACACCAAGTCAAAGTCACCCCACGTGACAGGTTGAGGAGCCTGATCAAAGGCAGGGTCGTTGACGTAAACACATTCGTCGTCCATTCCGACGACAACCACAGCGTGAAAAGTGGCTTCTGACCAGTACGGCAACTCGCCCGTGTCAAGGAAAACGATACAGGGCTGGCCCTGAGCAATTTGCAATTCCAGTTCCTCCAGTGAACCGGCTTTGTGAATGACGGAGACACCCAGCCGTGTCAACCGCAGGATGTTCGATGCGGGTGCACCAATCGGCTTGACGTCGAGAAGACAAAGGAGCCGGTGATAGGGGCAAGGGCGTCCAATATAATCCAACATCATCGCCGCGCAGGCGGCCAGGCAATCAGCCCTCCGGCGTTGCTTCTGGTGGGAGACGGGCAGCAAGCGCTTCAGCATTGTGGACGATCTCTTTGACGAGAGAAGGGGTGGTCAGCAGGTCACCGGTCTCGGCATCTACGTCTATTGCGCCGACCGTCCCTACCGTGCCGTATCTGGGGAACGTGAGAAGCACCGGCACGTGCCAGACCATTTGCTCACCTCCCATCAGTTCCGGCGTGCCGCCACCCATCAGGCAACTGATCTTGTTGCACACGAAGATATTCACCTTGCGTCGCGCCACGACCGCCGGGATGCGGACACGCGGGGGCAGGATGTGCAGGCTGACCCTCTGATGGTCGGGCAAATCGAGCTGTTCCAGTGGACGCAGGATACCATCCGCGTACACGGCGTCAACAGTCTTCGACACCAGATTAGCCGGAAATGCGGTTTGGGCCATGCTTAACCTCCGCCGCTATTATACAGCCCTCCTCCCAAAACTACAACCTCCCTGCCCAGGCGAACAAGGAGCTGTTCGCTGATGCCACGCTGGGGTGGCAGCGCCAACGCCACCTGCTGGATATGAACGAGCGGCTCAAGCGGAGACATCGTTGGCTGTCACCGAACGTTCAACCTGGTCCAGGAGTGCGGTGCGCTCCTCATCTGCCAGCGATACGGTTCGCGTGCGCGCGTCCACCTCCACCACAGCCAGCAACGTTCCGTCGAAACTTCTATAGGGTACACGCCAATGCGGTTCAGGAGCGGGGTCCCATGCCGGATCCCCACTGCTCAGCGCGCAGCCGACCAGGTCGCCGAATACGGCGCGGTCTGCCGCACGACGGGCTTCAAGCGCGGATACCCTCTGGTGTTCCCCCAACAGAGCCTGGTAGCGTTCGTATTCCTCAATGCCCATCAACACAGCCACAGGTTGTCCATCGCGCTCCAGAATGATAGGGTGGCTAAGGTCAGCCACCGGCGTAGAGTACGACGCTCTGGCCTCTTTCACCTGATCGGGATTGTCCATTCCGTTTCCACCCTACTCTGTTCGATGAACAGCAAGCATTTCAGCATTGCTGACATTATACCGCCCCCACCCCAAAACGACAACCCCCCGCCAAGCGGACAGGGGGCTGTTTGCTCCTCCAATCTCTCAGCCCTCGTCCCCGAGGGCGTCACAGGCAAGAGCACTGCATCAAGAGTGATGACGCGCTGCATGGGAGAATGGTGCCGCTGAACCTGCTGGTCTCCGCGTTCACGCTGCTCCAGGCGAAATTGCGCAGCCTGACGGCTCGGGTGCTGCCGCTGTTGGGTTGACCAAGAAGCCGGATTCAGGTACAATGGTGCTCAGAGCAGAGAGCAGATAAGGAGGTGGTGCAATGGAACTCACTACCCTTGTGCAAGACATTCATCGACTCAACCATCAACTGGAACGCTTTGAGCGTAAGTACGGTGTGATGTCCGAGACCTTTTACGAATCGTACATCGCTGGCGATGAGCCGGAAGATGATACCTGGGTGCTGGACTTTGAAAAGTGGGCCGGATTATACGAGGTCTGGCGCGACCGGCAAGAGGCTTATCGCCAGGCGATGCAACGGCTGCGCGTAGAACAGCCTTCTCTCTCCAGGATCATCCAGCCCGTGGCGGTGTGAGCAGTGTTAAGCCGCACGCTGCTACGACTCCCATCCTCACCCGAATAAGCCCTCGTTGGCAGCCACGCACCCCCATCACAAGCACATCCCTCCCGACATCAAGCACCACCGTGTTCCCGCACCGGAACTTTCGTTTACTGAACCCAACTTGCCCTTCCTGATCCAAGAGATTGAGCAACTGCTGAAATCCTGAGCGGCACATCACTCACTTACCAAGCCAAATCACGGAGGTCTGAACGCTTACAGGCTTTGGAGCAGGTACGTGTGACCTCTGTCCTGATGCGCTACGTGTTCACAGCCTAGGACGTCGGCTCAGTGACCGCACCCAGCAGTGCCCGCAGCCATTCCGCCAGTCGAACGTTGCGCTCCCCCCCGTCCGGCAGACCAATCACGTGATAGCCACGCCGCTCCAGGTCATCCATCACGAATTCATCCACGTCAAAGGTAACCAGATACGGGCGACGTTGATGCCGGCCCAGATCAATGCTCAGTTGATCGTAGATTTGGTTGAAGTCGGGATCGCTCACACTGTAGCCCATGAACAGGAAAGTCCTGGTCGCCAGCATGGCGTTGAGTTGCTGCATAAGGAGGGCGTTATTACGATAGATGGTGTTGTAGTCCCGCTCTGTGATGATGAACGAGGCAGGACGGTCGTGGGTGCCGTGCAATTTTACCAGGTTCACCCGCGACGCGTCCCAGAATGACAGGTCCGTCGCTCCTACCACCAGGTTGACCGGTCGTCCGGCTTTGCGGTAGGCCCGCTCCAGTAAGTCATCAAAATTGGTGGTGAACACGATATTGACCGGTAGCCGAACGAGGAGATCGTGGTTCTCGGCCGGCTTTATACCCGTCGTATCCAGCCGGTCCCGCAGGTAGGAGATCAAGGCGTGCCGCCCCAAACGATTCTCGTAGTATTGGGCAACTTTGAGCAGGTCGTCCCCCTCGTAGCCGATGCGCTCCGCCAGCGGGCGAATGAGTGCGCCCCAGCCAGGCAGGCCCGCACCAACGGATAGGCCCGCGCCGATAAAAAGCACGACGTTGCCCTTCCTCATCTCCGCGCTCAGTTCCTGGGGGATAACAACTGAAGAGTACACTTCGCGAGTTGACGCCATCTCGTCTCCCGCATTTGGGGCAGATATCTCACCGAATCTGCCCAGTGCTTGCACTCCGCGCCAATCTGCGTCCGAGGAATCTCCGCGGGCCGCGCAAGTCCACCCAATGAGCAACACGATTGTACACGAGGATAGCGGAAGTAGCAATTCGACGTGAAACGTGAAACGCCAAACGTCAGATGTGATATCATACGGCATACGCCGTTGAATTCTCGCGTGGCGTGTGCCCTCGCTGGAGGCCAAGAAACCGTGGGCAAGAACCCCATTCGCTGGGGCGCGCCACTGCTCAACAAACTAAGGCGCACCTGTCCCATGATGGACGAGGTGCGCCATTCTTGTACAAACTCACCGCTCCCCTCTGATAAGAACCCTACGACGATGCCCCGCGCGTGATGCCCCTGAGCAATCGCTGTTGCTTGGACCACTGAAACACTGAGTTCACTGAAACCACTGAACGTTGAGCCGTTTTCAGTGCCCTCAGTGCCTTCAGCGCATCAGTGGTTCAAAGCCCTCCGGCCATCAATATCCCTCCTCCATCTGCTCTGACAGCGGCACGAACTCCAGCCCAATCGGTTGCCCATCTCGATTTACGTGCGGCTGCACCGACCCATCGCCCAACTGCGCGTGCAACTGCGCCAGTACGTAGTCGGCGCTCTCCGGCAGGAAGAACACGCGGCAGGCGTCGCCGCACAGGGCGCGGAAATCGGCGCTGTGCACCTCCTCAGCCAGCACGCCGTGATACTCCACACCCAGGTCGAACTCGTCAATCCCCCACACCCGGAACTCCGGCGGGTAAGGCTCGTCCACGACGAACAGCACGTTGGAACCACGCTCCATCCTCTGCGCCGCCCAGAACATCACGTTCTCCAGATCCGGCACGTGCTGCTGTGGCATCACCACGAAGTAAGTGTGCAGACCCCAGAGCGCCAGCGCCACGGTCAGCACAACCCCGACCCAGTCAGCCCAACGGGGGTGCACAAACCGGCGCAGCAAATCACTCAGCAGCCAGATACCTGCCGCCGCCAGCACGGCCAGCGCGGGGATGACCGTCGCCATGTGCGCAGGGCGCGGCGGGAAGGTGTTGAGCACGCTGAGCAGGACCACACACACCAGCACCCACATTGCCCACAGCACAGCCGGCAACCGGCGGCATTGGCCCACTACCCAGGCCAGCCCGGCCAGGAAGAAGATCGGAACCGGCCCCGCCAGTGGCCCCGCGAGATAGTGCTGCGTGGCAATCTCGCCCGTTACCAAACTCAACACCGTGCGCACCAGGCCACGCCCGAGCAGCAGCGCGTACAACCGGGGCTCAAAGAAAACCGATTGCCGCCCGAAGTGCCATAGCGGGTACAGCCGCGTGATCTCGGCCGTCGAGAAAATTGCCTTCCCATAAAAGGCATTGCCAATGAAACTTTCCGGCACTTTCCAGCCCATTGGCTTACCACCCAACGCACAGCCAAGCAGGAATGGCCCGGCGGCGAAGAACCAGCCCAGCACCAGGCAGAGAGCCAGGCCAAGCAACATACGACGCAGCGGCCTGCGGCTGACGAAGAGAAACAGCCAGACCAGCATCACCAACAACAGACCCACGTGCCCGGACATGTAGGTGAGGGACGCCATCCCGCAAGCCACGCCGGCCAGGTAAGCCAACGTGCGGCTATGCCGCTGCACCGCCTCGACCAGCAACCACAGGCCCAACGTGATCGGCAGGAGTGGCTGAATGCTGTTGAAGCCTATACGCGCGTAGGCCAGGAAATAAGGCATGCCGGTCATCAGTACAACCGCAGACCAGGCCACCCGGGTGCCCAGCAACTTCCGCGCCAGGAAGAACAGTGGCACTACCGTAAGCGTCCCGGCCACCACTGACCCAAGCCGCCAGGCCCACACCGTAGGCCCGAACAGCCTGACCCATAGGCTCTGGTAGAGCGATCCGATCACAGGGAAAGCGCCGTATACACCCAAGTCAAAGGGGTTGGCACGCACCCCCTTCGCCAGGTCGCGCACCCACCACCAGAACGCCCCTTCGTCTCCCCACATGCTGTTCGGCACGTCGCCCAGGCGATAGAGCGTCAGGCCGAACGCGACCACCAGGCCAATGACCAATAACCAATGACCAATGACCAATGACCAATGACCAATGGCCAAGCGGGAAAAGGGTAACACACCCCGGGCGCGGTCTAGACGGTACCAGCAGATCGCCTGGACGGCCAAGGTGACCAGCCACAGCGGCACGACGGACCAACTGGTGGAACTCACCACCGCAGAGTACACCACACCCAGCCAGACCAGGTCCCCGACGAGCGCCAGCGCGAGCCAGGGCCACGAGGGACGTGAGGCGGCCCGCAGTACCGGCGCTTCACCACCGGGCGACGGCGCACCGGGTAGCCTGTCCACCCCACCTCTCGTCCAGGCGATCAGGATCATCCCCACACAGGACAGCATGAGCCCCACCGACCACACGTCCGGCGGCAACGGCACATCAACGCGCAGTTCGGCCAGGCCAGGCTGCAGCCAGCCACCGATAACTTGCAGCGGCCCAAGCGCGCCCGGCAATGCCAGCACCACCGCCCCTGCCAGCAGCAACAGCCAGCCGGTAATTGCCAGGGGGACCGCATGTCGCCTGGGCTGGACCACCTCGGCGCTGACTAGCGCAGGGATGGGCGCGCCCCTCACCTCTGGAGCGGGCCTGGGCTTCGGCCAGCGTGGCCGGGGGAAACGAACCCCCAATGCCACCACCCCTCCCGCCCACAGCGGCAAGACCACCAGCAAGCCCGCTGGCGGGGGAACCAGGAAAGCGGCCAGTGCAGCCAGCCCATTCGCCGTGGCCAAGACCGCGACCAGCGGGCGGGTCGCCCTCCACAGAAACAAGCCGCGCAGCAGTACGCCTGGCCGTCGCAGAGCGGGCCACGCGAGCGCCCAGGCGCGGTCGGGTCTCGCATCCACACTCCGCCAGGTCCACACCAGCAGCAGCGCCGCCACGACGTAGAACAGAGCAGCGTCCCAGACGTATATGCGCTGGTAGAGCAAGTAGTAGTGTCCCAGCCCGGCCAGCGCCAGCGCTGCGGCTAAAAGCACCAGCGAGGAGGATCGCTTACCCATTTCCATTCCCGCCCTCCACTCACACCTCCGGCTTGCGCGCCACGAAAAACAGGTACGCGCCTTGCTGGGGCAACGGTTCCTCGTAAAACGGTCGCATCAATCGCTCCACGAGCCACAGATGGGGCCGTGAGGGGTACAGTACCCAGCGCCCGGTCAGTTTCTTACACACCAGCGAGGGCAGCCCCAGGTAGTGACCCCACTCCAGGGCTGCCAACGCCCGGCGAGAGAAGTAGGGCCACCAGCGGACCAACTGCAACCCTGTAGCCTCCAATCGCCGCGCCCACACATCGGCCCCGTCACAATGGTAGTGCCGGGAGATGCGGTTGAAGAAGCGGCGGTACAGGTCGGCAAGTGGGCAAGTGGGCAAGTGGGCAAGTGGGCAAGTGGGCAAGTTTGCAGGTTTGCAGGTTTGTAAGTTTGCAGGTTTGCAAGTGCGCGAAGTTACGAGTTGCGTGCCACGCTGCCACAACCAGTCCAGCGCCCGTCCAATGGAGAGAAAGGGCAAGAAATTGGGGCCTGGCACACAGAAGTAGAAAAGACCATCCGGCCGTAGCACCCGAGCCACCTCCGCCAACACCGGCTGCACCCGCGGGATATGTTCCAGCACCGAGTTACTCACGACGGCTGCAAAGGTTTCGTCGGGGTAGGGCATCCGCGCCCCGTCGGCCTGAGCCAACAAGTGGTAGGCCCCGCGCTCGCGAGCCTCGGTCAGCGGCCCCCACCAGGGGTCAAAACCCGCCTCCAGCGGCTCATTGAAGGCGACCGAGGCGAAGTGCCCATCGCCGCAGCCCAGGTCGAGCACGGGACGAGGGAGAGGCAGGTCTGCGTAGAAGTGGGCCTCCACCGCCCGCAAGAGCGCCCGAAAAGCGGGTAAGTCGCGCAGGTGTCGCCAGAGCAGGTCGTCGTCCACGTCAATCAATGTGGCCTCCAGCGCCGCCTGTTCACGGCGGCGCGGAGGTCGCAGGCACTCATAACAACAACCGCTCGAAGAGCGCCTCGTACTCCGCCGCCGTGTGCTCGGTGTTCCACCGTTCCGCGATCTTCTCCCTGGGCCGCACGTAATCGGCGTGATTGCGGACCACGCACAGGATGGCCTTCGCCAAGCCTTCGCTATCCCCTATCGGTACCACCTCCCCCATCCCTGCCTGCAGCACCGGCTGGCGCACCCCTGGCAGGTCGCTGGCAATCGAGGGAGTACCACACAACATCGCCTCCACCTGTACCAGCCCGAACGACTCGGTCGAGTTGAGACTGGGCACGACGATAACGTCCAGATTGGGGTAAAAGGCCGCCATCTGCAACGGATTCAGCACGCCCACGAACTCCCAGTGTTCCTCGTATTGGCGGAATAACGGAGCCAGCCGCCGGGCGTAAGCCTCCTCGCCCAACACATCCTGGTACTGGCCAGCGAAAAGCACCCGCGCCTCCGGATAGACCTCCAGCACACGCGGCAGCGCATCCAGCAGCACCTCAACGCCCTTCTCGGCCGCCAGCCGCGCCGCCATCCCAATCACCGGCCCGCTCCCGTCCAGATTGTGCATCTTGGCGAAGGCCGCCACCGCCCCCGACCCCACCTCTGGCAGTTCCACCGGCGGTGGAACGACTTCCAACTTACCGCGAAAAGTGCGCAGGAAAGGGGAATGGTCGGCGAAGTCCTGCGTATAGGCGATCACCCGGTCGGAAAAGAGCCCCGCCAGTCGATTCATCACGTGTACCACCTGGTTGACCAGCCAGTTAAATGGGCTGGGTGGGAGTCTCAGGTCACAGTGGTAGGTCAACGTCGTGGGTTTACCCATCAGGCGACCCCGCGCCGCCACGCCGGCTGCGTCGAACTGCGGCAGGTGCAGGCTGACGACGTCGTGCTCACGCACCAGTTGCGTCGCCAGCCAGCCGAAGGTCGGCATGATGACTCCTTTGCTGACGCGGAAGAGCACCGGCGCGCGCACGACCCGCACGCCATCCTCCAGCGCCTCAATGGGACGGGAACTGTCGAAGCGCGAGGTCAGCACGGTGACCTGATGGCCCCGTGCCGCCAGCCCCCGCGCCAGCCGCTCGGCGTAGATGGTGAGGCCGCTGATGTGGGGGCGGTAGTAGGTGAGAACGATCAGTATTCGCAATGGAATCTCCTCAAGCGTGAAACGTCAAACGTGAAACGTGAGATAGGCTAGGCGAACAATGAGCGGTTGGCGACGATCCACTCGTAGAGCCAGCGGACGCCTTCCTCAACCCCTACGCGAGGCTGCCAGCCCAACTCGCGCCCGGATTTGCGAATGTCGGAGATGTAGATAGGTTGGTCGCCGGGGCGCCAATCATCGCCGGAGACGGGGATGGGATGGCCGATCAATCGCTCCAGGATCGGCCCAAACTCAGCCCACACCGACATCGTGTGCGCCGGTCCTCCGCCCACGTTGTACACCTGTCCGGCGGTGACGTCAATGTGGGCGATGGCGGCGTCGTAAGCATCGAGCAGGGCATCAATGAAAAGCACGTCGCGCACCTGCTTGCCGTTGCCGTAAATGGTGATGGGCTGGTCAGTGACGGCGGCGATGATGAACCAGGCCACCCATCCTTGATCCTCGACCCCCATCTGCCGTGGCCCATAGATGCATGACTGGCGAAAAACCACCGCCGGCAAGCCATAGATGCGGGTGTAGTCGCGCACGTATTGGTCACCAGCCCCCTTGGAGTTTCCGGAGAAGAAGGCATAACCATTTTGCCTCACCATTACAGTGGAATTGGGTACTTCCACACAGTAAACCATTCCGGCATATTCCACCCACTCGCTCCTATTTTGGCCCAGGTTGCATTGAGCAGTTCTGGTTGTACTAATATAAACGCGGTAATACCCCTCTTTGTCCAAAGTAACCGATGATGCCATTCCACACTTGATCGCAATTTCCTGAACATCATCTGCCAATTTCTGCGAAACGGTTGTGTATCTCCAGCCGTGTTTGCTGTGCTTATTGCCATCACCATCCAGCAAAGATTTCAGCAAAACAGCAAGTTTTTTTCGATCAAGGCGCTTAATCTCCTGCGGAATGTATTTGCCGTGGCTTTTGCCAAACAATTTGACATACTCGTACAACTGACGGGACGTTGCTGTGATATGATGCTGATCTATCACAGGCGATAGGCCAATGGCTTGCATCACAGCGATTGCCTCTTCAGTTCGACTATAAGTGGTTAATGTCACCGTGCAATTACCGGTTTTCTGATTTTCATAACAATGACCTTCTGAGATATACCAGCCCAAAAATCTCAACCAATCATCCATCGGGATCGCGCGTGCAAGGAAGCGATGTTTATGCTTTCCAGCTTTCACTTCAGGCAAGACAAAACACTCAGGTTTTTCTCCTCCATTGTAATCGGCAGCGAGAAGATAAGCCATTGGCTTTCCCTCAATTTGTCGAGCATCCAAAAGGCGCGGATTTTTCAATTCATCGTGATCGCAGTCCCAAGACACCAGCATTTTGTGATTGGGCGTCACACATGTCTTGAGACGACGGTTATTTTGTACGTACATTTTGCCGGTATAAGAATATGCAAAATGCTCTGTGGGTGTTTGATACTCAGCCACCTTTCGCTCAATGTTGTAGGTTAAAACCTGATCATTGGGGGTTAATTCGCAAAACTTTTTCCATCCCTTATCGGTGAGAATGTCAGTGTCGGCTGAATAACAACAGCCATAGGGCGAGTGAAAGTCGAGCGGCTGCGTCTCCGGGATGCCAAGTGGAAAGTCCCGGTAGGCGTAGCGAGTCTCCTGCTCTATCACCGCCACCTCTTCCATCCCACCATAGACCTTGTTGGTGGAGGCATAGAGGAATATGGGATTGGTGCCCGCGTGCCGCGCCGCCTCCAGCGCGTTGAAAGTACCCAGTGCGTTGTCCTCGAAGTCAGAACGAGGGTCCGTAACCGAAGTGGTGACCGCCGTCTGCCCGGCCAGGTGCACGACGACACCGGTCCCTCGCGCCGCCTCGGCCAGCGTCTCGTAATCGCGCACGTCGCCCACCACGAGCCGAAAACTGTCCGCACCGTGCAACTCGCGCAGCCAGGCCACGTTGGCTTCGGTTCCGCGGCGCGATAGGTTGTCGTACAGCGTAACCTGCTCGCCCCGCGCCAGCAGCCGGTGGACGTAATTGCAGCCGATGAAGCCCGCTCCACCTGTGACGGTGAAGTGATGTCCTGCCACCGCGAGTACTCCACTGCGAGAGTACTCTCGTGGCAGGCGTGGCGGTGAGCCTGCCGAAGGATCGGTCAATATCTCACTCCTTTGTTATGTCAATGTAGTTGTTACGTCGGCCCGCAACCGGCCAAGGGAGAGGTTCTGTCGGGCCAGGCCCCACAACCCCAACAGTACCATCAGCATGTACTGGTAGGTATGAGAGGCAAAGGCGATGACGACGGCATCGGCAGCGTCCACGCCGAAGGGCAGCACCAGTGCATACCGGGCGAAGGCGTGAAAGACCCCCATCGCCCCGGGCGATGCTGGCACCGCCATACCCAGCCCGATGGCACACGTGAGGAAGGTGGCCATCAGTAGCGTAGGCGAGTCGAGGAAGGCCCAGAGCATACTGTAGTAGTAGCCGATGCAAAAAGCCCAGGCCACGAGCGACCACAGGCACAGACCGAGCACCCGTCGCCCCGAGCGCAGCGCGGCCAGCCCGTCCAAGAGACCGCTCAATGCCTGCATCCACCGCTCAACGTCAACGCGCGGGAGACGGGAGAGCAGACCGCGCAGGAAGCGGTGTCCCTGGTCGGGCCACAGGGCCAGGGCGACAAGCACAACCATCACAGCCAGCGCCCCCACCCCTGCCACTATGCCGGTCTCCCTCATCCACCCGGCCTGCCCAACGAAGGGCACCGTGACCGCCAGCAACAGTACCACCATCAGCATATCCAGCACACGCTCGACGACGATGGTGGAAAGCGCCATGCTCATCCTCGCCCCGCCTCCCAGCCCGATCGCCACCGCGCGCGCCGGGTCGCCCAGGCGGAAGGGGAGGACGTTGCTGACCAGGTAACCGACGTTGGTCACGGCAAAGGCCTCGGCCAGGCTGACCCCCGGCCCTAAAAGGATGCGCCAGCGGATCGAGCGCGCCAGAAGGTAGGCCAGGAGCGAGGCAGCGGCCGGCACCAGGTAGAGCCAGTTGGCCCGCCGCAGCGCCAGACCCACCTGATCCCACTCGATGCCAGTCAGGGCCAGGACGAGACAGACCAGACTGATTGTTATGCCGATCCAGAGACGCCATCTGCGCATGGCGGGCATTATACCATCAGGAGGCGGTAACCGCAACGACGACAGTATACACTTGCCCTTTGCTCAAAATCGTCTAGAATTGGGCTTGCGAGTAAAAATGGGAGGTTTCATGTCCATGAGCGAAAGAGTCGCCCGATTGAGGCAGCAAAGCCTGGATGCCAGGCCCACCCTCTCGACCGAGAGAGCAAAACTGCTGACCGAATTCTACCGCCAGGACCTGGGACTGGTGTCCGCGCCCGTACATCGTGCGCTGGCGTTCAAGTATTTGATGGAACACAAGACCATCTGCATCAACGCAGGCGAACTGATCGTCGGCGAGAAGGGCCCGGCCCCTAAGGCAGTGCCGACCTACCCGGAACTTTGCTGCCATAGCCTGGAAGACCTGGACATCCTCAATTCCCGGGAAAAGATATCCTTTGCCGTCAGTACCCAGGCGCGGCAGGTTTACGAGGAAACCATTATCCCCTTCTGGCGGGGCAAGACGATGCGCGAACTCATCTTTCAGGAAATGACGGAGGAATGGAAAGGTGCATACGAGGCCGGCGTCTTTACCGAGTTCATGGAGCAACGGTCTCCCGGTCACACCGTCCTGGATGACAAAATCTACCGCAAAGGACTCCTCGATTTTAAGCAAGATGTTCAGCAAAACCTGCAAAACCTGGATTACCTGAACGACCCGGAAGCATACAACAAGCAAGAACAACTCAAGGCCATGCTCATCTGCGCAGATGCCTTGATCCTCTTTGCGGAACGGCACGCGGAAGAAACCAGGGAATTAGCGCAGCAAGAGACCGACCCACAGAGAAAGCAGGAACTGGAGCACATCGCCGAGGTCTGTTCGCACGTACCGGCCCACGCGCCCCGGGATTTGTGGGAGGCGTTGCAGTACTACTGGTTCGTCCACCTCGGCGTGACAACAGAACTAAACCCCTGGGACGCCTTCAATCCGGGGCGACTGGATCAGCATTTGTATCCCTTTTACCAAAAGGGACTGGAAGAGGGAAGACTCACCCACGAGCAAGCCGAAGAGTTGCTGCAATGCTTCTGGATCAAATTCAACAACCAACCTGCGCCGCCCAAGGTTGGAGTCACCGCGGCGGAGAGCAGCACGTACACGGATTTCGCCCAGATCAACACGGGCGGTCTGAAAGAGGACGGCTCCGACGCCGTCAATGAGGTCACCTATCTGCTTCTGGACGTGATAGAGGAGATGCGGCTGTTGCAGCCCAGTTCCTCCATTCAAGTCAGCAAAAAGAACCCCAATAGATTCATCAAGAGAGCGGCCAAAATCGTCCGCACGGGGTTTGGCCAGCCCTCGGTGTTCAACGCCGACGTTGTTGTCCAGGAGATGATCCGGCAGGGCAAATCCGTCGTAGATGCACGAAACGGTGGCACCAGCGGTTGTGTGGAGACCGGCGCGTTTGGAAAGGAAAACTACAACCTGACGGGCTACTTCAACATGCCCAAGGTGCTCGAGATCACCCTGAACAACGGCATTGACCCCCAGACCGGCCGCCGGATCGGGCTGGAAGCAGGGGACCCCACGCAATTTGACTCCTTCGAGGAACTGTTCGAGGCTTACGAAAAGCAGTTGAACCACTTCGTAGACATCAAGGTGCAGGGCAACAACGTCATCGAAAGGCTGTACGCCAACTATATCCCTGCGCCGTTCCTTTCGTTATTGATTGACGATTGCATCGCCACGGGCAAGGACTACCACGACGGCGGTGCACGATATGACACGAGTTACATCCAAGGGGTGGGCATAGGCACGATGACCGACGCCCTGACTGCCATCAAGTACCACGTCTTTGACGAGAAGACCATGACGATGGCGAAACTGCTGGCTGTCCTCCGGGACGATTTCGAGGGGCACGAAAGAGTACGCCAGATGCTGCTGAATAAAACGCCCAAGTACGGCAACGACGACGATTATACGGATGACGTGATGGTGGCTGTGTTCGAGGCCTACTTCCATGCCATAGACGGACGCCATAACACCAGAGGCGGAACGTACCGTATCAACCTGCTGCCGACCACGGTTCACGTGTACTTCGGATCGGTGATCGGGGCCACACCCGATGGACGCAGGGCCTGGGCGCCCCTCTCCGAAGGCATTTCACCCGTGCAGGGAGCAGACCGGCGTGGCCCGCCGGCGGTCCTCAAATCAGCGTCCAAGATGGATCACATCCGCACCGGCGGCACGCTGCTCAATCAGAAGTTCACGCCCCAGTTGCTCAAAGACGACGAGGACCTGGACAAATTCGTTCAACTGATACGCACCTACTTCAGGCTGGACGGTCACCACGTCCAGTTCAACGTCGTGGATGGCGCCACGCTGCGCGCCGCGCAAGAGAACCCTGAGCAGTACCGGGACCTTATCGTACGCGTGGCAGGCTACAGCGACTATTTCTGCGATCTCGGCAAAGCGTTACAGGACGAGATAATCTCCCGGACGGAACATCAGTCGTTCTAGGGCGCGGAGCGGCGGAAGATGATCGCCTGCGGGTGGTCGTAAACGACAAAACTCTCATCCAGCCGGCCCAGGCGCAGCACAAACGGTGACCCAGGCCGGCAGAGATCAGGCAGCGAGAAGTTCAGACCAGCGGCTGGATCGTCCACCAGCGCCAGCGGCCCCAGGCGCGGGTAGCGTCCGAAGCAGGCCACCGGCTCGAAGCCCAGCCCACCCTCAAAGAGCAGCCGGTAATGGCGGGCTGTGAGGGGATAACGGACCGGCCACCGCGCCAACGTCGCGTATCCACGCCGGCTGGCGATGACCACGTAGTCGGCCTCCGCCAACACCTCATCCATCGCCGCCCACTTCTCCGGCGTGTCCTCATCGAAGACAGGCAGTTCCCGCACGTCATAGTCGTAGATGGCCGCCGTGTCCAGTGGCAGCGGGTGGTCCCACTGCTCGACAGCCACGACCGCCCCCTGTCCCGCGTGGTCGTAGAACCATTCTGAGGCGGCTAACCAGGGGTGCTGAGAGTGATAGAGGCTAGCGAAGGCCAGGCACCAAAGTAGGGAGTAGATGAGGAATGAGTAAATGAGGGAAGAGGCGGCACGCCGTTGCTGGTGGAGCAGGTCGGCCAGCAGACGAGCCGCGTAGAGAGCCAACAGTGGTGTCAGGGGCAAGAGGTAGCGGGGGAATTTGGCGTAGAGCGCGCCGACAAAGGCGAAATAGGGCACCGTCCACACCAGCAGCACCCACTCCGCCCGGCGTGGCGGCTCCCGCACCGCCCGCCACACCACCCAGGCTAACCCGATGCAGGCGACCAGCCCCAGCGGCCACCCCATCCCCCAACGCAACTGCTGCACCAGCGGGTAGAGATAAGGCCAGGTGCCATGGAACTGGCGGGTGTAGGGCACGTCCAGCAGACCTCGCGCGATGGCCCCCTGCTCCGCCACGTTGCGCCAGAATGTGGGGAATGCCAGGAGTGCAAAGGGGTTGGTGAGCGCAAAGGCCGCCAGCGCCGCGCCGGCGCACGCCAGGCCACGCTTCCAGCGAGCCCGGCACTGGCCTGCCCAGCACCGGCCTGGAAGAGCCGGCGCTGGGCTGACCATCAATGCCGCGCCCAGCGGCAACACCAGCAGCGTCGCGCTGAACTTGGTGCCCACAGCCAACCCGGCCCACGCGCCCGCCAGCAAGGCTTGGTGCAGTCGTCCACCCTCGGTCAGGCGGACGGCGAAGAGCAGCGTACCCAGGACGAAGAAGGCCAGCGGCGCATCGGCAGTGTAGAAGTGAGCCTGCTGCACGTGCGAGACCATCAGCGCGACGAAGGCCGCCGCCAACAAGCCGACACGCCCCCCGTAGACCCGCCGGCCCAGCGCGAAGGCCAGCACCACCGTACCCAGGTCAAAAAGCGATGCCAGCGCCCGCCCCACCAGGAGCGGGTCAGCGTCGTGGGTCAGGCCCGCGACCTGTGCCAGCAAGTACAGCGGCAGGTGACCGTAGGAATAGCCGGGGGCAACGTCAAAGGGGTTAAGTCGTTCGGGCCAGCGCAGGCTCTCCGCCACCCCCACGATGTACCGCTCGTCCGGGTGCGCGCCAATGCCGCTGTCCCAATCGAGGCCGTAGAAGCGAAGGGCCGCGGCCAGGATGAGGATCAGAACAGCTAGGAGTATCTCGCGACCCACCCGCTCATGCAGGTCAACACCTCTACTTGAACTCTGCTAGGTTGCGGATCATGTCCCGCATTTCCGCCGCAGCGACAGTCTCGACAAAGCGAACCAACCGTCGCAGCATCTCCCCAAACTCCAACTGTTGAGAAGTAACGATACCACTGTGATGGTGTCCAGCGTCCCACCATGCCAGATATAGTGCGGCACGAAGTCTCGCGCATTGCAGGTTACCAGAACACGACCCTGGCTGGCGGCGTACTCAAGTTGGGCTGGATCGTCCAAACCAGCATTGCCCACTTCCCATGCACCGACGGCATCGTGCCCTCGGGTGCGTAGCTGTTCGGCCAGCCGATAGCTGATGTCATGGTCGAGGTAGAGCCTTACTCGGCGCTTCGCTTCGTCACCCATGCCAGCGCCTCCTCGTCGGCTGCGATCTCACTCTCAATCTCGGCCTTATGCTCATGATAATAGCTCAGTGCGTCGTAGACCTGAGCCAACGTCAGAGGAGGATAATCGGCCACAATCTGCTCGGGAGAATCACCCAGACGCGTACGCTCGACGAGGGTACGGACGCTGATTCGCGTCCCAGCCACAATGGGTCGCCCCCCACATACGCCCTCGACCCGTATGATGTGAGGATGCTCTGTCCGTACCCGGGACAGCCCCACGGTTTCTTTCAACCCATACAGCAGCGCCTTGATCTCGCTCAACTCGGTATGAAGTTGCTGGACGTTTACTTGCCCGGTCATATCGTTTCCTCCACTCAGATAGTCTGGCCTACTTACATTCTATCACAATCCCGCTCACGTTGCAACCGGCTAACTGCGGCTTGACACTTTCCCCCATTCGCGGTATACTCCTGCCCGATGTCTGGAGAATGGCTCACAGCCAATTTACAGCCACGGCACGCACGGGGAGATAACACTGCTCCCCGCTCACGCCGTTTTCCCCGACCTTTGGACGGGTGTCCAAAGGTCTTTTTTTATGTCACACCAACAGGAGGAAGACATGCCTAATCCACTAGCAGGGCGGGACATCACCGCCATCGGCGACCTCAGCAAAGAGGAGATTGTGCTGATCTTGGAGCAAGCAGCACGATTCGAAGACTGGTGCCAGGAAGAGCCAAAACTGGACTTGCTGCACGGTCGCGTCCTCGCTACTCTGTTCTACGAGCCCAGCACACGCACGCGCCTCAGTTTCGAGGCCGCTATGCACCGGCTGGGCGGCGACGTGATCTCCGTCGCGGAGGCGGCGAAGAGTTCCTCTGCCGCCAAAGGAGAGACACTGGCCGACGCTGCGCGTGTCATATCCGGCTACGCCGACGTCATCGTCCAGCGCCACCCGGCGGCCGGCTCGGCGCAGGAGGCAGCCGCAGGCGCGACGGTCCCGCTCATCAACGCCGGAGACGGCATGGGCGAGCACCCCACCCAGGCATTGCTCGACCTCTACACCATCCAGCGCGAACGAGGCCAAATAGATGGGTTGCGGGTTGGGCTGGCCGGAGACCTTAAGCATGGCCGCACCGTCCACTCGCTCTCCCGCGCGCTGGCCCACTGGGACGTCACGCTCACCCTCATCTCACCCCCGGCGCTGGCACTGCCCGCGGCGATCACCAATGGGCTGCGGCAGCAGGGGCTCACACTGCACGAGACCAGCAACTTGGCGGCCGCGATGCCAACGTGCGACGTGCTCTACGTCACCCGCATCCAACGCGAGCGATTCGGCGATCCGGCCGAGTACGAGCGGCTGCGGGGAAGTTACGTCGTAGACCGGGCGCTGGTCGAGCGCACCAATCCCGACGTCACCATCATGCACCCGCTGCCACGTGTGGACGAGATCGCGACCGACGTAGACAACCTGCCCGGCGCGGCCTACTTCCGTCAGGCCGCCAATGGGGTGTGGGTGCGGATGGCGGTGTTGGTTAGTGTGGTAGTTGGTTAGTTAGTTGGTTAGTTGGTTAGTTGGTTAGTTGGGTAGTTGGTTAGTTGGTTAGTTGGGTAGTTGGTTAGGAGGATGGAATGGCATACCAGGACATTGAAGAGTCGCGGATGTACAATCGGGCTGAGCAACTGGCCGATGAAATATGGGAAACGGTGGTCTCCTGGCAGCCCTTTGCGCGGGACACCTTAGGCAAGCAACTGACCAGAGCGACTGACTCGATTGGGGCCAACATCGCCGAAAGCACCGGGCGCTTTCACCCCAGGGATGTAATCAACTTCCTGTATTACGCTCGCGGTTCCCTCAAAGAGACCCGCTATTGGCTTCGCCGCGCCATTCGTCGCACACTCACCACACAAGAACAATTCGTATCTTCTCAATACCTTGGGGCAAGGGCAGCGTAGGGCGGTTTTGCTAACCGCCACAGGGTCGGATAGCAAATCCGACCTACTTTCGCCCCAACTTTTTGAGAAGATACCACAATTCGACCATTGGATAAACGAACTCACCCAACTAGCCAAGGAGATCAATGCCTACATCGGCTATCAGCGCAAACGCATCGTCAAAGAACCCCCCACCCCCTATACCATCTCTACCAATGAATAGCCAACAAACAGACCAACAAACCAACAAACAAACAAACCACCTAACCACCAAACTAACCACCGCCCAACAAACCAACAACTCCTGGCTGTGCATCGGCCTCGACCCCGTGATGGATAGGCTGCCCGACGCCGTCAGAGGCTCCGAGAGCCCACTGCTCGCCTTCGGCCGCGCCATCGTCGAGGCCACCGCCGACCTGGCCTGCGCCTACAAGCCCAACCTGGGCTTCTGGCTGGCCGAGGGACCCGCGGGCCTGCGTGCACTTCAGGACCTCATCGCCTCCATCCCCGGCCACCTGCCCGTCATCCTCGACGCCAAGTTCAACGACGTGGGGCATACTGCCGCCGCCTACGCCCGCGCCGCGTTCGAGACACTGGGCGTGGATGCGGTCACAGCCAACCCATACCTGGGGCTGGATGCACTGCGCCCGTTCCTTACCAGCGAAGAGCATGGCATCTTCCTCCTGGCCCGCACTTCCAACCCCTCTGCCCCGGACCTGCAGGACCTGCGAGTGAACCAGTCTGAAAGACATCACACGCTGGATGGGCGAGTGCACCGGCCTGAAAGAGCCGGTGCTGGGTCGGGAATCAGCCCAGCACCGCCTGTTTGCCCAACACCGCCTGTTTACGGCAGTGCGCTCTATGAAGAGGTCGCCCGGCTGGCGGTACAGTGGGACGCCGAGCATCCGGGCAGTTGCGGCCTGGTCGTCGGGGCCACGTACCCTGAAGAACTGGCTCGCCTACGGGAGATTGCCCCCGCTCTGCCGTTCCTCATCCCCGGTGTCGGAGCGCAGGGGGGGAGCCTGGAAGCAGCAGTCACGCACGGCCCCACCAATGGCGGCATCGGCCCGGTCATCAACTCCTCGCGCTCCATCCTCTACGCCTCCTCAGGCCCCGACTTCGCCAAAGCCGCCCGCGCCGCCGCATTGGCCCTGCGCAACCAAATCAACCAATTCCGGGAGGCAACCAGATGACCCAACTAACCAACCAACTATTCACCCACGGCTGCGTCCAGTTCGGCACCTTCACCCTCAAATCTGGCCTCACCTCTCCCATCTACATTGACCTGCGGCTGCTGGTGAGCCACCCGCCGCTGCTGCGCCAGGTGGCCCAGGCGATGGCCGAGGTCGCCCGCGGGCTCGAGTGCGACCGTTTCGCCGCCATCCCCTACGCAGGCCTGCCCATCGGGGTGGCACTGGCGCTGGAAATGAACCGCCCGCTGATCTACCCGCGCCAGGAGGTCAAGGCGCACGGCACCCGCCGCGCCATCGAGGGAGCCTTCGAGCCAGGAGAAACAGTGCTGCTGGTAGACGACCTGATCACGCGGGGCGACAGCAAACTGGAGGCCACCCGGCCGCTGGAGGCAGCCGGGCTCATCGTGCGCGACGTGCTGGTGCTGATAGATCGGGAACAGGGGGGCGCGGAGGACCTGTCCAGACATGGTTACCGGCTGCACGCCGTCCTGACCCTTACCCAGGTCTTGGACGTGCTGAAAGAAAGTACCTATATCACGCCGGCCCAATGCGCCGAAGTGCTGGCCTATCTTCGGGATTCGTAGATTCGTGGGTTCGTAGATTCGCAATTCGTAAATTCGTAAATTCGTAGATTCGGGTATGAATGAGCCTGACCTGACCGTCAATCTGTGCGGGGTCACCCTGCCCAATCCCACAGTTCTCGCCGCTGGCATACTCGGCCTGAGCCACGAGATACTGGTGCGGGTGGTGAGGGCTGGCGCAGGGGCCGTCACCACCAAATCGTGCAGCCTCAAGCCCCGCCCCGGCTACCCGAACCCGACGATCCTGGATTGGGGACCGGGTCTGATCAACGCCGTGGGTCTCTCCAACCCGGGCGTCGAGGTGATGGTGGAGGAGATACAGGCTGCCAGGGAGCAACTGGCACCACTAGGAGTGCCGGTCATCGCCAGTATCTTCGCCGAGACCATCTATGACTTCGGCACCGTGGCCCGCTTCATCTCCGAAGCGGAACCCGACCTCATCGAGGTCAACATCTCCTGCCCCAACATAGACGACCGCTACCGGCTTATGTTCGCCGCCGATCCCTACGTCGCATCTCAGGTCACGCGCCGGGTGAAGCAGAACACCGACGTCCCGGTGCTGGTGAAACTCTCGCCCAACGTGACCGACGTCGTGGAAATCGCACAAGCGGTGGTGGAGGCCGGCGCGGACGGCATCACCGCCATCAATAGCCTGGGGCCGGGGCTGATTCTGGACGTGGAGACCTGCCGCCCGGTGCTATCCCACGAGACCGGCGGCGTGAGCGGCCCGGCCATACGCCCCATCGCCGTGCGCTGCGTGCGCGACTTGTGCCGGGCGGTGGACGTGCCGGTGGTAGCGATGGGCGGAGTGACGACCGGGCGGGACGTGGTGGAGATGATCCTGGTGGGAGCCACCGCCGTCGGCATTGGCTCAGCCATCCACTACCGGGGGATGGAGGTCTTCCGGGAGGTGTGCGAGGGACTGCGGGATTATATGGAGCGGCACGGGTATGGTGGGTTGGAGGAGTTTCGGAAGAGGGCGGTGGGGTAAGAACTTTTCAGAACCCACCCCCTGTGGTACACCGGAGAACGCGGATTGCAGGACAGCAACGGATTCAACGGATCAAGAAGGAACCAACAGATGACCCTGCCACAAACCGTACGCATCCGTGAGGTTCGGGATGAGACCCGCACCGTCCGCACCTT
Source organism: Anaerolineae bacterium (assembly GCA_030612585.1). The sequence continues at coordinate 50,629 of JAUWNP010000008.1, forward strand.
CGTGCTGGACGCCGAGATGCCGGAGGCGGAGCCGGGGCAGTTTGTTATGCTCTGGCTGCCCGGCGTGGACGAGAAACCCGTCTCCATCGCCCACCCCGCCCCACTCACGGTGACCGTCGCCCGCGTGGGACCATTCAGCACGGCACTGCACCAGCGCAAGGCGGGCGACCGCGTGGGCTGGCGCGGCCCCTACGGGCGCGGCTTCTCACTACGCCAGGACCGACCGGCTCTACTGGTGGCCGGGGGCTACGGCGCGGCCCCGCTCTATTTCCTGGCCTCCCGCGCCGTCGAACGCGGCATCCCCACCACCGTCGCCCTCGGCGCTCGCACATCCCTCGACCTGCTCTACGTCGAGCAGTTCCGTGCCCTGGGAGTATATCTCCTCCTCGCCACCGACGACGGCTCCCTCGGCCACAGAGGCTACATCACCGACCTGATCACCCACCCAACTAACCAACCAACCACCCAACTAACCACCCACCCAACCATCTACGCCTGCGGCCCCGAACTAATGCTCGTCACCCTCCACCGGCTGTGCCGTGAGCACGGTATACCCGGCCAGTTGAGCGTGGAACGGTACATGAAGTGTGGCTTCGGCATCTGCGGACAGTGCGCCCTGGACGGATTGCTGGTCTGCCAGGATGGGCCGGTGTTCGACGTGGAGCAATTGGACGGCCTGCGCGACTTCGGCCAAGTCCACCGTAGCGCCACAGGCCGCAGGCTGCCCATACGGTAGGTATTCTCACGTTTGACGTTTCACGTTTGACGTTTCATGTTCGACGTTCCACGCTTCGCGCATCACCTAACCCGCTGTGCATTGTGTATGTACGATGGATAAACCACAACTCCGCCATCACTTCTGCTCCCTGCGAGAGCGCCTCACTGCCGAGGAAGTCGGTTCCGCCTCCGCCACCATCCGTCAACGACTGGCCATTTGGCCGCCGCTACAACCTCAAATCTCCAATCTCCAATCTCCAGTCCGCGTCCTCACCTACCTGGCCTTCCGCAACGAGCCGGACCTGGGGCGACTCTTCGGCCTCCTCCCTCACGTCCGCTGGGTCGTCCCCCGCATAGATGGACACCACCTGGGTCTCCACCTCTACGATCCCACCCGCCTGGTGCGCCATCGCTTTGGCATGTTGGAACCCGCAGCGGATCTCCCGGTCGTGGACTCTGCCGCGCTGGATGTGGTGCTGGTGCCCAGCGTGGCCTTCGACCGGCAGGGGGGACGGCTGGGGTTCGGTGGTGGCTACTGCGACCGGCTTCTCCCCAACACGCCGGCCCTGCGCGTGGGGGTGACCTACGACGAGTGTCTGGCCGACACGCTGCCCTGTGATGAGCACGACCAGCGGATGGACTGGATCGTCACGCCCAGCGGGCTGTTCGCCATCGGACCGCCTTGACAAGATCGCAAATAGATAGTAGGATGTCAATTGGCAGTACATCCGGATGGTATTGGGAGAGGCATCTGGGGGTCTTCTGGCTGAAGTGGCGTGCGTAGGGAGGTGCAAAGGTGGCAGAAGTGTTATACGATCTACCGATTGAGGTTGAGGAACTGAACGATGGCGGCGGCTATCGCTATGTAGCGACCAGCTCTGATCTGCCAAATCTGATCGTAGCCGGAGATACTATTGAAGAAGTCCTGGAACTAGCCCCGAGGGTAGCCGGGGCACTGATTGCTTCGATGCGGGCCGCCGGTGATCCACTACCTGAGACATTGAAGGTTGTCTCATCCATCCCCTTCCAATCTCGCGTGATGGTGCCGGCATGAAGTATGCCGAACTTGTCAAGAGACTGCGGCGGTTAGGATGTCATCGCACCCGATACGGGAGCGGCAGTCACGAAATCTGGCGCAATCCTGCGACACGCAAACAGGCTCCAATTCCCTACCATCGTACAAAGGACATTGGCCCAGGACTGCTATCACGCATACTACGGCAGTTGGGCATTGATCGCAAAGATTTTGACAAGGCCTGAGCGAATTTGGCCGGGTGTATGCTTATCCGCAACGGCACGGTGGTCACGCCAGAAGCCGTAGAGCGTGCCGACGTCCTGATCGAGGGGGAGACTATCGCCGCCGTCGGCCCCGCGCTGAGTGCCCCAGCAGGCGCTCGCGTCGTAGATGCCGATGGTCTGCTGGTT
>JAUWNP010000145.1 GCA_030612585.1 Anaerolineae bacterium
TGCCGAGAATATCGAAAAGAAGAGGTCAACAACTCACGCTTCCCGTGGTGCGTAATTCCGAGCGAGCGTAGCAGCCTGTCCTGAGCGTAGTCGAAGGAAGTCGAGGAATCTCTACTTGCGATGGCAAGCGTGACCCCGACAAGAGATTCCTCGACTCCCTTCAGTCGCTGCGCTCCTTTCGGTCGCTCGGAATGACGGTGGTTGAGTAGTAATGATGACTACTGAGAAAGTCACAGCATACATCACGGACGGCAATAGACTTTTGCTATTCAGCCACCCGCATCACCCTGATGCCGGTATCCAGGTGCCTGCCGGGACGGTCGAAGAGGGCGAGCCTCTTGATGATGCTGTCCTTCGAGAGGCACACGAGGAGACTGGTCTGGATAACCTGGAGATACGGTCCTGTCTCGGCATGAGGGAATACGATCTGTCACCACTTGGCCAACCCGGAATCCAGCGGCGGCACTTTTTTCACCTGGTATTATGCGGTGAGGCACCCACCAGATGGCGACACTACGAGGAATACCCATCCGACGGGAGCAGCGAGCCGATTGCATTCGAGTTCTTTTGGGCGCGGTTTCCAGGCGAAGTGCCTGAACTGGCTGCGGGGCAAGGGGAGTTGTTGCACAAATTGGGTTACTACTCACCCTCCCGCAGGTTTTGACGGGTTTTCAACGCAAAAGCACATCCCAACGGCTATGCAAGCCTGCGAGTACAGCAAATCGCAACCTGCGGGAGGGTAGTCTGAATAGTAACCAAATTGGAGCATTTCTTGTGAGCGAGAAACGGAAGGAGCCAGCGAAAGTGTTCACAGTATCAGAGACGTGGAAGACAGCCTATCCTGGGGCAGCGGCAGGCATACTGGTGATGCGCAACGTTGTCAACCCAGAGCATCACGTCGCGCTTGACGAACGTAAGGACGAATTGGAGAATCTGCTACGATCCCGTTTTTCCGGCTATGATAGAGCCGCGCTGAAGGCTCTTCCCCCTATCCAGGCATACAACGCCTACCTCAAGCGTTACAAGAAGACCTATCACGTCCAATTTCAACTCGAGTCAGTTGCCCTCAAAGGCAAAGGTATTCCCCGCGTCTCGCCGCTCGTCGAAGCGATGTTTATGGCCGAACTCAAGAACATGCTCCTGACGGCAGGGCATGACCTGGGAGCCATACAGACGCCGGTAAGACTCGATGTGTCGAAGGGCAGTGAACGTTACATCCTGCTCAACGGTCGGGAACAAGTGCTGAAGCCGGGCGATATGATGATGGCCGATGCTCAAGGTCTCATCTCCAGTGTACTCTATGGTCCCGACCGCCGCACGCGCATCACATCGGCAACTCGACAGGTTTTCTTTGCGGTCTACGCACCGTCAGGTATTGGAGAACAGGCGGTATACCAGCACCTGCAGGACATTCAGGCAAACATCCTGCTCGTCGCACCGCATGCTGAGGTGGAGTTGCTGAAGGTGTATGGCGCTGAGTGAGCCAGTGAGACAATGAGCCTCCGACTGTGGCGCAAGGCCTTCAGGCGATCAACTCGATTGACAACTTGCCAGATTCCCCCTTCCTGGAGCAAAGTCGTCTCCACCAGCCCAATGATGTACGCGGGGCCCCATTAGTACTACAACGTTACTTCCCCTACTGCTCGCGCCGGATCGCCAGATCCGACGCCTAGCCGAGCCAGTTCTGGGGCAGTCGCGGATCTGACGATCCGCTCCGAGCGTGTGTAGATTGTTTTCTTGCGCAAAGTCACGTTGTAGTATTAGGCGTTTTGCCTGAAATTCCAAACACTAGTGGGCCATTTGACATGCTGATCGCCATTCTTCGATTATGGTGCGCCGGGGGCGTCGTATCGGGCGGCGAGTGCAAGCACCTGAGCCACCTAGCGCATGGCGCCGCTGGCGGCTCCGTGCCCGACGCGCTGCTCGTTTTCCGCCCCATTCGAACGGGGTTGGATTCCGAATCACGGGCCACGCCCTGGGTCACCCAATACTCTGTCCATTTCGTCCTCCGCTCTGACTTTGGGACAGTCTGTAGTACATGTGTACTAATGACAGTTTTTCAAGTCTGTGATACACTATCCTTGACTGCTCAAAGCCTGAGCTGTGTGCCTGGACAACTGAGATAATTGCTGGTACAGCATAGGTTCGCAAGAACATAGCATTCCGCCTCTCCCATGATTTGAGCGAAGGCAATCTCTCTCTCAAGTGTTATTCCTCGCTTTGCTCTCAAGGGATCGTCAGATCCCGCCGCCAAGCCGCTGGATCTGGCGATCCAGCGGGAACGGGGCACCACAGATAGGGCTGGTGAGCCAGGAGCACTTTACAGGGAGACCACCTGAGGGGAGAAGGATGGAGAATCCTTGAGATTGAGCTAAGGAGGAAATAAATGAACAGTCACACCCACTGGATTATGGTAAAGGGGCTCCGCCTGGGGCTCCCCGTCCTGGTTGGATCGCTGTTGCTCGCGGCTGTGTTGCTTGCGCTGGACAGCAACTCCCTGGTGGCGCATGCTGACCCCATTGAACCACCGGAGGGGCATCCCAAGCTCAGCCTGTCGGTCAAGGCGGTGACGCCCACACTGGCCCACACCGGCGGCGCGATACTCTACTACGCCATCGAAATCCGCAACACCGGCGCCTACACCGCTGCTAATACGACGCTGACCGACGTCATTCCCGACGGCACTACCTACAACGGCGACGCGCAGGCCAGCGTTCCTCCCGTGCCCACCGTCAGCGACGGGACGTTGACGTGGGGAGGCGACGTGGGGTTTGATGCCACCGTCGTCGTGAGCTTTAGCGTCTCCGCCCCAGCCCTCACCGGCAAGGTGACCAACACGGCGGTCATCAGCAACCCGTTCATCGCCCGCCCGGTCACTGCAACAGCCGAAACCGTCGTCACAGATCAGCCAATCCTGACCATCAAAAAAACCGCAGCGCCCGCCAAGCCTGGGGCCGAAAAGCCGCTACTCTACACCATCGTCGTCGCCAACCAGGGCCAACCGGCGGTCAACCTGCCGATCACCGTCATCGACCGGGTGCCACTCAACACGACCCTGCGTGACGTTGGAGGCGATGGTGTCACCAGCACTGCTGGTAGCGACGTGATGATCACCTGGACGCGCCCCGTAACGCTGGAGATAGGAGAGACAACGTTCTTTACCTTCAGCGTTGACGTGGGTAACGTGCCCAGCGGGACGGTTATCGCCAACGCCGACTACCAGGTCTCCAGCCCGCAGACCAGCGTGACGGCCGGCGAGCTATATACCGTCACCGTCGTTGATCCGATCCTCTCGCTCTCCAAGTACACCTGGCCCGACCCGCCCGGTTCCAACCGCGAGATGACCTACATCCTCACGCTGTTCAACGCGGGATCACTAGCGACGGGCCTGGTCATTACCGACCGGGTGCCAGCGGGGGTAACCTACGTGGATGGTGGATCCAAGATAGGGGATGTCGTCTCTTGGGCATTGACCAGCCTGCCCACCGGCGAATCGGCCGAATTCACCTACACCATCGACATCAATGACGTGATGGACGTCCCCATCATCAACAGTGACTATGGTGTGCGTAGCGATGAAGGGATTCGTGCGCCAGGCAAAGCGTTGACCAGCGTCGTCCAGGGTCCCACGTTTGAGGCCAGCGCTGCGTTGGATCCCATCGCCAAGGGGCCAGGTGGAGGCACCAAGCCCGTCACGCCAACGTTGGTGATACGCAACCTCGGCCCCGGCAATGCGCTTGACGCGATGGCCATCTTGTTCTTCTATCACATCAGCGTGCAGGCCAGCGACCTCTACGCCACCCCGTCCGTCGGCACCCTCACTGGTCCCACAGACTGCAACGAAGATGAGTTAAAGTGCGACTACTTCGTCTGGGAGGGGAATCTGGGTCATGGAGAGGCGATCACCTTCACAACTTATGAAGGCCAGAGCACCATCAACCCCGTCCCATACACGGCCACAGTGGTGATCACCGATAGTCTGAGTAATGGGGTCACCGTGCCTGTCTCTAGCACTGCAGGCGGTAGGGTCACGCACAATGCCAATCTGATTCCGACCAAGTCTGCGCCGCCGGTGATCGGGCGCGGGTGGTTGATGACCTACACCATCAACGTCTGGAACAGCGGTCTGAGCGCCGATGGGCTGCCATGGCTGCTGGATTTCGTGCCTACGAACACAACTGTGATCAGCATCAGCGACGGCGGGGTGAGCCACACGTTGCCCGTCACGCCCCAGGCGACCGTCATCTCCTGGACGTTGCCCTCGATGAGCACTGGAGAGAATTTGTACCGCACATTCATGGTGCGCGTAGACAACGACCTGGTGAGTGGCACGCAGATCATAAACAAGGGATACACGGCCTATTGGATCAACAACAGCGTTGTCTACTCCAATACCGGCCAGCCTGTGACGACGACCGTGCGAGACGTGGGGCTGATTGACTCGTACAAAGAGGTCACGCCGACGATGGCGTTACCAGGACAGGACACTGTCCTGACCTATACCCTGCACATCGTCAACTCGAGCCCGCTCCCGCTGACTGGCGTCACGGTCAACGATTGGCTGCCCTGGGAATTCAGCACCTACTGGCGCGACGCCGTTGCCAGCGCGGGGCAGGTGATCAGCGATATTGTCAGCGTCCGCTGGATGGGGGACGTGGCTGCGTTCTCATCCGAGGTGGTGACGTTCACCGTGCTGGTTGATCCCGACTACCAGGGGCCTATCACCAATACGGCCGTCATCAGCCACCCCGGCCTGCTGAACGAGGTGGTTGTCCAGGCTGTCGCGTACATCACAGAACAACCTATACTGCGTGTCACCAAGTCGGCCTCGCCCGACCCGGTGGAAAGAGGCGCCGAACTGCTCTACACGATCCACATGGTCAACTTGGGCCAGCAGGCCACCAGCCTGGTTATCACCGACGTGCTCCCGGCCAACACTACGTATGTCACGGACAGCGCTACCGCTGGCGGCCGGTTGGTGGGCGACCAGGTACGGTGGGATGATGTCCCCGTGCTGGAGCCTGGCGAAAGCCGTACGTTTGCGTTCCAGGTGACAGTCGGGAGCGGCATCGAGGTGATCAACGAACAATACACCGTCAGATGTGCTGAGGGCGTGGTTGGCAAAGGCACACCGGTGGTCACGCGCATCGGCGGTGGGGGCGGAATCTACTTGCCGCTTGTGTTTAGAAACGCACCGTGATGTTGATCCCTACCGCTGTTGTGCTATACTATGCCGGTAGACTGGTACAATAGCAGATCGGCGTTGAGCCAGCAAGAAAACAGGGAGGAGTTAGAATGAACAGAACACGGAAGGGGATAGAAACAGAAGTAGATGACATAACTCTTCCGATCGTAACCAAACCCATTCCGCTGGAGACGGACGCGGATGGCGTTGTGCGAGTCGGTGGAACTCGCGTGACACTAGATACGGTTGTGGCTGCCTTCAAAGAAGGCGCTACCGCCGAATTCGTCCCTGGACCTGGTCGACGTATACTTCGTGATTGGCTATTACCTGCAAAGACGTACAGACGTCGAAGCATATTTGCATTGGCGGCAACGGCAAGCGGACGAGGCGCGTGAGCTGAACGAAGATCGATTCGACCCACACGGCATACGCGACCGTCTGCTGGCTCGTCGTGCCGGACAGAAGGCTGTGAGTTATGCTGCGGCTGGCTGCTGACGAGAACTTCAACAATAACATTGTACGCGGCCTGCTACGTTGGGAACCGGAACTGGACATCGTCCGCATTCAGGACGTCGGTCTCTCTGGGGCGGATGACCCGACAGTGCTGGAATGGACAGCGCAAGAGGAACGCGTACTGCTCACCCACGACGTTTCTACGATCACAAGGTACGCCTACGAGCGTGTTCGGGCTGGCCAATCTATGCCGGGAGTATTTGAAGTCAGCCGAGCCGTTCCCATCGGTCGCGCTCTGGCGGAATGTAGCCTTGATGGCGAGTGGGAAGGGCAGGTGCGTTACCTGCCGTTGTAATAAAGATGGCGGCACACAGACAGCCTGGAACGTAAAACAAGGGGATGCTCTCCCGCCGTCGAAGTGAAAAGCAGCCTCGCTAATCCAGACACAGGCGGGAGGATGGCCCGCCGTGGATGTGACAACCACATTTTGCCGCGAGATCAGTCCGCGGCTCCGCAAAAAGCGCGGGGCCGCGGACTGACTGTCTGGCTCGGGCCTGCGCGGGGATACCTGGCAGGCTTTTTGTTCTACTGGATCTGCTGGTGCTTCCTGTTATCGTTGTTGACAGTCGGTCCAGGCGGGCTGCGGAAGATGTCTAAGTCCCGCACCCGATGTTCGGGAAGCCTAATTGGTTGAGGTTACTCATTCTGCACGCCATATGAATCTTCTTTATCTGCGGAAATCTGCGAGAATCTGCGTTCGATTACTTGCCGGTTTGAGACGCAGCTTCGCTGGACGCTTACGCGCACTCGTCAGCAGTTGTGAAGTAATGGTGAGAATGACCCTCGACTTGGCAGAAGCCGTGTTACTCGGACAACAGGCTCTGATGCAGATGATCCAATGCGAACTGGAGCACCTCGTCTTCGTCAGTGTTTGGATCGTCGTTGATGAAGACATCTGGGGGCACGCCCTGCCCATGGTACCAGCGCCCCGTTGGAGAGAGGCACTTCCCAATGGTCATCTGCAACATACAGTCTTCAATGAGGGGATACGTCGCGTTGATCGTGGTTTTGCCGTGCGTCCTATTGCCAATGAGTGTTCCCCTCTCTCTTTCTGAAATTGTCGCGGCAGCCGTTTCCCCGGCTGAGTAGGTATGCTCGTCTATCAAGACCACCAAGGGGATGTCCGTGGCGATCCCCTCTCCTTGGGCCATATAGGGCTTCTGTTCCCCTCCCTTGAGTTCAGCCGTGAAGAGCAGGCCATCCTCAATGAAATTGCTCAGGATCTCCTGAGTTGCCTGCATTGAACCGCCCCCATTGGCGCGCAGGTCCCAGATCAGCCCCTGGGGTCGCTGGACAAGCAACTCCTGCAGCGCATCCTTCATCTCCTGTGGGGTGTTTGTCGTGAAAGCGGATAGGGCAACGTAGGCAATATCTCCCTCCAGCATCTGTGACGACACGATCTCCCGCCCTTGGCGTACCGGATAGAATTCCAGAACATCTTCACCCCGCCTGACCACAATATGTGCTGGCTCTCCCACTGGCCCCCGGATCATCAGGCTGGCCTCAGTCCCAGTCGTGGCGTCGTCGAACTCTACGCCATCCACTGCCACAATGACGTCTCCAGGCCGCACCCCCGCCTGATCGGCAGGACCACCTGGGGAGATCGTACCAACCAATAACTGTCCACACTGTTCTTCGAGAGACAGGCCAACGATGCCGGACTGACCCGCAAAGTCATCCAAGAACCGTTGGCTGACGGCAGGCTGGAGCAGCGCCGCGTACGGATCTCCGGTATGGCGCAACATGCCACGTATCGCCGCGTAGGTCAGTTCGCGGGTGGTGAGGGGCTCGTCCGGATATTCGGACAGTAGTCGCTGGCGGGCTTGCTCAATCAGGGCGATTTCCGGCCCCATCTGCGCAATCTGGCTTGCGGCCAACCGACCTCGCACGACCCAGCCGATCAGGAACCACGCCGCGCAGATAATGACGAGGAATACGAAGTTAGTGATACTTTTTCTCGTAATTTGGATTTTCACGGGCCAAGCCTCTCAATAACAGACAACAGCGACAGCCTCATCGCTATCGCTGTTGCCTTGATCTGTTAGAACTCGATGGGAACGCTAGTCGGCCCAGCTGAAACCGTCCGCCCAACTGAAGCCCTCCGCCCAACTGAAGCCACCGGCCCAATTGGCGTTGTTGTACAACAACACCGGGCTCAACACAAGGGCCAGCAAGACCACTATACTTACCAACGTGAACGATTTGAGCAATGTGAACGATTTGAGCACTATCTACCCTCCTTACTTCTGAGATGCGGTTTGCTTGGAAAAACCGGTCAACTGAAAGCAACGCTGACGTCAATCCATATATATCACCACCTCCTCTCTGGCAACTTGCCCTAATCCAAGGTGCGGTGCCCCTACAATCGCTAGTACAAGATAACTAGTACAATATAACTAGTACAATATAATATATCACTGTTTTCTCTTGTTGTCAAATATCATTGTCTATTTGCGCCCCTGTATCGTAAACAGACGTATGCCATCTCGAATCTACAGACATCCTTGCCCTGCCGCAGCATTTTGGGGATCACATTCGCGAGACAATTGCACAGGCCAGGCCGCCTGATGTTAAGGGATGAATCACCCTAACCCTTCCGTTTGAGACGCTGGAGGCTGCGCGTGAACGCATACTTGGCTTTGGGAGAGCCTCCCACACCCCCCACCGAACCTGACCCACACAACCCTCGCCACATTGTGACGGTTAGAGGGCAGGGGCATCGGCTTGAGATGCCCTCGAACTGGAGGTTCTGAAACATCAGGTTTGGTCAGTGGATGCTTGTGTGCTTGTGACCAGTATGTATATGAGCAGGCACAGGCTGACCAGTCGCTCCGAGGAGAGGCATCAAGCCTCTCCCCAGTTTTTGTGCCATTCCAGCGCCCAGCGTTGGAGAATCATTTCAGTGGCGTTGTCGGAACGTCCAGCAAGATACGAGTTGGTATGGTAAACTATAAACGCAACGAATAGACCTGCCTCGCGGCTCTGTTCAAGTCCGAGGCAGTGGTCAAACCAGTGAGAACGTCTTGGGAGATAACGGCAGATGAAGAAACACACGATGCGCAGGTAAGTTGTGTGTTTCTTCACGGGGTCCTCTTTTGCGCGCAGAAGAGGAAGTGTGATACACTGGTGACCCTTCTCCTGTGGGCCAGTTCCAGTGTTTCTATGGGGGCGGAGATGAACGAACGGGTGTCCCCTGACTATATCATAGTGCTTTTGCGAGACGTGCGAGCGTCCCGGTGGGTGGGTCTTTGTGCCTTTCTGCCGGACCGCTTCGGTGTCTGTGGTCATTTACCTCCTCACCCTCGCATCACTGGTCTAACCTTCCCTACAACGACAATCAAACTTCCCCTATACCAACAGTCAAACTTCCCCTACAGACAGGCAGCACAATTTGTGGTAGACCTCCACGATGTAGCAGCCGACCACGTGAGACGTAATTTGCTTCTAGGGGGGCCGAGATGGACAGACAGGTGTCCCCTGACTATACCAATGGAGTGCTTCTGCGAGAGTGTGAGCGCACCGGTGGGCGGGTTGTTGTGCCCTTCCGCCGGGGTGCTTTCGTGTCTGTAGCCCTTAACCTGATTGATGGAGGTGTGCGATGAGAAAGCTGTTTGCTGTAGCAATGGCGCTGGTGCTACTGCTGACAATGTCAACCTGGGGCGACCCAAGTGATACCAGACACGCAGTTGCCGCATCCCGATCTACTGTCCTTCAGACGGGGGAGTTCCTGACACCGGAAGAAGCGACTCAGATAGCGTTCCGTCATCTTGTCGCGGAGTCAGTCTCACTATCGCACTGGGTAGACGCCACACTCGGGCCTCCCGTTGAGCACTATGATTTAGCTGGCAACCTCTCGGCATATGTGTTCTCAGTCTTGGGAGAGGATGGAGATGTAGGTCATATCACTATCAGTGCCACTCGTCTCCCGAACCCGGTGCTTGAGTTTTCAGCAGGACAAGCCAGACACGGAAGGGCTAGAACCACGGCTGACCAGATCGCAGTACAGCGAGGCTTGAGCACTAGACCCCTGGTGCCATTGTATTTGGGCCCCCTTTCGTATTTCTACGAGATTGCGGGAGAATCGCCCAGGCTGCTCGTTGACATGTGTAGCGGGCAGCAACTCCGCATATCCGGTCAAACTCCCAGCATTCGTCACCCACAACACGATGTTCCAGATTTGTCCCGATATGGGGCGATTGAGGTTGCCTATGTGCGCTCACGAGATCTTCACACAAAGCTACTGGACGTCCCCGATTATGACCAATACTGTTGGCCATCCGGCTCTAATCCGCTTCCTATCGTCGGTTGTCGGCTACAGGGTGGCTGTCACGTTGGTTGTTGCCCGACTGCCGCTGGCAACGTAATGGGGTACTGGTCAGATAGAGAATATCCGAATTTGATGGATGGAGGCAGTGAAGGCGACTACCAATCCACAATCAATGCCTTGCGTGAATACATGGGGACTTGGTGCGAAGATGATATAGGGTGGAACAATCCCAAAGATATCGCGTCGGGAATCCTGAATTACACTAGCGAAAAAGGATATGACTTCACAGTTCGCTGGACTCAGCAAGGTCCCACCAATGAGGCGTTCGACTGGTACGCTTTTGAGATAGATGCCGATCGTCCCACGGTTGTAGCGTTTCGGGATTCGACCTTTTGCCCAGATGGTTGTACCTGTGAACCGGGGCCTGGTTACGACGACCATGCTGTGACAGGCGTTGGTTATCACTACGATTCAGATGACCCAAACTTCAAGTACATGATCATCCACGACAACCGGGCGTGTTCCCAAGACAATGTGTTTCTACAGTTTGGCGCTGGCTACAGTAGTCTCGTTTTCGACTCGATCATCCCCCCGTCTCATACACCACCGCCTCCTCCACCACCACCTCCTTCCACCGACGGCGCCACTTTCCTCTCCCACATCACCCTCCCCGACGGCAGCGCCGTCTCGCCGGGGCAGGCGCTGGTCAAGACCTGGCGGGTGCGCAACAGCGGCACCTCGACCTGGAGCGACTACAAACTGCGCTTCGTCGGCGGCGACCGGCTGGATGCATCCACCGAGACCAGTATTCCCACCACCGGGCCGCAGGGCACCGTGGACATCTCAATCAACCTGACCGCTCCCACGCAGCCCGGCAATTACAGTGGCTACTTCCAAATCGTCAACGCCTCCGGCACGGAGGTGCCCGGCGGGCGAC
>JAUWNP010000081.1 GCA_030612585.1 Anaerolineae bacterium
CCCGCGCCCCCCCCCCCCCGGCCCGGGGCGGGCGAGGCCCCCCCCCCCCCCCCCGCCCGGGGGCCGGGGGGGGGGGGTCTGCTCCACACCGGACTGGCCAACCCAGGTGTCGCCGCCGCCGTGCGCCGCTACGGTCGCGCCTGGGCCCGCTCACCCGTGCCCGTCATCGTGCACGTCGCCGGCACCTCTCCCAACGAGGCAGCCTCCTGCTGCTGGCGGCTAGCGAGCGTCGAAGCGGTGGCCGGCATCGAACTGGGCTTACCCGACATCGCCAGCGGTCCGGCTGGTCTTGCCGAACTCTTCGACGAAGTCACCGACGTCATCCGGGCGGCTCGCGCCGCCGCCAGCCAGCCCCTCATCGTGCGGCTGCCGCTGGTCTGGGCCGCTGCGCTGTGCAGAGCGGCCGTCGAGGCTGGCGCAGACGCGCTCACCGTCGCCGCGCCACCCCGAGGAACCGTCTGGCACGCGCCCAGCGACCGCTTCGTCACCGGCCGCCTCTACGGGCCATTTGTGCTGCCACTGGCTCTGCACGCCCTGCGCCGCGTGGCCGAACTTGTGCCGGTGCCGCTCATCGGTTGCGGCGGCATCCACAGCGCGGCAGACGGCCTGGCCTTCCTTCGCGCCGGTGCCACGGCCATCCAGGTCGGCGGGGCACTGTGGCACGACCCCGCCTCCATGACCCGCATCGCCCGCGGCCTGTCGTCAACGACCAGGCCTGAGACCCTAAGGGTTTTGCCCAAGATCATGTAAACGCTGTTTTTCGCTAGCGTAACGGCTCCTTTTGCCAAATTCTGCACGAAAACCCTTAGGGTCTGTCATCCCATTGCCAAGGCTATTCGCAACCTTCGCAAGGGTCACCGAACATTTACTAACTTGCGCCATTCCCCTCGTGTGGTATAGTATTGGTGGATTGGGAAATTGGTAGATTGGTAGATTGGTAGAGCGGAAGGAGAAAACCGTGACCGTATATCAGGCTCCGAGAATAAGAGGTGGAGGAAACAGAAGACGCTCAGCCAAAAACCTGGTAGTACCGTTGATCATCAGCGTTCTGGGCATCGCCGGAATCATAGCGCTTAACTTTCTCATCCCCGATCTCCAGCCTATTGAACTGGTGCTGTTGTTCGTCGTGGTCGGTTTCGGCGCCGTAGGCTACATGCAAGATATTGTCCGTGGCCTCATGAGCGCCGCCATGCTATACGTCGCCGCTGGTGTAGCAGCAACTTTCTATCAAACTACCGCTCCTTTCGTCGGCGCTCCCTTCGGCGATGAAGTAGACCGCAACATCCTGGCCCTCTCCTTCGGCGTGCTGACGGCCATCATCTGGATCACACTGGAAATCCTCGGCCGGACGTCCTTCCGGGACACGACACTGCCTGTAGTGGGCATCCTGGACAACCCGGGTGGCTTATTCATCTATCTGATCATCGGCGTCATAGTCGCCAGCCTGTTGTTCAACACCATCGGCTATGGGCAGTTGGGACGCCGGGCGCACAACGAAGCCTTCCTCCGCCCAAGATTCAACCAGGTACTCCACCTGTACTACACCACCCAGTCATTCTGGTTCCCCAGGAGACCACCCCCGATTTACGCCTACGACCTGGACCTGCCGCGTGGACACTAAACACCTGACTACGCTAGAACTTCCCAAGGTCCTGGCACGTCTGGCGACCTACACCAGTTTCTCCGCCGGGGCAGAATTGGCACGCGCGCTCACGCCAGCAACCAACCTGCGAGAGATTCGCCAGCGGGTGGAGACGACGAGCGAGGCCCGCGCGCTGCTGGAGGCCAAGCCGGGCACCACCTTGGGCGGCGCGCACGACGTCCGCCCTCTGGTGACGGCCGCTCAACGAGGGGCAGCGTTGCCGCCATCGGAACTGCTCGATGTGCGCGACACCCTCGTTGCCGCCCGCAACCTCCACCGCACTCTGAGCCGTCTGGAGATCCAATTCCCCCGTCTGGCGAACCTGGCTGGCATCATTCAACCCTGCCCCGAAGTCATAGAGGAGATCAGTCGCTGCCTGGATGAGCGTGGGAACGTGCGCGACAACGCCTCTCCCAAATTGGCCCGCATCCGCCGCGAGGTGCGCATCGCACACGGCCGGATACAGGATAAACTGCAAAGCATCGTCCACTCGCCCCACAACGCTCTTTTTCTGCAGGAGCCGATCATCACGCAACGCGAAGGCCGCTACGTCATCCCGCTCAAGGCCGACTTCAAGGGCCGCATCCGGGGCGTCGTCCACGACGCATCCGCCTCCGGTGCGACCATCTTCATTGAGCCCCTGTCCGTCGTCGAACTGAACAACGCCTGGCGCGAACTCCAACTCGAAGAGCAGCAAGAAATACATCGCATCCTGACCCACCTCTCCAACCACATCGCCGAACGCGCAGCCGAGATCGAAGAGACCGTGGAGACGCTGGCCGAACTGGACCTGGCCTTCGCCAAAGCAAAATACGCCGACGCCATTGATGCCACCGCTCCCGAACTCATCCCCAACAAACCAACCAACAAACTAACCAACAAACCAACTAACCAACCAACCAACCAACTAACCAACCAATCAACCATCCGCCTCATCTCCGCCCGCCACCCCCTCCTCGACCCCGCCACCGTCGTGCCCATAAACGTCGTTCTGGATGATGAGACGCACGTGTTGATCATCACCGGCCCCAACACAGGCGGCAAAACCGTCAGCCTGAAGACCGTGGGTCTGCTGACGCTGATGGCCCAGGCCGGGCTGCACCTCCCGGTCGAGCCGGGCTCGTCCCTCTCTCCCTTCGAAGCGGTATACGCCGACATCGGCGATGAGCAATCCATCGAGCAGAACCTTTCCACCTTCTCCTCCCATCTGACCAACATCGTCTCGTTCCTCGACCAGGCCAACGCTCGCAGCCTGGTGCTGCTGGATGAACTGGGCGCGGGCACCGACCCGGCCGAGGGAGCGGCGCTGGCCCATGCCCTGTTGGACCACTTCCGCCACCGTGGGACGACCACCTTCGTAGCCACCCACTATCCCGAACTCAAGACTTACGCCCAACTCACCCCTGGCGTGCGCAACGCTTGCGTCGAGTTCGACCCAGAGAAACTCAGCCCGACCTACAAACTGACCATCGGTCTGCCGGGCCGTTCCAACGCCTTCGCCATAGCCCAGCGGCTGGGACTGCCACAGGGAATCGTCGGGGCAGCGCGCCAGA
This sequence comes from Anaerolineae bacterium, assembly GCA_030612585.1. Next base: position 3,196 of record JAUWNP010000081.1, read on the forward strand.
TGGTCTCGCCAGCCGACCTGCACACCGAGGATATGCTGGCCGACATCCACCGGCTGCGCATACAGACGGCCCAGGCGCGTGACGAGGCCAGCGCTGCCCGCGCCGAGGCCGAAAAACTGGCACGCGACCTGCGCGAGCGGCTGTCAACGATTGAGCAAGAACGTCAGGAAATCCTGGAGCAGGCCCGGGAGGAAACAACGGCAGAACTGGAGACATTGAGCACTGAGGTGCGTAGTCTGCGACGCCGCCTGCAGACTGCCGCCGCGCCGCTGGAGACCGTGGCTGCGGTCAAGGGGGCCATCGAAACGCTGGAGGCCCAAGTGGCCAAGCCAGAGCCGCTGGAACTCCCCACTCTGCCCGAAGTGACGCAGCGGACCATCCGCCCTGGCGACACCGTCTGGGTGCACCCGCTGAGCGCGGAGGGGCAAGTCCTTGAGGTGGACAGAGAAGAGGCCGAAGTACAAGTCGGGCTGGGCCGCACCCGCGTGAGCCTGACAGCACTGGAACTGCGCGCCACCATCCCCCCTCCCCCCGCAGGGGAGGGACTGGGGGAGGAGTTCATCCACGCCAGCGCTGTCTCCTCTCCTGGCGTGCGTCTCGACTTGCGGGGTTGCACTGTCGAGGAAGCCCTGCAGCAACTGGACCGCTACCTGGACACAGCGTCGCGGGCCGAGTTGCCGTGGGTGCGCATCATCCACGGCAAGGGCACTGGCGCGTTGCGGCGTGCCGTGCGCGGCTTCCTGGCCGACCATCCCCTCGTCAGTAGTTACGCGGCCGGCGGCGACAGAGAGGGCGGCGCGGGTGTCACCGTCGCCAAACTTGTGCTGTGACTGGGTAGGGTGAGTTTTGCGCCATTGCGTTAAAACGGAGTTCCCTACGTATGGAGTTTACGATTATGGCGACCATCAAAGTAGAAATCTGGCTCTACGGCCCATTGGCCCAGTACGCCGGAGAGGCAAGCCAGGGCAGTTATGCACAACTGAATCTGGAAATGCCGGTGGGAAGCACGGTAGGAGACCTGGTACGTCAACTAGGAATCCCCGCCGAGGAGCGAGGGATCACTTTTGTGAACGGTGACCTGGCAGCGCTGCCCGGCCTGGAGGCCGACCTCGGCGTAGTGCTGTACGACGGCGACCGGGTGGGCATCTCCCACCCCCGGAGCATGTGGCCCTTTCAGTATCGTTTCGGTGCTGGTCTGACCCCGCAACTCCAAGAGAGATTCCGCCAGCGCCAGGATGGGGGAGTGCAGCACGCATACACCCAACCGGATGAATAGCCCGCCTGCCAATCGCCGGTGGGGAGAGGACTTGACAAGCGGGCACTTCTGTCATATCATGGCACGGTGGGCGAAAAGGACTACATAACCCTTCTGGGAGAGAGTGGCGTAGATCGCTATCGTCACTACCATCGATGGGAAAGAAGGTACGTCGTCCTGTTCAGGATTCAGTACGAAGCACTGATCAAGGGGGAATGGCGTCCAATCGTGCGGTATGATACTGCGCACGGTCGTCCTCACAAAGACGTGATGCACCCAGATGGCTCGCAGTCCAAGGAGAAGTTTCCTCACTACTCCAACGCCGAAGTTCTCACGTACGGACAGCGGGACATTCGACGAAACTGGCGTCGGTATCGGAGGGTGTACGAGCAGGAGATGAAACGATGAGCAGTTTATACGAACTGAAGTACGACGAACTGCTTGCTGAGTTCGACCGCTACGTAATTGAGCACCCAGAATTTGTCTCCCAAGTCCCTGACGGAGCCTTAATCGTGCTGGTGGATAATAACGATCCTGAATTCTCCCGACACAGCCTGGACATCTCCAGGCGTTATCATCTTCACGATGATACTCCGGACCGACCTGTAGTATACGTGGACGTAGGTGAACTGGCTCCGGCCAGATCCAGGCTTCTCCGTCCACGTGTGGTGAGTGCGCCCATTCAACTTGCGCACGTCTGAGAAAATGCCATAGCCCTCCGACTCACCTCGTTCCCTCCGGGGCGGGTGAGCGATAAGGTGTGGGGAGCAATCTCTGCGCCCGCCGTGTTTGCAAAGGAGGCACTTCGTGGCCTGGTACTTCACATCCTGGCCAGAGGTGACCTCCTTTTGTTGTGAAACCAGGTTTTTTCTGGAAAACCTGGTTTCTGAAAAACTCGCTTCACGTTTCAAATCTTAAGGAGGTACACAAGTGTCCAAAATCCTGCGTGTCAACATGACCGACCGCACCGCCACCTATGAGGACGTACCCGACAAGTACAAGTTCCTCGCCGGTCGCGCCCTCACGTCCACTCTCATCTACGATGAGGTGGACGCCACCTGCCACCCGCTGGGGCCGAACAACAAACTCGTCTTCGCTCCCGGGATCGTCACCGGCACCAACGCAGCGAGCTCGGGCCGGATCTCGGTAGGCGCCAAGTCTCCCCTCACCGGCGGCATCAAGGAGTCGAACGCTGGCACCCGCTGGCCGCAACTGGTCGCCCGACTGGGGATCAAAGCCATCGTCGTCGAAGGCTACCCCGAAGACGACGGTTGGTGGGGGTTGCACGTCACCAAGGATGGTGCCACCTTCTTCCCCGCCGACGAGCACGCCGGCAAGAGCCTCTATGAGATCTTTCCCGGTCTCTTTGAGCGCTTTGGCAAGAAAGTGGGCATCGCCACCATCGGCATCACTGGTGAGAAGAAAGGCTCCAATGCCGGCATCTGCTTCAACGACATTGACAACCGGCCCAGCCGCTACGCCGGCCGCGGCGGGCTGGGCGCAGTGGCGGGCTCTAAGCACCTCAAGTTCATCGTCGTGGACGGCAAGGGCGGGCCCGGCGTCGAGATCGCCAACAAGGAACTCTTCAACCAGGGGCGCAAGAAGCTGAACGAGGCAATACGCGAGCACGGCCTCACCAAGCCCGGCGGCGGCCTCAACGCCTACTGCACCGCCGTACTAGTCAACATCATCAACGAGGCCGGCGGCCTCCCCACCCGCAACTTTCGCGAGGGCCGCTTCGAAGGCGCGGCCAAGATCTCGGGCGAGGCCATGGCCGAACTGTGCGAGACCCGGGGCGGCGTCGGCACGATGGGTTACCCTTGCCACGAGGGCTGCATCATCAAGTGCTCCAACGTCATCCCCAACCCCGATGGCACCGAATTGGTCTCTTGCATCGAATACGAGACCACCTGGGCATTGGGGGCCAACTGCGGCATTGATGACCTGGACGTGATCGGCAAACTGACCTGGATGTGCAATGACCTGGGAATGGACACCATTGAGGCCGGCGCCACCATCGCTGTGGCGATGGAGGGGGGACTGGCCGAGTTCGGCGACGGGAAGCGCGCCATCGAGTTGATGGAGGAAATCTACAAGGGCACGCCGCTGGGCCAAATCCTGAGCCAGGGCACGGAGGCGACCGCCAAGACCTTTGGCGTTATACGCTGCCCCACCGTCAAGGGGCAGGCTATGCCGGCCTACGAGCCTCGTGCCATCAAGGGCATCGGCTACACCTACGCCATCTCCACGATGGGCGCCGATCACACCTCCGGCTACACCATCGCCCCAGAGATCGCGGGGGTCGGCGGCAAGGTGGATCCGCTCGAGATTGACAAAGCGGAACTGGCGCGCAACTTCCAGTACTCCACCGCCTTCATTGACACCTCCGGTCACTGCCTGTTCATCGCCTTCCCCATCCTGGACATCCCGAGCGGCTTCGAGGGGCTGGTCGAGGAGTGCAGCGGCGTCATGGGTACCGAGTGGACGGCGGACGACATCATAAACATCGGCAAAGAGACCATTAACAAGGAGCGGGCCTTTAACAAAGCGGCCGGCTTTACCAAGGCCGACGACCGGTTGCCGGAGTTCATGAAGTACGAGAAACTCCCGCCCCACAACGTCACCTGGGACGTGCCGGACGAGATGCTGGACGCCGTGTTCGAGGACTAGTGGCTTAGAAACTGGCTTAGAAACCAGGTTTTTTCTGGAAAACCTGGTTTCTGCTCAGACGAACCGCCGGGCTCTCTTGCGAGTCCGGCGGTTTTTTCTTATCGCGGCCAGAGGTTGAGCGGGATGGCTTGACAAAGCGAAGGCCCTATGCTATCCTGCGCCGAGAATGAGCAACAGCAACAGCAGCAGCAGCAGCATGGAGGACAACTTGATTTCCGAGCACATCGTCATCGGCATTGATCTGGGCGGCACCAAGATCAGCACCGCTCTAGCAGACAGCGCTGGCACAATCATCGCTCAAGACTACCGGGAGACCCACGCGACAGCGGGTCAGAAGGCGGTCATCGAGCGTATGCTAGGCGGTGCCCGCCAGGTGATGGTACAGGCGGGGGTGACTCAGGCACAGGTGGCGGCGGTGGGCATCGGCGCACCAGGCCCCCTCGATATTGAGGCGGGCGTGGTGGTGGCTCCGCCCAACCTGCCCGGCTGGGACCGCGTGCCTCTCAAACGACTGGTTGAGGATGAACTGGGAATCGCGACTTTTCTGGAGAATGACGCCAACGCGGCAGCGCTGGGCGAGTTTCGCTTCGGTGCCGGGCGAGGCGCGGAGCACATGATCTACGTCACGGTCAGCACCGGCATCGGTGGTGGACTGATCCTCGACGGAAAATTGTATCACGGGGCCAGCGGAATGGCGGGTGAGATCGGCCACATCACCATCATGCCTAATGGGCCGCGTTGCGGCTGTGGGAACCGGGGCTGCCTGGAGGCGCTGGCCTCCGGCACGGCCATCGCGCGCCAGGCCCGCGAGCGCGTGGCCCGTGGCGTACCGACGCTGATAGCCGACCTGGCGGAAGGCGCACCGAAACGCATCACGGCGAAACTGGTGGCCGAGGCCGCCAGCCAGGGAGACGTGGAAGCGCGGGAAATCCTGGCCGAGGCGATGAATTACCTGGGCCTAGGGATGGCCAACCTGGTCAACCTGTTCAACCCGCAACTCATCGTCATCGGTGGTGGCTTGACGAACATTGGGGAACCGCTCTTCGGGCCAGTGCGGCGTGCCATTGACCGACATGCCTTTGCCACGCAGGCCCAGGCAGTGCGGGTCGTGCGGGCCGAGTTGAGTGACAACGCAGGCGTGTTGGGAGCGGCAGCGGTGGCGCTGGCACAAATCGGCTGAGATGTCACATGAACGCGGCGTATGTCCTCGGTGCAGCCACGCCATTCCGGGAGTATGGCCATAATCAGCGGTTAGCAGTCAGCAATCAGCAGTGAGCCGTTAGCCGTTAGCGATCTGCTCTTGAGATTTATCATTGTTAATTGGTCATTGTTAATTGATATGGGAGGTGCCTGATGTCCAAGTTACCTGTCCGTCGGCCAGCCGTCGCCGGCCAGTTCTATCCCGGCGACCGCACGAGTTGCGTCAGGATGATCGAGCAGTGTCTGCCAGCCGGACCCAGCCCCGACATCCCTGAGAAGATCGTCGCTGGCCTGGTGCCCCATGCCGGATGGGTCTTCTCCGGCGCTGTTGCCGCCAGAGTCTTTGCCGCCATCAACGCCCAAGGGGCCCCTGAGACCTTCGTCCTCGTCAGTGCCATGCACCGCTGGGGTGCGTCCAGCCCGGCCGTCTACGCCCGTGGCCGTTGGGCCACCCCCCTGGGTGAGGTCGAGGTGGATGAGGAACTGGCAGCGGCCATCATCGAGGCTAGCGCCGGCCTGTTGATCAATTCCCCGGAGGCTCACTCCGGCGAGCACTCTGCCGAGGTGCAGGTGCCTTTCATCCAACACCTCTTCCCTGAGGCGAAGATTCTCCCCATCATGATCCCCCCCGACGAAGACGCCGCCCGCGCTGGCGAGGTCATCGGGCAGGCGGTGAGCGCGGCGCAGAGGCCCATCGCCATCGTCGGCACCACCGACCTGACCCACTATGGCGCGACGTACTACGGCTTCGCGCCAGCCGGCACAGGCGAGCGGGCGCTGGAGTGGGTACAGGCCAACGATGAGCGAGTCATCAACCTTATCCTGGCTATGCGGGCGGAGGGGATCGTCGCCGAGACCGCCGCCCACCACAACGCTTGCGGGGGTGGAGCGGTGGCCGGAACGGTCGCCGCCGCCCGGACGCTGGGGGCGGAGAAGGGCTATCTGCTGGAGTACACCACCAGCCACCACGTTATGCCCCGGGGTCCAGCCACCGACTTCGTCGGCTACGCCGCTATCGTCTTCTAGGTGGACGGTTCTAGACGGACAGGAGACCGCCTATGTCCCTTTCACTCGCAGACCGCCAATATCTACTGAAACTAGCCCGCAAGACCATCGCCCGCCACCTGCGCGGGGAGGAGCCGCCACCGATAGACCTGGACGCGCTGCCCGAGTCCCTCACCCACGACGGGGCCTGCTTCGTCACGCTGACCAAGCATGACCAGTTACGAGGCTGCATCGGCTCGCTGGAAGCGCGCCGTCCACTGGTGCTCGACGTGCGCGAAAACGGTCTCGGTGCGGCCTTCCACGATCCCCGCTTCCCACCCGTGCGCCCAGAGGAGTTGGACGACTTGCACGTCGAAATCTCCGTATTGAGCACCCCCCAACCGCTGTCCTACGACGGCCCCGACGACCTCATCGCCAAATTGCACCCAGGCGTGGACGGCGTCGTCATCGAACGCGGCTGGAATCGGGCCACCTTCCTCCCTCAAGTATGGGAGAAACTACCAGAGCCTCACCAATTCCTGCAGCACCTATGTCTCAAAGCCTTCCTTCCCGATGACGCCTACCACCATCCCGGCCTCGACGTGTACACCTACCAGGTGGAGAAGTTTGAGGAGAAGTAGGTTAGGAAACTGGTAGATTGGTACATTGGGAAATTGGTAGACTGGTAGTCGAGACACTGGCAGCGACTACCAGCCCGCTGATTTACCAATCTAAATGTAGTGCAACTCCTTCGCTGCCCGCGTCAGTTCGTCCCGGAACTGGGGGGCGGCGACGTTGATTAGCGCCTGCGCCCGCTGGCGGATCGTCTTGCCGTACAGGTCCGTCACCCCGTACTCCGTCACCACATAGTGGACGTGATAGCGAGAGGTGACAACCCCCGCGCCCTGCTTGAGCATGGGCACTATGCGGCTTAGCGTCCCTCCTTTGGCGGTAGCCGGCAGCGCGATGACGGGCACGCCTCCCTCAGAGCGAGACGCTCCGTAGATGAAATCCAGTTGGCCCCCCACGCCGCTGTACAGTTTGGGGCCGATAGAATCGGCGCACACCTGCCCCGTCAGATCTATCTCGATGGCCGAGTTGATCGCCACCTGCCGGTAGTTCTGCGCGATGACGAAGGGATCGTTGACGTACTCGGTACGGTGCAGTTCGATAAGCGGGTTGTCGTGCACCCACTCGTAGAGCCGCTTCGTGCCGAGCATAAAGCCGGCCGTGATCTTGCCAGGGTGCAGCGTCTTGCGGGCGTTGGTGAGCACACCAGCCTCCACCAGGTCAATCACGCTGTCAGAGAACAACTCGGTGTGCACTCCCAGGTCTTTCTTGTCGCCCAGAAAATTGAGCACGGCGTCGGGGATCGCGCCGATGCCCATCTGCATCGTCGCCCCATCGGGGATCAGTTCGGCGATATACTCGCCGATCTTGACGTGGACGTCCGAAAGCCCACCCTCCGTCATCGATAGTTCCAGCAGGGGATAGTCCACCGGCACGATGTAGTCCAGGCGGCTGACGTGGATGAAGGAATCGCCCAGGCAGCGGGGCATGTTCTCGTTGACCTCGGCGATGATGATTTTTGACGCTTCGGCCGGCGACTTGGTCAGCCCGGTCTCAATACCATAGGAACAGAAGCCATGCTCGTCGGGCGGTGAAAGGTGGGCGAAGGTGACGTCCAGCGGCAAGGTGCCCTGCTTGAAGAGCAGCGTAAACTCCGAAAGGAGCACGGGGGTGAAATCGGCCTGCCCCTTCTGCACCGCCTGGCGTACGTTGGGGCCGATGAACAGCGCATTGGCGCGGATGTGGCCCTCCATCTCCGGCGCGACGTAATCGCTCGATCCGATGGTGAGGGCATGGCAGACCTCGACATTCTCCAACTCAGGGGCACGAGCGACCAATGCTTCCATCAACTTCTGCGGCACGCTGCAGTTGCCGGTGAGGAAGATACGGTCTCCTGACTTGATGGTCTTGACGGCCTCCTCAGCGGTCGTGACACGGCTCTCGTAAGTCTTCATCCAACTCATCGTTTACTCCCCCGTTCCGGCGTAGTAGGCTGCGGCCAGCGGTTCGTTCACGATCTCGCCATCTCTGGTGGCGACCCCCCGGGCCAGGTCCGGCATCTCCTCCAGCGCCTGCTCCGGCCCCACCTCGGCGACGTGACGCAGGTGGGCCCAGACCGCGTTGTTGAAGGCATGGGTCGCCGTGCGTGGAACCGCCCCTGGTACATTGGGAACGCAGAAATGGACCACCCCTTCCTCGATAAAGACGGGGTCTCGCAGCGTGGTGAGCCGGCTGGTCTCCACGCACCCACCCTGGTCAATGCTGAAGTCGAGAATGACCGCCCCCCTCTTCATTGAGCGGACCATCTCGCGGGTGACGATGATAGGGGCTATGGCCCCCGGTACCAAGACCGCACCAACCAGCACCTCGGCAAAGCGGGCCACGCGGGCGATGTTGAAGGGATAGGATACCATCGTGGTGACGCGACCATCAAACTCCTGGTCTATCTCACGGAGTCTCTCCAGGTTACGGTCGAGGACAAACACGTCGGCCCCCATCCCAAGGAAGGTACGGGCAGCGTTCGTGCCCAGCACTCCTGCCCCCAGGATGGCGACCCTGGCCGGCGGGATGCCCGGCACGCCGCTGAGGAGCACTCCCCGCCCGCCATGGTCGCTCTGCAAGAAGGTGGCGGCCAGTTGTGGGGCCATACGCCCAGCCACCTCGCTCATCGTGCGCAACACCGGCAAGGTCCCATCGTCCTCCTCGATGGTCTCGTAGGCGATAGCGGTGATGCGCTTCTCCAGCAGCACCTCGACTGTGCGGCGACGGGCGGCGGCTAGATGCAAAAAGCCGGCGATGATCTGTCCCTCGCGCAGCCAATCCAGTTCCTCCTGAGTAGGTCGCACCGCTTTGAGCACCATGTCGGCCCGGCCATAGACCTCCTCACCAGAATAGACGATACGCCCGCCAGCCCGCTCGTAGTCATGATCGGTGAAGCCGGCCCCCAACCCGGCCTCTTTCTCAATGTAGCACATGTGACCGGCGCGGGTGAGTAAATCCACACCGTAGGGGGTCAGCCCCACCCGTCGCTCCAAGTCCCTGCGCTCCTTCGGGATGCCAATGTTCATATTCTTTTTCCTCCTTGCTCTCAAACCTGACAGGTTTAGGAAAACCTGTCAGGTTTCGGATGTAGGACGGACCAGAAGCACGGGGCTATGTGCCCCCTGCAGCACCTTGCCCGCCACGTTGCCATATACCCACCGGCTCAGGCCAGAAAGCCCGTGAGTGGTCATGCCGATCAAGTCTGCCTCGACTTCGGCGGCGTAGGTCAAGATTTCATAGGCCGGTGCGCCCTGCCGGACTCCGATGTTTACTATCGCGCCGTGGTCGCGTAACACCGCCGCCACGCTGCGCAGATAACGCTGCATCTCGACCTCTGCATAGTGCAGCGCCGTCGCGGAGAGTTGTAGCCCGGGTGGATAACTGGTCAGCAGCGTCACTGTGCGATCACCCAGCCCGGTCGTCAGAACCGAGACGAGGAAGACGCGTGTGGCCCCCCTCAATCCCCCCTCCAGGGGGGAGGTCCGATCGGAACGGATGAACGCTTTCACGTAGGGCAATATCTGCTCCGCCAGTTCGGAGCCGTCCAGTGGTATCAGGATGCGCTGATAGGTCGTTCTGAGTTTAGTCTGCCCGGCTCGCACCAACAGCACCGGACACGTGGCGCCGCGCAGTATCCGGTCGGCCACACTGCCGAAGATCCAGTCGCGAATACCAGAGCGCCCATGCGTGGTCATCGCGATCAGGTCTGCACCTACGTTGTCGGCGAAGGTCAGTATCTCGTCGGCCGGCCGGCCGGAGCGTACAGTCGCCTCTACCTCGGCGGCGACCGACTCCAGCCTGCTTGCCACTTTCCGCAAGTACTCCTTCAGTTCCTGCTCGACGCGCTGCCGTTCCTCGCCATCAGGACGCAAATCCACGACAGGCCGCGCTACTCCTCTCATCATCGGAGTGACAGAGAGCAAGTAGACCTGGCTATCCCGGCCGCGGATCATCTCCACGACGTGAGGTAGTACCTCCTCGGCCAGTTCCGAACCATCTAGTGGGACAACTACTTTGCGATACATCTTAGCGTGAAACGTGATGCGTGAAACGTGATGATTCAGCCAGACAGTCGCTGGCGCAACGCCCACCACCAACGGGCCCAGCGACTCGGCAGAGGCACGTCGCGCAGGCCAATCAACTCGGACAAGTGCTGGCGAGCGGTCTCTTCACCGGCCCTCAGACACACGTCCACCTGATCCAGGTCGAAGAGCCCCACATCCTTGAGCGGGACTTCAAGCATAAGGTCGGGTGGGCTTTCTCGCATACGTTGCTCGATCAGTTTACGACTCATTATACCCATGCTGCGCTCGCTGACGTTCAGCAGCGGAGTCCAGCGAGAGCGATACAGCAACAGGCGAATGATCGCCTCTGCCCCATGCCCACCAGGTGGGGGCTCAGTCTCCAGGATGTCGGAGAGATCGTGCAGGGTGTGGACAGCGATAACGCGGTCGGCCCCCATCCGCCGCACGACGTCAAAGGGGAGGGGGTTGAGCATGCCACCGTCCACCAACCAGCGGCCGTTCCAGCGCAGAGGGGGGAAGATAATGGGCAGCGCGGTCGTCGCCAGAACCCCCTCGACGACCGAACCATCGCGGATGACTACCTCCTCGCCCGTCTCCAGGTCCACCGCGACGAGCGCCAGGGGCAGTTTCAACTGGTCGAAGGTTAGGTCGCCCCCCAGGACCTCCCGCAGGCGGCTGGCTATCTTGCCCTGGCCCAGCAGGCCCAGGCCGGTGCGGTCGCGCTGGGCGATGTCTATCAGGCGCAGGGAGCGCAACAACTGCTCGATTTCAGCCGCCGAGCGGCCAGCGGCGTAGATGGCGGCCACGACCCCGCCCATACTGGTGCCGGCCACCATGTGCACGGGAATACGGGCCTCCTCCAGCACCTTGAGCACGCCGATGTGGGCTATACCCTTAGCCCCACCACCGCTCAATGCCAGGCCGATCTGGGTCGTCATCTCGTTCTCTTCACCAGGGCCACTCCAGCGTGGACACGAGGCGCGGGGTGGTTGTTTCCCAGAGGGGAGCTGGCCGTATCATCTGGATGATCGCCTGCAACTCCTCCGCAACCTCGGCCAGTTTCGGATCACCGGTTGCTTTCAGCGCCTCCTGCGCCGCGAGGAGATAGGTGCGTATATCGGTGGGATGGGCGTTGGGGTCCAGCGCTGCATTCAACCATACCACCGCTTCGGGCACTGAACCACCAGCGTCCACCTCGTCCCGTATCGCCTCGACGCGCACCAGGGACGCTTGATCCAGGGCTCGATCGGTCCCGTAGGAATACCACCACGAACCTTGCACAAAGGCCAGGCCGATTATGACACAAGCCGCCCCAACCAGAATCACCCCCAGCACAATGACGCCAACGCGCCGCCCCCGCCCCAGACCGCGCGGGGCCGCCTCCTCAAGTTCCGGTTTCATAGCACTGATCAGAGTCATTGACGTTCCTCCCTGAAATAGCCGTTAACAGGTAGCAGGTAGCCGTTAAACACAAGTCCTTGCTAACCGCTGACTGCTGACTGCTACTAACCGCTCACCAACGCTGCGCCCTTGTCCATTGCCTCCATGTTCAGCCCCAGCAGTTTACGGTGTCGCTCTGGCAGATGATCGTCTAGCGCCTGCCTGACCGCCTCTAACGACACGACACCGGTGGCCTCCACCAGCGTAGCCAGACAGATGACGTTCGCCAGGCGGACATTGCCCAGTTCAATCGCCATGTCGGTGGCAGGGATATAGAAAACACGGATGTCAGTGCGACTACTCTTTTGCGGCACCAGGGAACTATTGACCACCAGCACACCACCGGGCTTGATCGCCGGCTCGAAGGCCTCCATCGAAGGGATGTTGAGCACGATGGCCGCACTGGGTCGCCGCACCAGCGGGGAGCCGATCTCCCCATCGGCCACGATGACGGTGCAGCGGGCCTTGCCGCCGCGCATCTCCGGGCCATAGGAAGGAATCCACGTCACGTGGCAACCACTGTCCATCGCGGCGTAAGCCAGCAACTGCCCGGAGAAGAGCGTCCCTTGCCCGCCGAAGCCAGAAATGATGATCTCTTGCTGCATCGTTATTTCCCTCCCTTCAGCGCTCGCACTTCGTCGGTCATCTTCGTGTCGCCCAACGGGAAGTAGGCCACCATTTCCTTCTTGGCCCACTCCATCGCCTGTATGACCCCCATGTGCCAGTTAGTGCTACAGGTGGAGATGATCTCAACCATCGAGAAGCCCAGGCCGGCCAGTTGGGTCTGGAAGGCCAGTTTGATCGCTTTCTTGGTCCGCCGGATGCCCGGCACGTCCAGCACCGCCTGGCGGGTGACGTAAGCCGCGCCCTGGAGGCCGCCCAGCATCTCGGCCATCCTAACCGGGTAACCAGTCGTTGCCACGTCCCGTCCTGTCGGCGACGACGTCGTCACCTGCCCAGCCAGCGTCGTGGGGGCCATCTGCCCGCCGGTCATGCCGTAAATGGCATTGTTGACGAAGATGGTAGTGAACAGATCGCCCCGATTGGCCGCGTAAGCAATCTCTGCTATGCCGATAGACGCCAGGTCGCCGTCTCCCTGGTAGGTGAAGACCACCTTGTCCGGACTGACGCGCTTGAGACCAGTGGCCATCGCCGGCGCGCGGCCGTGGGCCGCCTCCGCCATGTCCACGTTGAAGTAGTAGTAGGCCAGCACAGAACAGCCCACCGGGGCAATGCCGATGGTGCGCTCCCGCACGTCCAGTTCGTCCAGCACCTCGGCGACGAGGCGATGGATGACCCCATGGGTGCATCCGGGACAATAGTGGGTGTGAGCCTCGGTCAGGCTCTCCGGGTATCCGTAGACCAGTTCCATATCCGCAGGAATATCAACGGTTGCCATTACTAAACCTCCTCCTCGCCAGCGACCCCTCGGGCTGAGCCTCGGGGCGAAGCCTCAGCGGCCAGTTTATCCAGTTCGGGCAGGATATCGTCGGGCAGTGGGACAATGCCTCCCATCCGCCCATAGAACCGCACCGGACAGGCGCCCTCGACGGCCAAGCGCACGTCCTCGACCATTTGCCCGGCGTTCATCTCGACCGTCAAGATGCCTTTCACCTGCCCGGCCAACTCGGCGATGCGAGCGCTGGGGAAGGGCCAAAGGGTGACGGGCCGCAACAGTCCCACCTTTATCCCCTGCGCCCGCGCCTCCCGCACCACTGTCTGGCAGATGCGACCCATGGTGCCAAAGGCCACCAGCAGCAGGTCGGCGTCCTCGGTGCTATATTCCTTCCAGCGCACCTCGTTTTCGGCGATCTTTTTCAGTTTGGCCTGCAAGTGCAGGTTGATCTGCTCCATCTTCTCAGCGCCCAGGTAGAGTGAGGTGATGATGTTGTGCTCCCGCCCTTTGGCGCCGGTGAGCGCCCAGGCAGGTCGTTCCTCAGGCGGGCGCACCGGGCGCATAGGTGGCAGTTCCGCCGGCTCCATCATCTGGCCGATGGAACCGTCGGCAACGATGATGACGATGGTGCGGTACTTGTCCGCCAGATCGAAGGCCAGCACCACCAGGTCAATCGCCTCCTGCACGCTGGCCGGAGCCAGGGCGATCATGTGATAGTCGCCATGACCGGCGGATTTGACCGCCTGGAAATAGTCCCCTTGCGCGGGCTGGACGTTGCCCAGGCCCGGCCCACCGCGCATGATGTTGGTGATTACCGCCGGCACCTCGGAGCAGGCGATGTAGGAGATGCCCTCCTGCATCAGGCTGACACCGGGGCTGGAGGAGGAGGTCATCACCCGCGCGCCGGCACAGGCCGCGCCGTAGACCATGTTGATGGACGCGATTTCGCTTTCGGCCTGCAAAAAGACACGCCCCTCCTCGGGCAGCCGCCTGGAAAAGTGCTCCAACACCTCCGTCTGGGGCGTGATGGGGTAGCCGAAGAAGGCTTCGACCCCCGCCCGTATGGCAGCCTCAGCGATGGCTGCATTCCCTTCGAGTAGTTCTTTGGCCATTCTTTTCTTACCTCCTACGCGGCGGCGGGCGCCCGTCTGGGCCTGCCTTGAGCCTGCCGAACGGGCCTGCCCTGAGCCTGTCGAACGGGCCTACCCTGAGCTTGTCGAACGGGCCTGCGCCTCCGCCGATATACGGTGAAGACCACGTCGGGGCAGATGACAGCGCACATGGCGCACCCGGTGCACGCTCCGGGGTCAGTCACCTCGACGGGCCAGTACCCCTTGACGTTGAACCGCCCCTCTGCCAGTTGGAGGATGTGCACGGGGCAGACGGCCACGCACAGGCCGCACCCCTTGCAACGGTCCTCGTCAATCACAACCATTCCTTTTGCCTTTGGCATATTCCTCCTCCGTCAAGATGTCCATAATGGCTCATCTCATAAAACACACTTCGGCTACTTCCACAGCATTGA
>JAUWNP010000233.1 GCA_030612585.1 Anaerolineae bacterium
GAGATGTACCATGACCAACGAACAAACGACCGAAGAGACCTGGCGCGAGGTCGGCGGGCAATTCCAGGCCCTGGGCGAGAGCCTGGCCCAGGCTTTCCGCACCGCCTGGGAGAACGAGGAAAACCGCCAGCACCTGCGAGACATGCGAACTGGCCTGGAGGCGATGGTTGACAAGGTCGGCCAGGCGATCAAAGAAGCCAGCGATTCGCCCGACGGGCAGAAGGTGCGCCGGGAGGCACAGAAGGCGGCTGCATCGGCCCGTGCGGCGGGCGAACATGCCCTGCAAGAAGTGCAGCCTCATCTGCTCTCCGCCCTGCGCCAGGTCAACGCTGAACTACAGAAGATGATCGGTCACATGGAGGAGAAACAGCCAGCCTCCGAAGCCTCCACTGCCGAGTCTGCGCCAGAGGAGTAAGACAAAGCGGAGGATACATCACACAACACGCAACACGCATCACGTTTCACGCGGAGGTCTCCGTGAACTTTACCCAACGTGACACCCAGCCAGCCCCAGATGCAATCTGGTCCACAGCCTTGAACCAGCCCCCCGCCGGGCCGCTGCTGGTCGTGGGAGACCTGCTGCTCGTGCCCACGCATGAGCCCGGCCCGCCCTCCCAGCACTCCGCACTCCACGCCCTCAGCCTGGCCGACGGCAGTCCCCGCTGGCAGCACCCATTCGAACACGCGCTGGTGAGTGGCCTGGCAAGCACTCACACCCCCACACTCATCCTCGTCTCCACCTCCAGCACCGACCTGCTGCGCGGCGAGGGGGCGCTCGTCGCCCTGGACGCGGCGGGGGAAGAACAATACCGTTGGGCGCCGGGCGTGCAGCGCGTCTCCGCTCCAGTGATTAGTAGTGAGGTTCATAGTGAGGTTCGTAGTGACGACTTTAGTCGTTCTGATACAAGCGCGACTGAAGTCGCTACTACAAACTCAATTCGTGACCTGGGGGATGTGGCCTGCGGCACCGCCGACGCCCAGACACTCATCGCCCTGGACATCGCCACCGGCGCGGAACGGGCCAGGGTGAGGCTGGAGACGAGCGCTTCCCTGTCCGCCCCCGCCCTGATGGGCGGCGTGGCCTACGTCCCCTGTCGTGGCCCGCACCTCCTGGCGGTGGGAATTCCCCCCTGCTTCAGAGAGGCTGGAGGGGGACTTGCCTCCCCCCCTGGAGGGGGGGCTGGGGGGGGTTGGCGGTTCGACGCCCAGGCGTCCCCCAACGCCTGGCTGGACAAGACCCCCGTCGTGGCCGGAGAGCGGGTCTTCGCCGTGCTCAGTACTGGCGCGGTCCTGGCTCTGCGAGTGAAGGACGGGTCGCTAGCCTGGCGGGTGGACGTGGGGCCGGCGGGCAAGCCCCTTAGCCCACCCGCGACCGACGGCGAGCGACTGCTCGTCGGCGCACGCGATGGCCTCCACGCCCTCGGTCTGGCCGGCGGTGGCGAACTGTGGGCCTTCCCCACCCCGCGCAGGATCACCGCCACGCCGGTCGTAACCGGCGGCGTGGTCTACGCCGCCTGCCACGACCACCACCTATATACCCTCGACGCGGTCACCGGCCGGGAACTGTGGCGGTACGAGGTTGGACGGCGGGTCGAGGTCTCCCCGGTCGTGGCCACCTGCGGCGAGCCCCCCACCCCCTGCATCCTCGTCGCCGACCGAGGCGGCGTCCTGACCGCCGTCGTGCGCCCCCTCAGCGCGGCTGAGCACGAGGCCACCGGTCACTGGGGCGCGGCCGCGGCCGCCTACGCCGGTCTGGGCCAGTTCGCCCGTGGGGCCGCACTGCTGGAGGCCCACGGCAAGCCGTCCGAGGCGGCCGAACTGTGGCAGGCGGCGGGCGAACGGGAGCACGCAGCCACGCAGTACGAGGCGGCCGGGGCCTGGCAACAGGCCGCCGACCTGTGGTCCAGTCTGGGTCAGCCACTCAAGCAGGCCAGGGCTTTAGAGGCCCACGCCCGGTCGTTGGAAGGCGGTACATGTGGCGACGAGGAACGGGCAGCCGCCTGGACCGGGGCTGCGCGGCTCTTTGAGGCCGAGGGGGAGATGGAACGGGCAGCCGCCTGCCAGCGGGAAGTAGCCCGCTTCCTCCGGCAGCCGGTCATCACCCTGGACGCCCAACTCGGCGAGGGGTTGGTGCTGGATGCCTGGTCGCGCCTCCAGTTCATCGTGCGCAACGAGGGGTACGGCCCGGCGCGCAACCTCATCATCCGCGCTAGCGGCGACCAGTTCGAGGGGCAGGTGACCACCACCCGCCAGATCGCCACGCTACGAGCCGGGCGCGAGCGCACCGACTGGCTCGACGTCCGCCCCCGCGCGCACGGCGACAGCGTCCCGCTGCGGGTGCGAGTGGAGTACGAGGATCAGACCGGGGAACCGCGCTTCTGCGAGCACACCGTCTATATCGCCGTGGCCCGCAGCGAGGATACGCGCCGCGAGGGACAGATGATCAACGTCTTCGTCTCCGGCAGCGGGGCGGTCGCGGTGGGCGAGGGTGCGGTCGCGGCCGGTGCGGGAGGCGTGGTCGTCGGTAGGGATGTGCAGGGCAATGTCACGATCGGTGATCGTATGGTTGCCGCCGCTGAACCTGGCAAACCAGAGTATCCATCTCTCGCTGCAACGAGACACGTACTCTCGTTCGATCGGCTCTCCCCAGCGGATTTCGAGCGCCTCTGCCTGTGGCTGGTGGAACGCGAGGGATACACCAAGGCCGAGCACCTGGGGCTGGCTGGCAGCGAACAGGGGCGGGACGTGGTCGCCTACAAGCCCACCCCGCAAGGAGAGGAACTCTGGTACTTCCAGTGCAAGCGATACCGCTCGATCAACGTCAGAACGCTGAAGGACGAGGTGGACAAATACCTGCGGCTGGCGCAGGAGAAGCCCCATCTGCGGCCCGCTGGCGTGGTCTTCGTCGTCAGTTGTGCCATGTCCGCCAGGGTGCGGGAGGAGATCGGCGCCTACTGTGGGCAGCACGGCCTGGCCTATGAGTTCTGGGCTCTCACCGAACTGGACATGCGCATCAAGCACTACCCCGACCTGCTGCGAGAGTTCTTCAACCTCGCTCCCTAGTGTTCTGCCAACCGTGAATTGACGACCCGTCATTCTGAGCCGGAGCGCAGCGGAGGCGAAGAATCTCATTCTCTGCCCAGATGTTTCACGTGAAAACTTGACATAACCGGTACATTTGACATAACTGCCAGGCATTGAAAGCAGATTGACAATGCCAGACTGACCTTAAATCGCTCCAAGCCCCTGTCTCGAGGGCGTCCCATGGGCGGGTTCACTCGCAGACCCGCCCCCGGGGACGGTGGCTGAGAGCGATGGAGTAAAACACCCGTGCAATGTGACATGTCAAGGTAGTCGCTTGCTTCTCTCCCCGCATGCCGTATAATTGGGCCTGTGATCGAAGTCCTGGGACTCGCCAAACGCTTCAAAGAACTGGTGGCCGTAGACGGGGTGTCCTTCACCTGCCACGACGGTGAGGTCTTCGGCCTGCTGGGGCCCAACGGCGCGGGCAAGACCACCCTGCTGCGACTGCTCGCCACCGTCCTTGAGCCCACCGCCGGCACCGCCACGGTGGACGGACTGGACGTGCGCAAGCAGAGCGCCCGAGTGCGCGCCCGCATCGGCCTGCTGGTCGAGAGGGCCGGGCTGTACGCCCGCTTCACCCCCCGCGAGCACCTCCGCTTTTACGGCCGCCTCCACGGACTGGATGGCTCCAAGTTGGAACAGCGAGTCAGCACCGTGTTGGAGATGCTGGAGATAGCCGACTTCGCTGACCGGCGCGCGGAGGGCTTCTCCGCCGGTATGAATCGCCGCGTGATCCTGGGCCAGGCGCTGATCCACGACCCGCCCAACGTCATCCTGGATGAGCCCACCGCCGGCCTGGACGTGATGAGCACCCGCAACGTGCGCGCCCTCATCGCCCGCTTCCGTGACGAGGGGCGCTGCATCCTGATCTCCACCCACCTGATGGACGAGGCGCAGCGGACGTGCGACCGCGTCGCCATCATCCACAGGGGACACTTGCAGGCAGTGGGCACGCCGGCGGCCCTCATCGCCCAGACTGGCGCGGCTGACCTGGAGGAAGCGTTCGTGCGCATCGTAGGCGAGGAGCGGCTGCAGGCTGACCTGCGGGAGCAGAAACGGCAACGCCGCTGGTACCAGTTCTGGCAGCGGGAATCTCAGGAGGATCGAGCAGATGCTTGAGGTAGTGCGGACAGTCTTCATCAGGGAAGCGCTCGACCTGCTGCGCGACCGGCGGGCGCTCTTGTTCCTCTTCGCCCCGCCACTGCTGATACCAATCCTGGGCGCTGTGGGTGGGGCGTTTGTGTTCTGGCAGATCGCACGTCAGACGCGCGAAGGAATCCCGGTCGCCGTCGTCAACGGGGAGCAATTGCCAGCATTGGTGACCAAACTGGAGAGCGAGCGCGTGTTGCAACTGGTGGACGCACTGCCCGACCTGCCCGACCTGGAGGAAGCGTTGCGGAGCGGCGAACTGATGGCCGTGCTCGAGATCCCGCCCGACGCCACAGAGCGGCTCGCAGCCGAAGAAACACTTACGCTCACGCTGAGCAGCAGCCGCAGTGGATGGCTACCCGATTTCGCCGTCGTCTCCATCCAGAATGCACTGAGCGAATACACCGACGAGGTACTGACGGAGAGACTGGCCCGTCGTGAGTTGGCCCCTGCCTGGGTGCACCCCATCCGGTTGGAACGAGAGGCCGCCGCTCCGACCGGTGTAGCTGCCGCTCCGATTGTCGCAGGGGAGGCCGTTCCCTCCTCGCTGGGCGGCATCTTCCTGCCCCTGACCATCGCCTCGTGGGCCTTCAGCGGCGGCCTGAGTTTGGTAGCCCACATGACCGTTGGAGAAAAGGAACGCCACACGATGGAATCGCTGCTCGTCACCCCGGCCGGCCGGATTGGGATCGTGATGGGCAAGATCGCGCTCAGCATCATCATCTCGGCCATCACCATCGGGCTGTGGTCGCTGGACAGCCTGGCCTACGTGCTTTTGCTCTCGGTCCTGCCGTCTGGCTCCACCGGTTTTGCCACACCCATCACCGCCCAGTTGGGGAACCTGGGCCCTGCCATCGTGTGGCTTGTGCTGCTGATGCTGCCCTTGATGACCATGGCGAACGGGCTCGTGGCGGCGGCATGCACCTTCGCCAAGAACTACCGCGAGTCCAACCTCTTCCTGGGCATCCTGCAGTTGCTTCTGCCAGGATTGGCGCTCCTGGCGACCTTCGGCGTCGGTGTCACGCCCCTGCTGGTCGTGTACGCGCTGCCGGTGGTGGGCGTGATGGTGGCAATGCGCGACCTGTTCGGGGGCGGGGTTGCCCCAGGGGCACTGGCGCTGGCGTGGACTGCAGCCGCCGCCTACGCCGTGGCGGCCATTCTGCTGGCAGCCTACGTCTTCTCCCGGGAGTGGGCCTTGATGCGGGGGGTGTGAGGGGAGACAAGGAGACAAGGGGAAAGGGTGACAAGGGGAAAGGAGTCATCCCCGGGTTACCCTACCTGCTAGTTTCTTCCAGAACGCCTTTTCGGGACATTCCGAGGAGTTCCTGAGCCGCTTTCGAACCGTTTCGACCTATTTTCAGCCAGATTTGTGCATTGGGCTGATTGGCCGACAAAACTCCGAATTGACTCTGAGAACAAAAAATGAAACACTGAGAAACACTGATTCTCTGATTTTATCTGCAAATGATCTGCGAAATCTGCGTGAATCCGCGTTCTAAAAGATTTGTCAGTCAACCAGGCCTTGGGACGGTTTGTTTTCTGATTGAGAAGCCCAAGCCGCACCATCAGACGAAAACTAGCAGATAGGGCAGGTTGCGTTTTCTGCCTGGTGATGCTAATATAGCCGATGGATCGGTCCCTGGTTTACCAGTCCACCAATCCACCAATCTACCAATTTACCAGTTTTACCAATCTACCAGTCTACCAACCTACCAGAACAAAGGAGATCACACCATGGAATGGCTAAAGCGCCCCTGGAATGCCTTCAAGAACATCGCCATCATCTTCTCGTTCGTCGTCAACTTCGTCCTGGTCATTGCGCTGCTCGTGGTGAGTATGCCGGCCCTCCGGGCTGTCTTGGCCCTCAAGACCGGCATGGTCGAGCCGCTGCTGAGCGACCTGGATGCGGCTTTCCTCGGACTGAGTGAGGCCACGATTGACACCGACGTCCAGATAGACAAGCGCATCCCCATCCGGTTCGACCTGCTGCTCGACCAGCAACTTGCGATAGACTTTCCGTTGTCCATCGAGCAGCCCACGGTCGTCGCATTGACCGCACCGGTGCCACTCAACCTGCCGGCTCGGTTCAATCTGCCCGGCGGCGGCGGTGTGATCAACGGCACTGTTTCTCTCTCCTTGCCGACCGGCATGCTTATGCCGATTCGCCTGAGCATGGTCGTGCCGGTCAGCCAGACCATCCCTGTGCGCATGAGCGTGCCGGTCAGCGAGACCATCCCCATCCAGATGGCCGTGCCGGTGCACATCGAGTTGGGTGAGGCGGGGCTGGACCCCGC
>JAUWNP010000093.1 GCA_030612585.1 Anaerolineae bacterium
ACCCTTGTTGAAGTAGAGCAGGACGGCGTCCTGGACAACTTCGACAGTGGCGTCACGCGGCTCGCCCAGCAGGAGTGAGGTCTCGCCGAAATAGGTGCCGGGCCCCAGACGGGCGACCTCCTGCTCGATCCCCTGCGGATCGGTGTGCAGGACACGCAGTTCACCGCTTTCGACAACGTAGGCCGTGAGGCCATGCTCGCCCTGGTGGCAGATCACGCTCCCGACCGGATATTGCACGTGCTTGACCAGTTCGGCGACCGCCTTGAGGTCGTCCCGGCTGAGTTCGGCAAACAGTGAGATTTGCTTGAGTTGCTTCGCCAGATCGTTGGGCATTCCTGATCCTCTCCCTTGGTGCAATTGTAGCACATTCTGGCGAGGGAGGGAAGGGGGGGAAGTGGCTAATGACAAATGACCAATGACCAATGACAAATGGCAAATGGCAAATGATAGAGAGGGATGGGCTATGGGGAGGAGATGGTCCAGGTGCCGAGGGGGACGGAAGGGCCAAGTCGCTCGTCGAGCGGGGGAAGCGGAGCCTGAGTGAAGTGGTCATAGATGACGAGGGATCCGGTGACCGGGACGGGCGGAGCGTTGCCGGGAATGGTCACATTGTGAGGATCGAAGATGGCAGATCCATGGATCCACTTGAGGGTGGGGATGGCCCCCAGGGCCGGTACGGTGTCTACGGTGTCGTCAGCACTACGCCAGGCCCAGGTTCCATCAGGGTTGAGGCCGGTGAGGGGCGTGGAGACAACATAGTCCCGCTCCAAGGGGCGCATGCTTAGGAAGCGGAGCCCCAGTGTAACATCGCCTCCCGGTTCCAAGTCTCCAACGGATCTCTCGAAGCCGGTCATGACCAAACTGTCGCCGAAGGGGACGTAGCGCTCGCCAGCGGCGGGCGCTGGCAGCGGGGCGTCCCTGCCAAAGAGCAGGTTACAGCGGCGAGGACGGTCGCCGTCGAGCAGTACGACCCGGGCGGGTACGGCGGGGAGAGCAAGGGCGGTGGTGGCGTACTGACCACGCTCCAACGCCTGGACGTGGCCCTGGCCGAGCACAGCGCCGCTTTCGTCCAGCAGTTGCAGGGTGGCCTCCGCGCCCGGCCCCGCCCAGTGAAGATGAACCCGCACCTGGCCGGGCACGCCGGTGTCGTAGCCGGCACCGATCAAGGTGGGACCACCGGAGAAGCGGGCGAAGGCCGGGTGGCGGGTGACGGGTCGCAGGGTGGATGGCCGAAGGTGCACAGTGGTCAACGGAACAGCGTCGGCTCCGTCAGCGGTGGTGAGACGGGGCGCGCCCGCCTCGGCGGGCGGGTATGCGCCGGCGACGAGGACGTAGTCACCCGGAGGAGCGTGGAGCAGCGGGTAGACGACGAAGCGCTCGACGATGACCTCCCCGGCGGTGAGGCTACCGGCCAGATGGCGGCAATCCTGCACACCGCTCCACAGTCGCCCATCGGGGCCGAGGAGTTGGGCGAAGAGGGCCAGGTCGGCCGTGGGGGTGACGGCGGGCGACCAGGCCAGGGTCAGCACAAGTGGCCGGGCGGGCTCGGTCTCATCCGTCTCCAGCCGGTAGCCAAGTAGCACGACCTTCTCGCCCAGGGTGACGTCGAGCAGAGTCAGGCCGGGGGGCGGGATGGAGTTAGGCACAGTACGGACGAGAAATGCCTGCCCTAGCGGCTCGAAGCGGTAGGGCAGGTCGCTGTACTCACGCTCGTAGTAGTGGACGACGATGACCGGACGCTGTGGGATATACTCCTCGATCATAGTCACCCAGTTCTGCGCCAATGACTCGCCATGGGGAGCGACATACTTGACAGTGACGTCGGGGCGCAGCCCTTCGATCTGCTGCACATATCGCATCGGCGTGTACCAATGCCAGTTGGAGAGAATGACGGCGCTGGCCGGGGCGTCGCGCAGAAGGGTCTCGGCGTAGGCGCGGGCATCGTAACTCTGGGAGAGGGCGCGGTAACTGGGGAGGTGGGCGGTGAGGTTGACGAGGCCAGCGATGAGGAAAATGACCAATGAACAATGTCCAATGAACAATGTCCAACGTCCGACGTCCAATGACAGGCGATTTGGGGTTTGGGACTTGGGATTTGGGCTTTGGACTTTGGGATTTGGGATTTGGGGTTTGGGATTTGGGATTTGCCCGAAGGGGACCGCTACCAGTAAGGCGAGTGAGACGTAGGCCGGCATCTCGTACTCGACGGTCTGGGGGGCGCGATAGGTGAGAGTGACAGCCGTATGGACGAGGAAACTGCCAGCCAGGAGGAGCGCCAACTTGCGGTCGCGCCAGAGGAGCAGCAACGCGCCGAGAAGCGCGGCCAAGAGGAGCGCCGAGTTGAACTGGAAGCGCAGCAGCGTGGGCAACAGCACCAGCCGGTCGCAGAGGTTGAGGGCGAACATGTCGCCTCGGAAGCCGCGGGCCAGGACGTGCTCCAGGAAGCCAGGCAGCGTCGCCAGGCCAGGCGGAGCCTGGGGAGCGGAGGCCGCGCCGCGCAGGGGCAGGTAAATGAGCACTAGCAGACCGAGAGCGAAAGCACCGATGGGCCTGAGCCAGCGGCGAGGTTGGCGCAGGAGCCCGGGGTCAACGAGGATGAGGTAGATGAGGAATGTGGAGGCGGGAAAGATGAGGGAGGCGTGGTGAGTGAGGCCGAGGGAGAGGGAAGCGGCGAAGAGGATGATGTAGCGATCGTTGGAAGTCTGGGTACTGGATATTGGATATTGGGTATTGGGTATTGGGTATTGGGTGCGAGTTGCTCGAAACTCGATCAGGGTGTAGAGGCAGAGGGCGGTGAAGAAGGCGACGAGGGGGCGGATGCTGGCGGTCGTCGCCGTGGCCCAGAAGGTGGTGGCCGAGCCGAGCGCCAGCGCGGCCGCCAGCCCGCCCCAGGCGGAACCGGTCATGCGGCGGGCGGCATGGAACACCAGAGCGACGGTGGCGGCGGCGGTGACGGCCGAGAAGAAGTTCACGCGCCAGGCCGGGTTGAGTCCCAGTGGGAGGTGGGCGAAGAGCCAGCCCAGCATGGTGTAGAGCGGATAGCCCGGCGGGTGGGCCACACCAGCGGTGGCGGCGACCCACTGGAACTCGCCGGAGTCGGCGGGGAGGACATCGGGAAGCAGAGTGGTGGTGTAGAGGGCCAGGAAGGCGAGGAAAATGAACAATGAACAA
The DNA here is from genome assembly GCA_030612585.1 of Anaerolineae bacterium. Next base: position 3,172 of record JAUWNP010000093.1, read on the forward strand.
TGTCCAATGTCCAATGTCCAACGTCCAACGTCCAACGTCCAATGTCGAGCGGCTTGGGGCTTGGGGTTTGGGGTTTGGGATTTGGTCATTGGGGCTTCGTGGGGGGCGCAGGGTGTTTGAGCGCCCAGAGGCTCTCGGCCAGGGCGTGGAGTTCGTCGTAGCCGTGACAGCCCCGGTCGGTGACGGCGCGGGCCAGACTCCCCGGCACAGCCTCGATGGAGTTGAAGGCGCCACTGATGGCCCCGGCGATCGCGCCGGTGGTGTCCACATCGCCGCCCTGGGCGATGACGAAGCGCACCGTTTCGCAATAGTCGGCGGGGGTGCGCAGAAAGGCGTAGAGGCAGACGAGAATGGTGGGGACGACGAAGGGACTGATGCCGGGCCAGTTGGGCCGCTGTCCGGGAGGAAGGCCGGCGAGGCGGATTCCCCGCACGGCGGCAGGCTCGTCCATCTCCAGCCAATGCGGCAGGTACTCGATGAAGGTGGCGAACCCGGCGTGATAGGGCCGCGCCAGGCTGGCGACGAAGGCGATGAAGGGGCTGGCTTCTATCACGTCGTGGCTGGCGGCGTAGGCGACGGCAGCGGAGATGGCAACCGCCCCGGCCAGGCAGCGCGAGTCGGCGTGCGTGATACGGCTCACGTCAGCGGCGGCCTGGGCCAGTGCGGCCGGGTCGTCGTAGAGCCAGAGCCCCAACGGAGCGGTGCGCATCGCGGAGCCGTTGCCAGCCCGGGGAGCCGGAGTGCCCGACTCGCGCCACGAGACGCCAGCCATCAGGCGGAGGACTGCTTCGGTCGTAGCGCCACCCCGCCCGACGATCTCACCGTCTCGCCAAAGGGGAACGAAGCGGCCTGCAATGTCTGCGGGGTCCACCCGGCCCTGCTCGACCAGCGAGGTCAGGATAGCGCGCATCATCTGCGTGTCGTCGGTGTACTGGCCGGGCAGGAAAAGGCCACAAGGGTGAGGCGTGAAGTGGTCGGGGAAGGGGGTGACGGCGGCAGCGGTCTGCTCGGCGGGCCACCCTTCAACCGGGAAGCCCAGCGCGTCAGCGACCGCCTGGCCGAGGATGCATCCGGTGAAGCGACTAATAGATGGGGGCATCGTGCAACTATCCGCTGGCCTTTTCATCAGCCAACGGCAGGTGGGTCTTCAGCCAGGTAATGAAGTCGGTACACTCGCTCTCGTCGGTCAGTTCGATCTTGCTCTTGTCCTCCAGGTGCAGGTGGGGAATGAGTTCTCCCACGTGTTCCCGGCCGATGTGACCGTACTTCAATCGCAACGCTCGTGGGTCGGCTGCATTATCAAATCCAGCCACTACTTTTCCGCCATCCAGCACGTAGTAGCGGTACTTTCGGGCTCGGCGGCTGATGATCTCAGTGATGAATACCCGATAGCGCCCGTATCTGGCTGATAGGCGAAGAAGGGAGCGATCAGGGGTATGGTCTTCCTCGAGCGTTTGCACCTCGTCCAGGTGCGAACGGGCCAGGGCTGTTATTCCAGCAAAATGGTCTGCAATCGTTGCGCCCAATCCTCAATCCCCTTGTGGCTAAACTCCCATTCGGCCAGGTCCAGTTCCCAGGTCTTGCTGATAGTGGCCTCAATCTCCTGCACAAATTCCTCATCGCTGGCCGTTCGCTCGACGAAGGCTCCATAATCGCAGCCGTACTTGGCCTGGAAGTTTCGATCTCGCTGGCGCAGTTCGGCTATGCGGGCCGCGATTCGATCAATCGCGTATCGTTGCAGGGCTAGGCCCACCGTCTCTTCCAGCCTGCCCAGTGGGGCCAGCGTCTCGACGTATCGCTCTGGTATCGCAACTGTCACTGCCATTTTTCTCGACCTCCCTGCGGGTCAATCCGCGTCAGGCTCATGACCATTATATCCACTCCAATGGCCGGACTACCCCCACTCTGTCAGTGCCTCGGCGGGGTAGAGGGTGAGGATCACGCTGGTCACCCGCTCCCGCTGTTCCCGGTCCAGGGTGATCAGAGTGCTGCCAAAGCGCAAGGCGACGGCAGCGTAGACGGCGTCGCTGCCCCGCAGTTGGTATTGTGCCGCCACGTCGGCGGCCTGCTGGGCCAGGGTGGTGTCCAGTGGAATCAGCACCAGGTGGGGCAGGCGGCTTAAGGAGGTGGCGAACTCACGAGCCAGGTCGGCATCCTGCCGGCCCAGACCGATGGCAGCGGCCACCTCCGGCAACAACAACGTCGGCACAACGATGGGAGCCGCCTGCTCTTGCAGCAGGGCCAACAGACGACGGCTCTCTTCGTGACCCGCCTCGTAAGGGTTGAAACCGTTCACAAAGACGCTGGCATCCACAGTGTAGGTGCTGGTCACAGCAATCTCCTACCGGCGCATTTCCGACAAGAGTTCAGTGCTGGTCAGGGGTGAACGCCACCCCCGGCCGATCTCCTCGCCCAACCGTGTCAACTCTTCCCAGACAACTGCGGGGGGCTCGCCGGTGGGGGACAGGTCCGTTGGCCTGGCTTCCTCCAGCGGCATCAGCAGGCCCACCGGTCGCCCCCGGTAGGTGATGACGTACCGGGCACGCCGCTCCCGTACGTCTCGGATAATCTCAGAGGCGCGAATCTTCAATTCTCGCACACCAACGTCAGGCATAACACCTCCTACCGTTCGCCAATGTAGTCCCTTGTGCGACCACATTGTACCCCGATCGGGGAGATTGTCAACGAGGGGATCCGGCGATGGTCTACTAAGTCACCACGTCTCGGTACGCCGCCAGCGTCTCGCGTGCGGTGCGCTCCCAGGAGAAACGGGCGGCATGGGCCAGCGCGCGGCGGCTCAATTCGGCGCGGAAACCCTCGTCGGTCGCCAGTTGGATCAGCGCACTCGCCATTCCCTCGGCGTCGTCCGGTGGCAGCAGCACCCCTGCGTCGCCCACGACCTCGGGGATGGAGGAAATGTCGCTGCCCACGACCGGCGTGCCACAGGCCAGCGCCTCCAGCGGGGGTAGGCCGAAGCCCTCGTACCGGCTGGGAAATATGAAGGCTACCGCGCCTCGGTAGAGGGCGGGCTTGTCAGCCTCATCCACGAAGCCGATGAAACGCACGAACCGCTCGTCTATCCCCTGCTCCCGGGCCAGCCGGCGTGGGTCTGGTGTGAAGGAAGTATCTCGCTCCGGCAGCCGCCCGGCGATGACCAGCGGGCACTCCTCGCCGATGGCCGGCCCGGCCCAGCGATAGGTTTGCAGCACCGTGGCAACGTTCTTGCGTACGTCAAAGCCGCCCAGGTAGAGCACGTACCGTTCTTGAAACCGGGTTTTTTCTGCAAAACCTGGTTTCTCTCCTGGGAATAGGGAGGGTTCAGGGGTGTAGCGTTCGTCGGCGGCCAGATAGACGACGCGCACGCGCTCGGCTGGCAGTCCCAGGTGGGTGACTATGTCCTGCCGGGAGGCTTCCGAGTCGGTGAGCACCAGCGCACTGTTCTGCGCGGTCGTGCTGACCAGCGCGCTGTAGAGCCGCACCAGCGGCCCGCCCCGGTACTCGCGCAGCAGCAGCGGGATCAAGTCGTGGATGGTGACGACGGTGGGGATGGAAGAGCGAATAGGCGGCGCCCAGTACGGCACATGGGCGACGTCGGCCTCCAGGCGGCGACAGGTGCGGGGGAAGGCGACTTGCTCGAACCAGACCTTGCCCAGAGCAGATGTTAGCCAATAGCGGTTAGCAGTTAGATGGAATTGGAGATTGGAGATTGGAGATTGGAGATTGGAGATTTGGCCTTCAGGCGTGACTAGCACAATCTCCAGTTCCGGCGCGATTGTGACCAGATGCTCCACCAGCAGCCGCGTGTACTGCCCGCTGCCGGTGGTGGGACTATTCCAGAACCAGGCGTTGAGAGCGACGCGCATTAATCTTCGTACCCGAGCGGGATCACACCGGCAGTCCGCACATTACGAGCCTGATGCTGCCAGCCAACCCTCCAGCCGTCGGCACAAGAGGCGGGCTCATGGCAAGCCCATCGTGGTCAGCACGGCTTCAACCTCGTCCAGGAACTCGGGCAGGTCCACCGGCCGGCGTCCTTCAGCGCTAGTGTCGTGCAGGTGAGGAGCAGCGGTCACGTGGCGATGCCAGACCCCATCCAGTTGATCCCGCGCATAAATTCGCTGCCCATTGTGGATCAGAACCAGATTAGTCGTGTCGAAGCGGTCGTTGCGGTAAACTTGCACGAAAAGGCCGGAGGATACGTAAAGGCGGGCCTTGAGCAAGGTGGGGCTCTGGTCAAGCACGTCCAGCCGCCTGACGTAAGCCCGGCTTCCGGCCTCCCGATGCAAGACGGAGAGCAGTTGGGCCACGTTCATGGCTGCTGAACCAGGCCCCTCAGACGCCGGATTTCCTCTTCCATGTCGGTAATGCCAGTTACAGCCATTTCCCAGTCAAAATAGTCTTGCTCCACCTCAAAGGTCGGCTCGGAACGCAAGACCTTATGACGGAAGGTTTCAAAATCCTCGCTATATCTGGCTTCGAATTGACGAGCCATTGTGCGGTATTTGATCAGGTTCTTTTGTGCCCGCTCCAGCAGTAGTTCTGCCAGCACCTGGTCCAGGGCCTGGTTGGGGAATAACCGGCGAGCGCTGGCCTGCACCGTCGCCACATTACTGATACCCATCATTTACCTCCAGAACAACATCCCCAATAACCTTGCGCGGTCAGCACTCCATGCCCGCCCGGGGTATGACTCTGCGAGCATCCACAGCCGACTTGTCCCACATCGTCCATCCGCCTGCCCGTATTATACTTGAACAGACGTGAAATACAAGGGAACTCCAAAGGACAGCGCCTCCGTGCCGGTGATGCCCGGCGTGACCTGGAAGCGCACCACCTGGACCGTGTCGGTGGGCAGCGTCCCCTGCTCCTCCGCTAATCTCCATACCCATGCGGATGCGTGCGGTGCCACTCCCAGGCGTGCTCGACGATGGCGCGCAGGTCGGGGTATTGCGACCGCCAGCCCAGTTCCCGCCGGATCTTCTCACTGCTGGCGCCCAGCACGGCCGGGTCGCCGGGGCGACGGGGGCCTACCTCAGCCGGGATTGCGTGACCGGTCACTTCCCGGCAGGTCTCGACGACCTCCTTGACGGTGAACCCCTGGCCGTTGCCCAGGTTATAAATGCGGCTGCCCTCGTCGAGCGCCTGCAGGGCCAGGATGTGGGCCTGGGCCAGGTCGGTCACGTGGATGTAGTCGCGCACGCAGGTGCCATCGCGGGTGGGGTAATCATCGCCAAAGATGATGATCTTCTCGCGCTGGCCCAACGCTACCTGCAGGGTAAGCGGGATCAAGTGTGTCTCGGGATCGTGATCCTCGCCCCGCTCGCCGGAGGGGGAGGCCCCGGCCGCGTTGAAGTAGCGCATCGCCGCGTAGCGGAAGCCATAGATACAGTCCAGCCAGTGGAGTATGCGCTCCAGAATGTTCTTGGATTCACCATACGGGCTGCCGGGGACGATACGCTCCTGCTCGTCAATCGGCATACGCTCTGGGTCATCGAACAGATTGGCGCTGGAGGAGAGGATGAAGCGGCGTATGCCGTGAGCGACCGCCTCCTGCAGCAGGTTCAGGCCGTTGGTGACGTTGTCGCCTATGTACATGAACGGCTGCTCCATAGACTCGCCCACCAACGTGTAGGAGGCAAAGTGCATCACCGCCTCGACGTCGTGGGTGTCGAACAGGGCTTTGACGGCGGCCCGGTCGGCCAGGTCTCCCTCGACGAGAGTTGCCTCGGGGTGGACAGCGGCCCGGTGGCCATAGTACAGGTTGTCAAAGACAATGACCATATCACCTTGCTTGATCAATTCCTCAGTGACGACACTACCGATGTAACCAGCACCGCCGGTAACCAGGATGTTCATTCGTGGACCTCCTTGTGGGGTTGGTGGATTCGTAAATTCGTACATTCGTAAATTCGGCCTTGCCTCCTCGACTTACCAATCTACCAACTTACCAATCTACCAATATACCAATCTACCAACGCTACGCTGCGCGCGTAGCCGGTATCGTGAAAGGACCGCAGAGCGGCCCGTGGAATATGACGGAAGACGCGCTCCTCCATCTGCTGTGGCGATCGCAGCACGGCCTCCACCTCCGCTACCGGTACGCCCATCCTTTGGGCGAAGACTTCAGCCGTCTGCACGCTGCCTCCCGGGCCGATTTGCCCCACCAGCCAATCGCGCCACACCCGCAGGTGTTCGTCGCCGACGAAGGGCAACCAGTCCTGGGGCTCGGTCTCTCGCAGCGCCGTGACCACACTGCCGTTGAGCCGCTGCTGATCCTGGCGGTCCATCCAGGTGCGCAAGACGTTGTGCGGGAATATCCGCTCGCGCAAGACCTTTGCCCGGGGCTCAGCCCGATGTGTGCCCCTGTCCTGCCAGAAGTAATGCAAGAATACATCGTTGAGCCAGAGTTCATCTAGCAACAGGTGAGCGATGTAACCGGCGACGAAGGCGGCCTGTGCTGGTGGGAGTAGTTCCGCGCGGGCCAACTGTGGGTGGGCGGCAAACAGCGCCTCGTGCGCTGGGCGGTCGGAGGTACGCGGGATGGAGTAGAAGTGCGTCTCGTCGCGGCGTTGCCCGCTGACGGTCTGAACGTCGGGCGCAGTGTGGCCCAGCAGGAACGGGCCGCGCTGCTGGGGCAGCAGGCGGCGTATGGCAGGCGGGAGAGCATCCTCGCGCATGATCTCCTCGGCCAGGGCCAGGTGCATGACTGGAGTTGGCATTGTGGGGGGTATTGTACAACGGAAGGGCGCTGTAGGCCAGTCCGAGGTTGCCCAGGTCAGCCCCTTTCCCGCGCCAGGCCTGCTCTACGTCTCCAATGCCTTCATCACTGCCCGCTCCACATCCCCATAAAAGACCAGATCCACCTTCTCCACCACGTCTTCCGGCAGACCGGCGAATTGGGACTTGTTGGACAGCGGTACCACCGCCCGTAGCGCGCCGTTATCCATGGCGATGGCCAGGGGCTCCATCAACGAGAGGACACCCTTGATGTTGCCCTGGATGGTCAGGTCGCCCATCACAATGATGCCGCCTTGCACACGCCGGTTTTGCAGCGCGGATATGATGGCTACGTAGAAGGCAACTCCACACGCACATTCAACGCGCCCGCCGCTGAGGTCCACGACTTCGGCGTAGATGTCCTTCTGTGCCAGCAGGGGCTCAATGCCGAGGCGAGTTTTGACGATTTGAAGGTAGGCAAAAGCCCGGTTGAGAGACTCGCGGAGCGACGTGTCGAGGCCGGTCGGAACGCGCAGTTTGCCAGTGCCCGCCGTCAAGGTGATCTCCAGCCGGAACAGCCCCACCCGCGCCTCTGTATCGGCTGCCGCGGTAAAGACGGTGCCTGCCGGTTGGGGGTCAGTGGGGATAGCGCCCGTGCCGCCTTGCTCCGGCACGCCGACCGTTCGCTCAGTGTCATCCTCTTCGTCTATGTACGAGAAACTGGTCTTGTAAAACTCGAAGGAGCCCCGTTTCTTGAGTTGTTCCTTCACCCGGCGCCGGCCCTCCATCGCCAGTTCCAGATATTCCTGCAACTCGGCTTTGGTGTAACCGGAGTCCGGGTGGAGCAGTTTGAGCAACCCGGCCACCGTCCGTCTGACGGCGGAAGCATCCCGGCCTTCGACGTGCGAGCCAAAGCGATAGTGCCGTTCGACGGCGTCATACAGGTTTTGCTTGCGCAGCGCGCGAAAGGCCTCGGCCAGATAGTCGGTCACGAAACCATAGTGCACGGTCAGGATGTCTTTCGAGGTCTTGGGCACTTCCCAGCCAGGCAGATAAAAATGCAGCCGGTCAATCACAGCCAGATCAAAGTCGGGTGGTAGGGGCTGGAAAAGGTCGGTGGCGCTGTTCTGCACCAGCGTCTCGACGGGCTGGTTCAGGTTGCCCACAAAGACCAGTGACGCATCGGCGATGACCTGGGTGATGCCCCGGCTAAAGCGCCCGTTAGCCATATAGTCCTTCATGATCTGGATGGTCTCGACGTTGGCACCCTTCATTCCTCCCACTTCGTCAAAGGCCACCACATCCCAATACCCCACCAGTCCGACCTGGCGGCGAGCGTTGTTGTAGAACAGATTGGCCGCGCTGGCCTTACCGCCCGAGATGAGAATGCAGTAGGGCGACATCTCGCTGTAGGCGTAGGATTTGCCGGTGCCGCGCGGCCCCAACTCGACAAAGTTATAGTTTTTTTCGACAAAGGGGATCAGCCGGGTCAGGAGCAGCATCTTGAGACGGTGCTCCATCACGGCTGGCTCAAGGCCAGTCGTCCGTAACAGGATATCCAGCCACTCGTCCCGTGTAAAGTTACCACGGCCCGCGCTGAATTCTTCAAAATCGAAACGCGCCAGTTGGATGGGACGCAATTCGGCGATGTGGAAGGGGCTCTCCCGCTTGCCCATCTCAGGGGGGTGAAACTCCAGGTCCACGATAGCCCAGATGCCCCCCTCCAGCAACCGGTCGTAGCGGCGGTAGTACTCCTCCGGCACGTGGATACGGTTGTAGCCAAAGTTGTCCATCGCGGCCCAGTGTTTGACTTCGCTGGGCAGGTAGCGCACCTGGACGCGGTCAATAAAGCGGTGGCGACCACGCTGCTCGACCAACGACTGAGCTTTGTTGGATTCGTCGTGCCGAAAGTAGTTGCGGTGAAGCGTGTCCTTGACCGCTTCGATGCCCAGGGCAACCTCGTCTGGGTCGTCGGAGGCGCAGTACTTGCCCAGCAGATATTCCAGCACGTAGGAGGGGACGTTCTCGCCGCCCTTGATTTGATGGAGCAGGTCTTTGCGCACGACCTTGCCGGCAAAGACTCGATTCAGTTTTTGATCTAACACATCGGCTTGCATATTCTCACCTAATCCAGCATCTTGTTTTTCAGCGTCAATCGCGCCCACACCACCGGCGCCTCCGGGTTGGTGGCCCGGATCTCCACCTGGTCACCGTCGAAATCTGGGTCGAGCAGCACGGGCACAGGGGTGTCCTGACCGGCGATCAAGGTGACCTCGTGTGTGACCTCGTCGCGCGCATCGCAGTCGGCGGCATCGCCCACCTTGCGGGCAGACGGGTCCGGGCCGTCGAAGGGTTCGATTCTGACACGGATGCTCTTCTCCAGCAACGAGTTGAACCAGACTTTGAGCCCAATCACCCGGCTGGTGAACGCATCGCTGCGATAGTGAATCTCCAGTTCCTGGCTCGTCTGTTCGGCCGGATGGCCTTTGGCCCGCAGGGTGATCAAGGGCAGGACACACTCTTGCAGGCTCAGGCCCCCATGAAAATAGCCGCTCCCAGCCGAGTAGAGACCAAAGCCATTCGGCACGACCAGTTCGGTAGCATCGCCCTGGATACCGACGTGCTCCGCGTTAAAGACGCGGGTACCGATCCCTTCCTTGACCTGCCTCCCCAGCAGGCTGCGCCGCTTTTTGAGAGGCCATTCCCCGGTGGGAGACTCAGTCACGACGTCGCCCGGCAGCACCTCTGGGAGGAGGACGTGGCCGTGGTCGGTGGCGATGACGATGTAACAGTAGCCCAGGCGGACCAGTTGGGTGACCGCAGCCTTGAGGTCGCCGAGCAGGTCGGTCATGTACTTGCGTGCCTCGCGCAGGGTGATGGTCTCGCCCATACGGTCAATCCGCGAATCGCGCACTACCACCAGATCAGCGTTCTTGAGGCGGGCCTGACGTTTAGCCGTGGACGTCAGCGAGAGGAATTGGCTGATTTCGACGTCCACAAAACGATCACCATACTTTTCGGCCAGAAACTTCATACGGTCGGCCGAGGTTTTGAGACGACGGTCGCCCAGGTGAGGGATCAAGTCGCCGTCCACCTGGCGCATGGTCAGCGCGCCATCCGCCCCGGGCAAAAGGGCTGCCATACCCACCAGCGTGATGGTGGGGAGCGTGGACGCCACCGGCTGCAGGTCCATTTCGCCCAGCGTGCTCAACACCCCGGCCAGGTCGCGCCCCATCTCGAAACGCAAAGCGTCCGTCAGAAAGTAGGCCACCCTTTCGCGGGCGGCCAGCGCCGGGGCGACGAACTGGTCAAATACCTGGGTCTGGCGCAGGATGGTCTCGGGGGGCCAGCCAGCCTTTTCCACCTCTTTCATGAAGCGCTGCTGGACGGCGTCAATCATCTCCCGATAGCGCATCCGGCAGCGAGCGGTGACGGCTTCCAGTTCCTCACACTCGGTGCACTCGGCGATGCTCTGCTCCATCAGCCGCTGACGGCGATCCAGGTCGCTCCAACCATCCTCGCGGGCGTAGGCGGCGACTATCTTGTCCACGTGGCCTGCCTCTTGCTCCCACACCTGCTCGACCCGGTTGGCTACATCAAGTAAGGCCACACAACGCTCGGCCACCCGCCATACCTGCGTCCGTTCAGGCTCACTCCGCCAGACCGACTTCGCCCGGCCAGCGATGATCTCGCAGGCACCATCCAGTTGATCGGCCTCCAATGCCTGGGCGAGCGCGGCCAGATATTGCCGCTCCTCAAAAGCAAAGGTGTCCCGCTGGCCCAGGCGCGCCACGCCGGCGAAATGGGCCGGCAGCCCCAGTTCTCGTTCAATGTGGTTGGCCAGGTCAATGTAGGTTTCGCGGGTGCCGACCGTACCGCGCAGCCGCTCGGCGAGCGCGTAAATCCGGTCGCGGTACGATTCGTCGGCGCGGGGCAGGTTGACTAGCGCCGCAGGGAGTTCGCCGGGCAGGTCAAAGGCGAACTCGCTAAAGAGCACGTACCGCGCCAGCAGTGCCCAGCGCTGTTTCCATTGCTGAACGTCCGCCGGCGGCACGAATCCCAACTCGGCCGCCAGGAGCCGCAGGACTTCTTCACCACACCCAGGCACATCAGCTACCTTCTGGGGCGCTTGCGGATCGCCCAGCAACTGGACAGCGACCTCGACGGCCGACTGGGTGCCGAGGGCCTGTCTGGTCAGTGGGTAGGTGGCCCCGCGCTCCAACCGGTCGAGCATCGCCAGGGTTGGTCTTCCTTCACGGAAGAGCCGCTCGATCTGCTCGGCCAGGTCGGGCAGCGCCTGGTAGGCCAGGGAAGCCAGTTGCTCCGACTCTTTGTCGCCGAACGTATCCCCGGCCACCGCAAAGACCTCGAAGGGGTCTTGTAAGCGCGCATCGCCTGTCGAGCGTTTGAAGGGCAGATAGATGAGCAGATTGGCGCTCGAATCCTTCAGCGAACCAGAGACATTCAACTGGCGATAGATCGCTCCGGCCTCGCGCCGGGCGCGCAGGCGAGACTCTTCAGCGGAGACGACGCGGCAGTTGGGAGCAGAGAAGCGTTGGACAAAGTCGCCAAAGGCCCGCTCGCCATCGTACCAGACGACGATGCGGGCTGAGTCCAGTTTGGAGGTAATTAGTCTGTGAACGTGGTTGGAAACTTTCATCTCACAATGGCTCCATCCCTTTGGCCTTTATGGCCCACTCTGGCGCGATATAATCCGCTACCCCTAGCGCCAGCCGCCACACGGCAAACGAGCGCCTGGACAGCAAACGAAACCCGTGCCGCCGCACCCACTCGGCCACGCTGGCTTCGCCGTAGGTCACGAACAGCCAGCGAAGCTGTTCCCACGTGCCTCGTTCCAAAATCCGCTCAATGATAATACTCTTGTGACGTTCGAGGTCCATCTTATCATAATCGTATCTATCTGCGGTGACGAAAAGTGTCGGCCTGTCTACCCTCGCAGCAGTGGCAACGCCCGCAGCCCAAATGCTGCCAGCAATGTGTCAAGTTGCTCCCCATCGCTGAACAGCACCCTCTCCCGCCGCAACGACGCCTCCGCTTCGGCCGTGAACCCGCTCCGGCCAAAGAACCAGCGCGCCGACGGCGGGTATTTCCACACCTCCCCCGCAACCTGGCAGGCAGCCAGAAAGCGCTTTGTCTCCTCTACTCCTACCGGCTCTTTCCAGTTCTTGGACTCGACACACCACCACTCCTCCAGCCCGGCTGTCCCCACCACGTCTATCTCTACCTGCGGCGTTCCTTCTCCCTTGAAGGGGTGTCGCGCCACCACGCGGTCAAAGCGGGGGAGATTGACTTTTCCCCTCGTGTTAAAGAACCGCTCTCCCTCCACCTCCCGGTCGTCGAATTTGCGCAGTAGCAACTCTATATAGGCCTCGGCCAACAGCCCCACCAGGTCACTGTGACTGCCTTGCAGCGAGATGTACCTGGCTGTCAACTCCCGTTCTGTCTGCGTTTGGGTGATACCATACCGCTGTGCTTTGACCAGCGTACCGAGATAGCCGCGCAAGATAGGGTCCTTGACCACTCCGTAGGTGACGCCCAGGATATCCACCGCTTCGATCAGGTCGGCCCGGGCCAGGTGTTGCAAGGATTGATATACGTCCTCGTCGCTCACTTGCCGACTCGCTGCCAGCCGGTGAGCGTCATCCGGCGTGAACGGTTCCCCCTCCCGCTCCGCCATCGTCAACAACACCTCGCGGGTCAGGCCGTGTTGATTGGCCCGGAACAGCGTCTGCGTCACCCAATCGCTCAGGTCGCTAAAGATCGTTCCTCGGGTGATGTCCACCGCTGTGGCCCGTGCTAATATGCCCGGGTCGTCCAGATGCCAGCCTTGCGAACCGGCCTGACTTACCACTGCCCTGATGTAAAAGGGATTGCCATCGGCGCGGTGGGCCAGTTCCGCTGCCACCTCCTGGCTGACCCGCAGGCCGTAGGGCCGGGCAGACCGCTCGGCTAACTCAATGCCGTAATAACCCTCCAGCCCGCCAAAGCGTTCCACCTTGAAGCGCAAGAACAGAGGACCGGTGCCAAGGATCTGCCGGGTGAAGAGAGTGACGGCCGAACCGGTGATCAGATTGGGACATAGCAATCCTTCCACGCCGGGCTTAAAGAGAGCCAGGATGTCCGGTTTGCCCGCTTCGGTCGTGTCCACGTCCAGGATACGCTGAAACTCGTCCACCAGAAAGACCATCGGCGTCTGGTCCAGATCCGATACGTCCCGCGCCCCCTCCAGGGCCACCCGCATCAGGTCTATCGGTTCGTCCAGAAAAGCGCGAAAGCGGGTCGCTACCCGCTGCAGGCCTGACGGGCCGTTCTGTTGAGCCAGGTCCAAGAGATCACCCAATTTCAGGTCGAGGAAGCGCTCGTGTTCATCCTTGTGTCGGAAGGCAAAGTAGTGGCGCAAAAAGTTGGCAAAATAGTCCCGGGCAAAGGCTACACCGGTTTTGGCCATATCTTCCAGGTTGGCATAGACAGGAGTGACCTCGTCTTGTTCCCAGAAGAGGCGGTTGAACAGACGCAGTAGCACCTCTGTCTTGCCCATCCTGCGCCGGCCGACCAGGGCGTGACTCATCATCGCCAGGCGCGGGGTGCCCAGGATGCGCTGGAACCAGCGATCCAGAAACTCTTGCCGGTCGGTAAAGATCTCGTCCGAGATGATCTGGGTGTATGGACCTATGGGATTGTCCTTACGGCTGTGCTTCTCGTTTGACATTCGCCATTTCCTCCATCTTTGAGTCGTATGACAACAACTCCTCCTGA
>JAUWNP010000048.1 GCA_030612585.1 Anaerolineae bacterium
CCTCAACCAGCGGGACGTCCGTGTCCCTGTGGATGACGGTGAACCGTGGCGGCTGCTGTTTACCTACCATCTGGATACTTCGTCGTCCTCTGCGCAATTCAAATGACGCACTATGGAGCTGAAAAATCATTTATGACTTCCTCTATTTATTTCACTGTCCTCTGCCCGTGCTGCTTCTCTTCTCGCCCCAGCCAGAAATGATGCCGCAGCACAGTGGGCGACGGTGATACGCGTATCCCGCCCACCTTTCGCACCTTGCCATTACCCGTCTCGCCCTGATGAGCCTGCCCTGAGTCTGTCGAAGGAGCCTGCCCTGAGTCTGTCGAAGGGTGCAACACCGAGCGATGGACATAACAAATGTTGGGGGACGCGCCGAACTTCTGCCGGTACCTTCGCGCTGCCCGCCCGATCTTCTCCGCCAGGTCATGTCCTGGATCGTCGTCGTACCACAACAAGCCCACTTTCATCGTCCGACCTCCTGATTTAAGATTTGTTGATGTGAGATTTATTGGTGTAAATCTCCAGATCTTAAATCACCAAATCACTAAATCTGCAAGTGCCAGGTATTGTGCTGTACGTCCTGGTACACCTCGAACGTGCCCTCACGCCTGTTCTGAGCGGCGTCGAAGGGCCTGTCCTGAGCGGAGTCGAAGGAACAACGCACTTGGAAGCAGTGCCGTTCCACCCGGCCGCCCCTTCTGCGCCGCGATACCGTCCAGCAACGCTCCACGGCATACACGTCATACCGATGCCCACGCCAGGTGAAGGCTTTCGGAAAATAGCCGTAGCGTCGTTCCCGCATCTCGATAGGCTCCGCACCGCGCCAGCGCCGCTTTTTTTCACCACGCCTCGCTCGAGAACCTCGCCTCATGTTAAGAGTAGCGTTCATGGGACATCACCTCCGCGTCTACTGACGCTCCTCCCACCACCGTGAAGTTTCGCTGTATCGGCGCGGCCAACGAAGGCGGGAGACCGTTCCAGGCGTTGGGCCGCTGTTGCACGCCCGGCGGTGCGACTACCACCACCGGCGGATATACCCCTTGTAGTGTGGATGGTTGCACCCGTCGCTCGTTTTCCTCGCTGCGCCGGCGACTGACCGCGACGATGAGCAGGCTGGTGGGGATCGCCGCTCCCACGCCGCATACTGCCCCGGCCAGCACTGCCAGCGCCTCGTCACTCAATCGGTTGCCGACGATCAGTGCCAGCGTCACTGCAAAGGCCAGCACCACCAGCCCGATGAAGGCCTTCAATCGCCCCCAGCCGTTGTTACGATTCTCTCTCTCGTCCATTCTTATGCTCCTTTTCGCAATACCTGAGTCAACTGGCTCACCGGCCAGGGCAAGGAGACCCGGTGTGCAGGGGGGGCAAGAGAGGTGAGGGGCAGAAGCCCGCCCTGCGCCAGGCGAGCCACTGTCTCCCGGACCTCAGCCGGCGAGACGCGGGCTGCCTGGAAGCGCATCACTCGCCCCTCGGCGACGGCCAGAAAATCGCCCCGGCCCAGCAATCGCTCGGCCCCCGTGCCGCTCCAGCCGGTGGCCGTGCGCGCATCCTCGACGCTGGTCACGCGCCCGACTAGCCGCACCGGGAAGTTCGCCTTGACCAGGGAGCCCAGCACAGCCGTCGTGGGCTTCTGAGTGGCCGCGATGATGTGAATACCTGCCTCACGCCCGCGTTGTGTCAGGCGGGTGAGTGCCCATTGTATTGCCTTCCCACCGACCATCAATAGATCGGCTAACTCATCAATCACGATCACCACGTGCGGGTGTCCGGTCTCCTTGTCTCCTTGTCCTTGCCTCTCCATCAAACGTACCAGGCTCTGGAGCGCCTCAGTTGTCTCTTCCATATCCCTAATGATCGGGCGTGCCAGGTGGGGCAGCCCTTCGAAGAGGCTAAAGGCGCACCCTTTGGGGTCTATCAGCACCAGCGATACCCTTCTCCCTTCTCCTATGGGGGGGGGATTTACCATCGCCAGGCTGAGGATCATTGTTTGCAGAAGCGCCGTCTTTCCCGAGCCGGTCGTCCCGGCCACCAGAATGTGGGCCACGTCGGGGGAGGGCAGGCGAATGAGCAAGGGCGAGCCATCCTCGGCGAGGCCCAGGATTGCGGTCACCGGCGGGATGGGAGGTTGGTTGGTTGGTTGGTTAGTTGGTTGGTTGGTTAGCTGGCGGAAGAGGGGCAGCAGGCGTACCGGCTGCGGGTCGTCGCGGGGCACCTCGACGGCCACAGCGGCCCCACGCCGGGACACGCGGCAACTGGGCGCGTCCAGCGCAGCCGCCAGTTCCTCGCTCAAGTTCTTGATGCGAGAGATTTTCGCTCCTATGGCGGGCAAGACCTGGAATCTGACCCAGCGGGGTGTCACTGTGCCGCCGGTCACCCGCGCCGGCACCTTGTGCAACGATAGCACCGCCTCGATCCTATCCGCCTGAAACTCCAACTTTTTGCGCATACTTGTTTGCCCCCAATTGGCCTACAGAGATAGTAGAACAAACGTTCCATAACCCTTCATATCATACCAGAACATCTGTGCTACGTCAAGTGGAATTATCCCAAATGGAGTTTGGGATATTTTGGCGCTAGCAAAGAGGAAGCCCAGCCGCAAGGCTGGGCCTTTGTACTTCTATTTCCGACACTGGCCTGAAGAACCAGTGCCGGCTTTCCCAACGCCGCCTCTTCAGGGCGGCGCTGTTCTCCGGCGCCGTCTGGCGGTGCCATCCTCCAGCGTCGCCTGTTTGCGGCGGCGCGGCTTAGCTATTGGCTACTGCAACTGCCGGATGACCATTACTACCTTGCCCTGCACCTCCACCTGGCGGGGATCATCCACATAGATGGGTCTCATCATAGGGTTGGCCGGTTGGAGCCGCACCCGTCCTCCCTCCTCCTGGTAGAAACGTTTGAGCGTCACTTCCTCACGATCCCTTAGCCACACCGCCACCATCTCGCCATTCTCGACTCGCTGCTGGTGACGCATAACGACGATGTCACCATCGTGCACCAGTGCATCTATCATCGAGTTCCCCTCCACCTGCAAGGCGTACAATCCCTCCGGGTCTCCGAGAATGTCGCGGGTCAACTCGATCGTCTCGTCACCCATCAGGGGAAAGTCGCTGGCTGGCACCGGGAGGGGCTCGCCGGCCACGATACGGCCCAGTAGCGGCAGCCGAACCACGGCCCCCGGCATCATTTTGGCGCGGGCAGTGTGGGTCAATTTTAGTCCGCGCGACACGTCTCGGTCCCGGCTGATATAACCTGCCTTCTCCAGACGCCGCAGGTTGTAACTCACGACGGAGGTGGAACTGATCCCCGCCGCAGCGCCAATCTCGCGGATGGAGGGCGGGTAGCCGTTCTCCTCGATGTACTCGTTGAGGAATTCCAATATCCTCTGCTGTCTTTCTGAGAGACGCTCATCCATCATCTGCCTCCTCGCTCTCGATTGGGCCGCTGGGCTGCCCGTTGCGATTGTATTATACACGAACAGACGTTCTGTGTCAAGAGTGCCCCAAATTATGGAGCATCGCAGGTCTAACGTGCAGCCGTTGTCGCTTTTCGCTCATACCGCCGGAAGATGCCGTAATACACCAGCGTCCCTACGAAGAAAAATGGGATGGTTAGCAGGTAGACAGTGGAGTAGCCCAGACGGAGGATCAACCGGCCGGCCAGGGCGCCGGCCGCCGCCCCTGCCAGGCTCTGTGCCACGCCCGAGCCCCGGCCGGCCAGACTAGCCACGCGCACGCGTTGGTTCTCGGGGATGAGCGCCATCTGGAAGGCCCGTGTTGCGGGAACAGTCATATTCCACAGTGCACTCCAGGCGTAATAGAAAGACACCGCCAGCCCGAAGGAGGGAGCCAAGGCCAGGCCGGCCAGGAAAGGCAAGAAGACCAGTCGCAAGCCGGTCACTGTGCGCACCTGCCCCCAACGCTGCGTCAGTGCTGGCACCAGGAATGTGACGGCGAAGGCGATCACCCTGGAGCCCGCGAAGATCAGGCCGATTGTGCTGGTCTCGGCTCCTAGCCGTTCCTTGAAGAAGAGGTTGAGAAAGGGCAGAATAATCCCCTCGCCGAATGCGAGCAGGACGGCCACTGCTGTGAAGGCGGCGATTTGGCCACTCACGACCCGCGAGGGAGTGAGGGGCCGTTCTATGCTCTCACCCTGCTGCTTCTTCTCCGGGGGGAGGAACAGCAGTGGCAGGAGCCCCAGGCCGTAGCAACCGGCGCCTGCCAGCAGCGCGAAGCGGTAGGCTGGTATACCCTCCGGCTGCGCCCCCGTTAGCGTGGCGTAGAAGCCCGGCAGCATCCCGGCCATGGCGTTTCCCAGCGTACCGGTTACCAGCCAGGCGGCGGCAACGACGCTGAAAAGATGTGTACGCTCCTCTTCTCGGCTGTAGTCGGCCAGGAGAGGGGTATAGGCCACGTGCCAGAGGGGGAAACTGATGCCGGCGACGACGGTGGAGACCAGCAGCCCGGCGTGACTGGTCAGCAGCGAGCGGGCTGCCAGCCCCAATCCGCTCATCGCCACGCCGATGCGGAACAGCCAGCGCCGTGACACGCGGTCGCCCAGGATTCCCAGCACCAGCGCCATCAACATGGTCGCCAGCGCCGTCACCGAGGCCAGGTCGCCGATGAAGACCTCGCCGTATCCCAACCGCTTGAGGTAGAAATTGAACAGCACGACGAAGGGCGCAAACCCCGGGCTGATGAGGAGGCAACTGAGCAGCACCAGTCTGACCGGGCGTGAAAAGCCCGTCACGTTCGCCCCCCCCCCTCAGTCTCCCCCAACTTTTTGGGGGGAAGACTCCCCCCTCTCCCCTCTCCCAGAGTTGGGGGAGGGGCCGGGGGTGGGGGCGACCACGACCCGCTCCGCGCTGGCGTAGACACGGAAACTGCGCCGCCGCGTGTAGCCGATCAGCGTGATACCCCACGCCCGCGCCAGTTGAACCGAAAGTGAGGTCGGCGAGGTGCGCGAGATGACGATGGGCGCCCCCATCCGCGCCACCTTGTGCAATATCTCGGAACTGACCCGTCCAGTGACAAGCAGGATACAGTTGCGCGTGGGCCAGCCTTGCCGCATGCAGAAGCCAGCGATTTTGTCGAGCGCATTGTTGCGGCCGATGTCCTCCGTGATACACAGCAGTCTCTCTCTATCAGCCAATGCTGCTCCGTGAATCCCTCCTGCACGGCGGTGCAGCACAGTAGCGCGTGAGAACTCCTCCATCAGCCGAGTCATCTGCTGCGGAGTGAGACGCAGGTCCGATTCGACCCCATGATGCACGTGGGTCACGTCCTCAAAGGTGGCGCCGCCGGAGTAGCCAGAGGTGAAGATGCGCAGTCGAGGCGTCTCAAGGTCGTGGTGAAGCCGAACGTCCAAACGCTGGTCCCCGTCGCGCAACTCGACCGCCGCCACCTCATCCGGCGCTTCGATCAGCCCCTGGTTGAACAGGAAGCCTAGCGCTAATTCCTCCAACTGGACCGGCGTGCACATCAGTCTGACCAGCGGCTGGCCGTTCACGCAGAAGGTAATCACCTCCTCCACCGGCACAACACCGCGCACCGGCCGGCACTCGGCGTCGTAATAGCCGGTGTACGTGACGGGGTACGAACCTGCGTCGGTCATTCTACACCCTGCCCAACAGTCTTAGCACTCGCTCCACTACCGCCTCGGCGGTGAAGCCGAACTTCTCCATCAACACCTTGTAGGGGGCCGAGGCCCCGAAACGATCCAAGCCCATCACGTCGCCAGCCAGGCCGACGTACTTGGCCCACCCCTGCGTCACACCGGCCTCGATTGCCAACCGCGCCGTTACCTGTGGCGGCAACACCGCTTCCCGGTACGAGGTGGGCTGCGCGTCGAAGAGTTCCCAACTGGGCATGCTCACCACCCGCACCGCTATCCCCTTTTGTGCCAGCAAGTCTCGCGCCTCCAACGCCAGGTGTATCTCGGAACCGCTGGCGATGAGCAGCGCGCTAGGAATGCCAGAACTGTCGGCCAGGACGTAGGCCCCGCGAGTGACCTTCTCGGCCGGGTTACGGATGGTCTCGAACAGCACAGGCAACTTCTGGCGGGTGAGGGCCAACGCGGTGGGGCCGTCCCGTCGCTCCAACGCCACGCGCCAGGCCGCGGCTGTCTCGTTGCCGTCGGCCGGGCGGATGAGGACCAGGTTAGGGATGGCCCGCAACGCCGCCAACTGCTCGACCGGCTGGTGGGTCGGCCCATCCTCGCCGATCCAAACCGAGTCGTGGGTCCAGACGTAGACTACCGGCAGGCCCATCATCGCCGCCAATCGCACCGGTGGGCGCATATAGTCCGAGAAGATCAGGAAGGTGCCCCCGTAGGGGAGCAGACCGCCGTGCAAGGCCATTCCATTGAGAATGGAGCCCATCGTGTGCTCCCGCACACCGAAGTGGAGATTGCGCCCGGCGGGGGTCTCATGCTGCAAGTCGGCGAAGCCCTTGAGCAGTGTGACGTTGGAGGGGGCCAGGTCGGCCGAACCGCCGATGAGCGTGGGCAGTGCCTGAGCGAGCGCGTTCAGCACCGCGCCCGAGGCTTTGCGCGTGGCCAGCGGCCCATCGGCGGGGGCGAAGGTGGGCAGCGTCTCCGCCCATCCATCGGGCAACCTCCCCGCCCACAGCGTCTCCAAAAGTGTGGCCTCCTCGGGGTATGATGCCTGGTAGCGCTCAAAGGTCTCGCGCCATTGGGCCTCTGCCTGCCGCCCGTGCTCGACTGCCTGCCGGAACACCGCCAACGCTTCCTCAGGGATGAAGAAGTGCGTCTCGGCTGGCCAGCCCAGCGCCTCTTTTGTCAGCCGCACCTCCTCCTCCCCCAGCGGCGCGCCATGGGCTCCGGCTGTATCCTGCTTGTTGGGGCTGCCATAGGCGATGTGGGTGTGACAGACGATGAGTGAGGGACGTTTTGTCTCCTTCTGCGCAGCGCGGATGGCCGCCTCAATTCCGTCCATGTCGTACCCATCCACTTCCTGCACGTGCCAGTTGTAGGCGCGGAAACGGGCCGGGACGTCTTCGGTAAAGGTCAGGTCGGTGGAACCCTCAATGGAGATTTCGTTGTCGTCGTAAAGGTAGATGAGTTTGCCCAGTCCCAGATGGCCGGCCAGGGATGCTGCCTCGTGGCTCACTCCCTCCATCAGGTCGCCATCGGAGACAATGGCGTAAGTAAAATGGTCGAAGATGGGGAACCCAGGCCGGTTGAAAGTGGCGGCCAGGAAAGACTCGGCAATCGCCATCCCCACTCCGTTGGCAAAGCCCTGCCCCAGGGGACCGGTGGTCGTTTCGATGCCGGGGGTCAGACCATACTCAGGATGGCCCGGGGTGCGGCTGCTCCACTGACGAAAGTTCTTGAGTTCCTCTAACGGCAGATCGTAGCCAGTGAGGTGGAGCAGGCTATAGAGCAGCATCGAGCCGTGCCCGGCCGAAAGGACAAACCGGTCGCGGTCGGGCCAGGCGGGGTTAGCCGGATTATGCTTGAGGAAGCGAGTCCAGAGGACGTAGGCCAGATCCGCTGTTCCCATTGGCATACCTGGGTGGCCAGATTTGGCTTTTTGCACGCCGTCCATCGCCAGTGTGCGGATGGTGTTGATGCACAGTTGATCAAGTTTAGTGCTCATCATCAGTTCCTTTCGTCGTGTTATCATCGTGTTATAGGGTGTTCCTATTGTACTCGTAAAGGCAGCGGTGGCAAGGCAAAGACGGGCCGTCCCCGTGTGGGGGACGGCCCGTCTGCGTGGTCAGATCGCTGACGTTACTCGCTCATAATGAGAACCGAAACCATCCCATCCTCGCTGGTCAGCGCAATGGTGACGGTGCGCTCCTCCTTGGTGTAACTCAGCATCGCGGTGTCTGAAGCGATGAAAGTATCGCCCGTATCGCTCCAGCCGTTGGCCTGCATCTGCTCCTGGTAGAAGGCCAGCACATCGTCGAAGGGACTGGCCGAGGTGTACATCGTCATACCACCCATCGTGGTCATGTCGGTCGCGTCGGGCATGATGGGGAACTCGCTCTCCGTGGCCTCACAGCCGGATGGTGGTTCGATAGTGATGGGCATGTTGACGTCGCGTATTTCGTATTCCCACTCGACGTGTCCCTCATCTCCTGTGGTGGGATCTTTGCCGTCGGCCTGCAGTGCATATCTGACGACGTAGTCCCCGTCCGCTGCCACCCATACCTCCCCCTCGGCGTGGGCGAAGCCGGCCCACATAACAGAGGTTTCATCGAAGGTGTAGTGGCGGCAGAGGATGCCATTGACGCGCTCGTCGGGCCGGACGCGACGGGCGTTCTCCAGCCCGCCGATGACGTCATCGGGCTCGAATATCTCAGCATCCATTGCTTCGCCTTCGTCGGCCGATGTGGAGATACACTGGCCGTCTTCAAGGACGATGTACTGCCTGTCGCCAATGTAGACGATTTCGAAACTCTCCTCTGTGTCAGGGATCTGCATCACGACGCGTTGGGCAAACGGCTCGCGCACATATTCCGCATCCATCTCGTAGACCCAGTGCTCCGTCTCGGTGCCTGTGGCGCCATCGAAGGTCATCTCAAAATGGCTGCGGTAACTATCCAGGCTTTGCAGACCGCTGGTGACAGAGGACAGGCTGATATCCTCTTCTTCTTCTTCTTCCTCGGTCTCTGTCTCGGCGCTGGGGGGCACCTCGGTCGGCGCTGATACTTCCGCACCGCCGGAGGGTGCTTCGGTCGGTGGTGGTGCTTCCGCTCCGCCTCCGCCCAACCCACAGGCCAGTGTCAGGCCGAGCAGTAGACTCAGCGGGACGAGTATTCTAAGCAGTTTGGTCACGATACACCTCCTCAATCGTATTTTGGGATGGTTGGGATAGTATTGTCCCACAATCGGCCTTTGTGTCAAGCGTGGAGTGCGACCGCGCCGGCCTTTCGTCTAATAAGGCCGGCGCGGGAACGAGGCAGCGTAACCCATCAGGATCACGCCGCTCGGCAGAATCTGCGACATCTGAGGGCATGTTTGAAACACCTGTAGTGACGACTTTAGTCGTTAATCGTAGGTTGGCTGGGTCAAAAAACGACTGCAGTCATTACTACGAGCATTCAATTCTTGTATAGGCTGCCTGGTCAATCCTGGGAGTTACCGAAATAGCAGCACGACCAACGAGAGACCAACTACCACAAGGGCAATGGCCGGCAGAATGCGGGTCAAGGGTTGGATGGTTGCAGGAGGACTAATATCTGGCTGTAGCATTTCTTCTTCTCCTCACACATCGGCGATAGATGAAAACCACTCATTAGGCTCTGTGCAGGCGCAGGTCATCTTCATGTTATCATCATCTAACTGTTCTCTCAATAGGCTATTTGCACTATTTCTTCAGTGCTTGCTTTTGCGACACCGCCGTTTGAGGTATAATATACCCGGAAGGAGGTCTGCTGATGGCAATGTTGTACGGTAAGGGAGTCTGGTTGCTCTACTCGGCTAACGTGGACCTGGCGATCGAGATGGCGGTGGAGATTGGCGCCAGGAACGTCCTGTACAAGACCGGTCACCGGGCGATGTTTTTCCCAGAAGCGGCCCGCCGGGTGCACGACCGGGTGCGGGCGGCAGGGCTGATCCCCTTCGCCTGGCCCTTCATCTTCTGCGACGACCCAGAGGGGGAGGCCCGAGTCGCGCTCAAAACGGCTGAGGTCGGCTACGAAGGTATCGTCTTCGACATTGAGGATCAAGCGGCGGGGCAACAGGCCAACGCGACAGAACTGGGCCGGCGGCTGCTCGACGCTGGGATTGATCCTGCTATGTTCTACTACACCAGTTTTCCCAATATATCACAGCACTCTAGCATCCCCTACGCCGAGATGAATGGTTTCTGCAAGGGGGGTTTTATGCCCCAGAGTTACCCCACTTTTCTCAAGCCGGCCGAGGTGGTGATCCACGAGATGACCTACGAGGAGCACGCCAAGTGGTCGGAGATTTGGGGCTACTCTCCGCCCATCTACCCTATCTTGGCCTGCTACCGTGACGAGCACGGTAGCGACCGGCTCACACCGGAGGAGTTTATTCCATGGGCCAACGCGCTGGCCGAGCATAACCCCACTTTCTTCAGCGTCTACCGCGCCGCAGTGACCAACCGGGACCTGTGGCCGATCCTGGCTGCGCTGGTGGTGCCTCGGCCGCCGGAACCTGCGGTCGAGGAGCCCGCTGCCACGTCCGAACCTGTGTCGTCGGAGACGGCCGCGCCCGCTCCTTCGCCGGGACCGGTCGAGCAGCCGGTGTACGTCACCGTCCAGCCGGACGACTCCATCTGGGTGTTATGCCGGGAGCACGGCTGCACGACGGCGCAGTTCTGGGAGTGGAACGGGCGGCTGTGGGATGAGCGGGGCCTGCCCCGGGATGCCAACTACCTGCAGGTCGACTGGCGTGTGCGAATTGGGTGAGGGAATACGTGAGGTTGCCTTAGACGGCAAACCGTAGTATAATCTGCCAGCGTCGCCTCTCGCGGGGCGCGAGTTTGTGAGGGATTGTACAATGAATCTGATTGAATCGCTGGAACGTCAACTAGAACCTAATCCGAATATCCCCAGGTTGCGTCCGGGTGACACCGTCAAGGTACACGCGCGCATCGTCGAGGGTGAGCGCGAGCGAGTGCAGGTTTTTAAGGGCACCATCATCCGCCTGCGCAAAGGCGGGGTCAACGCCAACTTCACCGTGCGGCGCATCGCCTCCCACGGCATCGGCGTCGAGCGCACCTTCCTGCTACATTCGCCGCGTGTGGAAAAAGTCGAAGTCTTGCGACGGGCATACGTGCGCCGCGCTCAACTCTACTACCTGCGGCAGCGGCGTGGCAAGGCTGCTCGCCTGCGGGAAAAGCGCACCCGATAGTCCCGTTGGGCCGTTCCCCAAGCCACTCTGGGGCGGGCGTAGGACAAAACCCTACGCCCATTTTTGCGTTTGACAGCGACCAGCATCGCCTGTTTGTGGCAGTGCCCTTTCCCGATTTTTGGACAGTCAGGAGGCCCCAATGTCCTTTCCTGTCATTGGCATCACCGGCCGCAGTGACCAATCCGCCCGCCCGCCCAACCTGCCCGTCTTCGCCGTCACCCCAACCTACGTGCAGGCTGTGGAACTGGGTGGGGGTGCGCCGGTGGTCATCCCACCGTACCTGGAGGAGACGAAACTGCGCGCCATCTTCGAACACCTCGATGGCCTGCTTCTCTCTGGCGGCGGAGACATCCTGCCAGCGCTATTCGGCGAGCAGGACAGTGGACTGTTGTGGTTCGTGGACGAGCGGCGCGATCGAGCAGAACTCGCGCTGGCCCGGTGGGCACTGGTGGAAAGGCTACCCCTGCTGGCCATCTGCCGGGGGGCCCAGATGCTCAACGTCGCGGCTGGGGGGACACTCATCCAGGACATTCCCACTCAGGTCACCGACCCCCTCCCCCACAGCACCATCGCTGGTCGCCCCCTGGGCGTGGTGGTCCATACGGTCGAGGGGGCGGCGGGCCGCCGGCTGGCCGCGCTGGTCGGGGCTGGCGAGTTGGGTGTGAACAGTTCCCACCACCAGGCGGTCAAAGCCGTGGGAGCAGGACTTGCCGTCACCGCCCGCGCGCCCGATGGCGTCATTGAGGGGTTGGAAGCGGTTGGTCATCCCTTCTGCGTTGGCGTGCAGTGGCATCCCGAGACGATGATTGAGAGCCACCCTGTGATGCGTCGTCTCTTCGAGGCATTGGTTGAAGCGGCGCAGGCTTGACCAGGATGATGTGCGCCCGTTATGTGCTGATTGCCACACTGTTGCTAACCTTGGCGGCGTGTACAGTTCCGCTGGCATCGACCCCCACCGCCACCCCTACTCCCACTCTCACACCCTTCCGTACTCCCACACTCACCCACACTCCTACTCCCATGCCCACCTGCACTTCCACATCTACCTTCACTCCCACTCCCATACCCACCCCTACGCCGGTCACGAGCCCAATTCGCACCCCTGTCCCCGATGCTGACCAAGCCATCCTGGGGGCGCTGCTGGTCGAACCGCCGCCCCGCCCCTTCGATTACACCGTGGTCAACCCCGAACCGCCGCGCCGGGTGCCCAACGCCACCCGTACCTTCTGGGTCACCGACGGTACGGCCAACGAGCGGCGGGAGGTCACCGCCCGTCTGCGCGTGCAGACCGAGCACGTCGCGATGTGGGTCGAGGAGGGAGTGTGGCACGATGTGCAGCAGTTGGCGGCGGCGGCGACTTTCTTCGAGACGCAGGTCTACTCCACCACCCGCGCCGCCTTCGGCTCCGAGTGGACGCCTGGGGTGGACAATGACCCACACGTCCACATCCTGCATGCCACTGGCCTGGGCGAGGGCGTACTTGGCTACACCTCCAGCGCCGACGAGTTTCCCAGTGCACTCTACCCCTTCTCCAATGAGGCCGAGATGATCGCTGTCAGCGCCGAGTACTTCTCTTTCCGCTTCGGGGAGGGATCGGGGGTGGAGTGGGGGGGGGCTGCCTACCACGCCCTGCTGGCCCGCCAGTTCCAGCGCCTCATTCAATGGAACCACGACCGGAACGAGGAACGCTGGGTGAAGGAGGGATTGGTGGAACTGGCCGTGCACCTGAACGGGCTTAATCCAGGCTTCGTCGTGAGTGCTCAGCCGAACGGTGGGCCGGAACGGGCCTACCTGGAGCGTCCCGACACGTCGCTTTTCGTCTGGGAGGATGAAGAATCCGCTGCTCACCGGGGAGCAGCCTATCTCTTCGCCACATACTTCCACGAGCGCTTAGGCGACGAGGGCACGCGGGCGCTGGTGGCCCAGTCGCTCAACGGGGCTGCTGGCTTCGACGCGGTGCTGGCTGACTTGGGGACAGGCCTTACCTTCGATGACCTCTTCGCCGAGTGGCTGGCGACCAACTATCTGGACAACGAGCCGGAGGTGGATGATCCCCGTTACAGTTATGCCACGCTGGACCTGGAACGACCCGCACCTGCGGCCGTCTATGAGGACTACCCGGTCACGGTGGAGACGTCGGTCCAGCAGTTCGGCGCGGATTACGTTCTGCTTCAAGGCGACGACGACCTTCGCGTCCGTTTTGTCGGGGCGACCGACACACCCCTGCTGAATCTGCTTCCCCACAGCGGGCGCTACTTCTGGTGGTCGAACCGCGCCGACGAGTCGCTGACCACGCTTACGCGCACCTTCGACCTTTCCGGCGTCGAGCGGGCGACGCTAATCTACTGGGTGTGGTACGACGTCGAGCCGGACTACGACTACGCCACCGTCGAAATCAGCACCGACGGTGGGGAGCACTGGCAGATTCTCTCTACGCCGTCCGGCACCGATGCCGATCCCCACGGCAACAATCCGGGCTGGGGCTACACTGGGCGCAGCGAGGGCTGGGTGCGCGAGGAGGTGAACCTGACCCCCTACGTCGGGAGCGAGGTATTGGTGCGCTTTGCCTACCTGACCGACGAGGCGGTCATTGGGGCAGGCTTTGTCCTTGATGACATCGCCATCCCCGAGATTGGCTACGCTGATGATGTAGAGGAGGGAGAAGAAGAGGGGTGGGAGGCGGCCGGCTTTGTTCGCAGCGATAACTTCGTGGCCCAGCGTTACCTGGCGCTCCTCATCAGCCTAGGAGGGAGTCTGGGGGATGAGGTCACGGTGGAGAGGCTGCAGGTGGAAGAGGACCAGGTAGCGGAATGGATGGTGCCGCTGGGTAGCGAAAACCTGGGCGAAGCGGTACTTGTGCTCTCCGGGCTGGCTCCTCTCACCACCCAGCCAGCGCCATACTGCCTGGCGATTGAGAAGTAGGGGAACCCTGGCGAAGGTTCAGTGACAGCCTTCAGACCGAAGACGTCTTCACCTACCGGGAATCGCCCCCATTGCCGAGGCTACTTGTAACCTTCGCAAGGGTGATGCAAGGGCAGCCAGCCGATGCAGTTACGTCTGGGGCTGTTCGGGCGCAGTTTCAATCGTGACCGTGGTGCCGCGCTTAAACGCCTCGAGTTGGGCCTCCAGTTCGGCCCGGCGGGCGGCGGCGGCCCGTTTTCCCTCTTCGATCATCCCCTGCGCGCGGGTGCGCAACCGTTCCCGGAGTTCCGGACCTGAATAGGGAGCCAACAGTATCGCAGCCACAGCCCCAGCCGCAGCCCCAGCCAACAGTCCGGCCAAGAAACTGACGAGTTTTCGCATTACCTTTACCTCCTTGATGGTGAGTATTATACACTACGTTGCGCTAGTGGCAAAGTTTCACGACCAGATTGACCGACATTTCCACCGGTGGTGCTGGCGCAAGGCAGAAAACATAAGATTGCGTAATGTGTAAGACGTAAGGCGTGAATAGGAGACAGAAAATGCACAAAATGCACATGGAGCGTCTCTCTCGTACGATTGAGCAGGCCGCCGCCCACGGGCTTGACGCGCTGGCGCTTGTGCCCGGCCCCAATCTGTTCTACCTCACTGGCCTCTCGTTCCACCTCAGCGAGCGCCCGATCGTCGCGCTGTTGCCGGTGGATGTGTCACCGGTCATCGTTCTGCCTGCGCTTGAGGCAGTCAAGGTCGAGCAGACGACCGTTGGGCTGGGCGTGTTCCCCTACACCGACGAGGAGGGATACACGCCGGCTTTCCAAAGAGCCTGCGCGTCGCTTGCGTTGGCTGCTCCTTCGACAGGCTCAGGACACCGCCCTCCGACGGGTTCGGGGCAACATTGCGTCATTGGCGTGGAACCGCTGCAGATGCGGTTGCTGGAGGTGCGGTTGCTGGAGCGGTGCGCGCCGGGCTGCCAACTCGTCCCAGCCGAGGAGGTACTGGGGAAATTGCGCATGCGCAAGGACGAGTGTGAGTTGGAGCAGATGCGGCGCGCTATCGCCGTCACCGAAGCCGCGCTACGTTCCACGATGCGCCAGGTGGGGGCAGGGATGACAGAGCGCGAGATCGCCACCCTGCTGACGGTTGAGATGCTACAGGCCGGTGGAGAGGGGATGGCCTTCTCGCCCATCGTCGTGGCCGGCCCCAACAGTGCCTCCCCCCACGCCACCCCCACCGACCGCCCCATCCAGCCGGGCGAGACCGTCATCGTGGACTGCGGCGCGACCGTGGGCGGTTACGCCGCCGACATCACCCGCACCTTCGTCGTCGGAGAGTTGGAGCCGGAAATAGCCCAGGTCTACGAGGTCGTGCGGGCGGCCAACGGGGCCGGGCTGGCGGCGGCCGGGCCGGGGGTGCCCGCCGAGGAGGTGGACCGGGCGGCGCGGGCGGTGATCGAGGGTGCCGGGTACGGCGAGTACTTCATCCATCGCACGGGCCACGGGCTGGGGTTGGAGGTGCACGAGCGACCTTTCATCGTCTCGGGGAACCGGCGCCCGCTGGAACCGGGGATGATTTTCACCGTAGAGCCGGGGATCTACCTACCGGGGCGGGGTGGGGTGCGCATTGAGGACGATGTGCTCGTGACCCCTAGCGGCGCGGAAAGCCTGACGACGTTTCCACGCGAGTTCATCTCGCTATGACGGATAGCCCCTTACGACTGCGGGTAGGTAGATCCTGAATTCCGGGGGTGACTGTGCAGATGTGGTGAACTCCCACATCGCCGACCACGGCCCGCTGCCACAGGAGTTGGAGGCCCGCACCTGCCAGTAATAGGTGGTGCCATCGGGCAGCGCGCTATCTGGAGTGTAGGATGTACTGGAGATGATCTGGGTTGTCGGTGAACTGATGGCGGAGTTGTCGTCCACCTGGATGCTGTAGGAGGTGGCCCCGCTCACACTGCCCCACCTGAAGGTCGGGATGGTATCACTGATTGTGCTCCTGTTTGGGGGCGAGGAGGGACTGGGAGCCGAGGGCGTGGACAGGATGGTGACGCTCCAGACGGAGGACCACGGACTGTCTCCGCATGAGTTGGATGCTTGTACCTGCCAGTAGTAGGTGCCAGGCGACAGTGCCGACCCCGGTGTGTGGTTGGTGTTCGATGTCGTGGTGTCAATCTCCGGCGAACTGAAACTAGAGTCGTCGCCCACCTGGATGCGATAGGGGGTGGCCTCACTCACACTCCCCCAACTGAAGGTTGGCGTGGTGTCACACGTGCTGCTGCCGTTCGCAGGCACGGAGAGAGAGGGCGTGGGAGGCGTAGGACAGCCAGTGTCTACAGTGAACTGCCACACCGTCGCCCAGGAGCCGGTGCCGCAGGCGTTGGACGCCTGTGCGCGCCAGTAGTAGGTGCCATCGGGCAGTGCGCTGCCCGGGGTGTAGGATGTGCTGGAGGTGGTCTGATCTATCTCGGGTGAATTGAATCCAGAGTTGTCATCCACCTGGATGGTGTAGGAGATAGCTCCGCTCACACTGTCCCACATGAAAGTCGGGGTGGTATCGCTGATTGTGCTCCCGTTGGAGGGTGAGGACAGGCTTGGGGCGCTGGGAATGGGGAGGATTGTAATGGTCCAGACCGATGACCACGGACCGTCTCCGCAGGAGTTGGAAGCCCTCACGTGCCAGTAGTAGGTGCCGGGCGACAGTGCCGACTCTGGCGTATAGTAGGGGGTTGAGGTCGGTGTATCTATCTCCGGTGAACTGAAACTGGGGTCGTCGTCCACCTGGATGTGATAGGAGGCCGCTCCACTCACCGGCGACCAGGCGAAGTCCGGTGTCGCGTCGCATGTGCTACCACCGTTCGAGGGTAAGGAAGGGGAAGTCGCCGAGGGCGTGGATAGGATGGTGAAACTCCAGGTAGACGACCAGTGCCCGTCTTCACAGGGGTTGGAGGCTCGCACATGCCAGTAGTAAGTGCCGGGCGACAGTGGCGATCCCGGTGTGTAGTTGGAGTTCGAGGTTGTGGTGTCAATCTCAGGCGAATCGAAACCGGAGTTGTCATCCACCTCGATGCGATACGAGGTCGCTCCACTCACCGACGACCAGGCGAAGTCCGGCGTCGTGTTACACGTGCTGCTGCTGTTTGATGGCGAGGAAAGGGAAGGCGCCGAGGGCGTGGATAGGATGGTGAAACTCCAGGTAGACGAATACGGACCGTCTTCACAGGAGTTGGAGGCCCGCACGTGCCAGTAGTAAGTGCCAGGCGATAGTGGCACCCCTGGAGTGTAGTAGGGGTTCAGGGTCGTGTCTTCTTTCTCTGGCGAACTGAAGTTGGAGTTGTCGTCTATCTGGATGTGATAGAGGTCCGCCCCATTCACCTGCGACCAGGCGAAGTACGGCGTCGCGTTGCACGTGCTGCCGCCGCTTGATGGTGAGGAAAGGGAAGGTGCCGAGGGCGTGGGCGGGATGATGAAGCTCCAGGTAGATGACCAGGACCCGTCTCCAGTCCCCACGTGCCAGTAGTAAGTGCCGGGTGATAGTGGCGTCCCTGGCGTGTAGTAGGGGTTCGGGGTCCTGTCTTCTATCTCCAGCGAACTGAAGTTGGAGTTGTTGCCCACCTGGATGTGATAGGAGTCCACCCCATTCACCGGCAACCACTCGAAGTACGGCATCGTGTCACACACGCTGCTGCCGTTGGGAGGTGAATGGAGGGAAGGCGCCGAGGGTACATCAGCGTTAGTCGTGCTTGGGGAGAGCAGCAAACCGGCGATCAGCAATATGTGTGGAAAGGCCAACCACGAACGCCCTGGTCCATGTACTTCACGTTTCCTTATGACTGATTTGATGACCGCCTTAATCATTCCTCTCCCCCCTGCAGGTATCTGCACGCCGCACCCACTGGCGGTTGGGAGCATCAGGGCCAAATCCATTGCACACCAAGACAGAGAGGGACGGCAGGCAACTAGCCCCTGCAGTCCCTCAGATCTACCACCGACATATACGTGCTCCTTGCAGTCTGCTCTACAGGCATTATATCATAGGTCAATCACGTTTGTCAATAACTGATGTGCTCGCCCTTGAAATTGACTCGCTTTTGTGTTATCATGAGTACACTCTTACCAATTCACCAGACCACAATCTATCAGGAACCTGGTCAACTATCGAATCTCAACAGGACGTAGAAATGTACCCCGAAAGCGAAATTCTCTTTCCACCCCGTTGTATCACGCAACTGCGCGACTTGCGCGGCCCGGAGTGGGCCGAGTTGACTGACCGCGTCGCCGCACTCCCCGACGGCCACGAGGACGTGCTGGGCTTCTCATTAGTGATGATCAGACTAGCGAGTTGCCTCACCTGCGACCTGGACAGTTACCGCGCCTCATTGGGCTGCTGCACGTGCGCCCGACGCACCGTCGCCGGCTTCAAGGGCTCCGACAAAGAGATCATCCGTATGTTCGAGCAAGCCCGCGAGGAGGTGCGGGCCTACCTGGCTTCCGATGAGCTCACCGAACCCATAGCCGCGCTGATCAAACGATCGGCCTGATGCGCAAACTGACCCTCACCTTTGCCATCCTGGTATTGCTGACTCTACCCGCTTGTCAATCTCCCTCCATTTTGGAGGGGGAAGGACAGGGGTGGATGTTCGCCTGGACGGGGGAGGAGGACCTACTACCCCAGGTGCGCGGGATGGCCCAACTGGCGACCAATACTCTCCACCCCCAGCCGCGCACGGCGCCTGACGTGCCGGTAGCCCACGCTGGCGTCAACCCCTTTGGCATCAATGTCTTCCTGGAACAGGAGGTGGAGGAGTGGAAACGGGAGAGAGCGTTACAAATGATCGCCGACGCCGGTTTCCACTGGATCCGCCAGGGGTTCACCTGGGAGGACATCGAAATCCACGGCAAGGGTGATTTCGAGGACCGGCGGCACGAACCCCACCGCTCCGCCTGGGAGAAGTACGATCACATCGTGGGCCTGGCCGAACAGTATGGCCTGGAGGTCATCGCCCGCCTGAGCAACCCGCCCGCCTGGACACGCGCCGCTGGCGATGCTCAGGGCCACAATGCCCCTCCCGACGATCTGGCCGACTGGGGCGATTACGTCTACGCCGTCGTCTCGCGCTACCGGGGGCGCGTACGCTACTACCAACTGTGGAACGAGCCCAACATCTACGACGAGTGGGGCGAGCAGCCGGTAGACCCGGAGGGCTACACCCGCTTGTTATGCGAGGGATACCGCCGCGCCAAGGAGGCTGACCCGGACGCGGTCATCGTCAGCGGAGCGCTGGCTCCCACCGTCTCGCTCCATCCTGGACCCGGGCCGGGGACAGGCTTAAGCGACCTCATCTTCCTCCAGCGTATGTACGATGCCGGCGCCGCCGATTGCTTCGACGTCCTCTCCGTCAATGACTACATGCTGTGGTCCGGCCCTACCGACCACCGTATGCAGCCACTCAACATCAACTTCGCCCGCCCGGTCTACATCCGCGACATCATGGTCGCCAACGGCGATGCGGCCAAACCTGTATGGATCAGCGAGATGAACTCCAATGCCGTGCCCAATGCCCCGGACATCCAGGATTGGATACGCTACGGGCAGGTGACGCCAGAGCAGCAGGCGCGCTACGCAGTATTGGCCTACCAGCGCGCGATGGAGGAGTGGCCGTGGGTGGGCGTAGTCAACTTCTGGTTCTTCAAGCGTGCCTCCGACGCCGAGCGAGGCCAGTCGTGGTACTACTTCCGCATGGTCGAACCGGACTTCACCCCCCTGCCGGTCTACGGGGCGATGCGAGAGTACACAGCCGGCCTCACGCCAGCCCTCTACACCGGCTCCCACCAGGAAGACCATTGGGCGCTGGAATACGAAGGGGGCTGGGAGACGGTGCGTGACGTGGTGGCTACGCAGGGGGCATACCGGCAGGCGACCACTCCTGGTGCAACGCTGCGCTTCACGTTTGAAGGCGCTTCTCTGACGTTGGTGCCCGGCCCGGGCGCAGGCGAGGTCGAGGTGAGCGTGGATGGCGGAGAGCCCCGACAGGTGTCATTAGCAGGGAAACCCGTGCGCCTGGTTGGACGTGGCCGCCATGCAGTGACTATCACTGCTCTGTCTGGCGCGGTGACAATGGATGGCCTAATCGTGCGCACAGCCTGGCACCCTTCCCCTCGCCTCATCCTGGGCATAGCCGGGCTGCTCATCACTGCACTGTGGATTCTGTCTCGCTTGCTGCGCCGACGATGAAGACATCAAAACAGCCCGCTCCCCGCTCCCTGCTCCCTACTTCCTACTCCCTACTTCCTACTCCTTATTTCCTACTTCTTGTTATCCTACTCCTCGCGGCGGCCTTGCGCTTCTACCATCTCGACGCCCAGTCTTTTTGGAACGACGAGGGGAACTCGGCCCGCATCGCCGAACGGACGCTCGATCTGATCCTGGAAGGAGCCGCAGGCGACATCCACCCGCCCGGCTATTATCTGCTGCTCCACTACTGGCGGGCGCTGTTCGGACAGAGCGAGTTTGCGCTGCGCTCCCTTTCCGTCGTGGCGGGTCTGGTGCTTATCGTCTTCACTTACCTGTTGGGCCGCCACCTCTTTGGCGAGGTCACCGGCCTGATGGCGGCCTTTCTGGGGGCAATCTCCCCCTTTGCCATCTACTACTCGCAGGAGGCGCGCATGTACGCCCTCCTGGCCGCCGTCTCCGCTGCCTCCACCTACTTGCTCCTTCGCTTTCTCGTCAGTGACATGGGACAGAAACCAGGTTCTTTCCGAAAAACCTGGTTTCTTGCGTATGTCCTCACCACCACCGCTGGTCTCTACATCCAATATGCTTTCTCCTTCGTCCTGCTCGTCCACAACAGTATCTTCGGCCTGTGGTGGCTGGCCATGGCGCGCCGGTCGGTTTACCGTGGGCGGTGCCACCGCGAGTACCACCGCGAGTACCACCGCGAGTACTCGTGGCGGGGCTCGTGGCGGGGCTCGTGGCGGGGCTCTCGTGGCAGGCGTGGAGGTGAGCAAGGTCGAAGGGAGATCCGCCGAATGGCCCCGGCGGGATGAGCGCGTGGGCTGGCTCGGCGTTGCCAGCGTTGCCCTCTACCTGCTGCTTCCTATCGTCCTCATCTTCGCCTTCGATCTCTACAAACCGGCCTGGCTCAAATTTCTGGTCGTCGTTCTCCCACCATTCCATCTCCTCCTCGCCCACGGAGTGGAGAATTTGACAAGTCTCACGCTCTATGCATTACGCAACACGCAATACGCAATACGTGGTGCGTGGTGCGTGGTGCGTGGTATATGCTACGTTTCTCTCCTTGCTGCTCTTCTCCCTTCTCTCCACAACCTCTACTTCAACCCCGCCTATGCCCGCGACGACTACCGCCAAATCGCCACCGACGTTGCCGCCGCCCTGCGCCCCGGCGATGCGGTTATCCTCAACGCTCCCAACCAGTGGGAGGTCTTCACCTACTACTACCCCGATCAGGACGTCTATCCGGCTCCCTACCGGCCCGGTCCAGCCAAGGCCGAAGCGTTCCTAACGCCGCTCATTGAGCGTCATCGGCGGCTCTTTGTGCTTTACTGGGGCGACGCCGAATCCGATCCCCGGCGGCTCATTGAGACGTGGCTGGCAGCCCACACCTACAAGGCCAGTGACATCTGGTATGGCCGCGTGCGCCTGGCGACCTATGGCGTGGCCCCGTTGCCAGAGGAGCCTGCCATCGCGTTGGATGCCCGCTTCGGCGAGGCCATCCGGCTGAGTGGCTATGCGCTGGCGGGTGATCTATTCGTTCCCGGCGACATCCTGCCCGTGACATTGTTCTGGGAGGCCCTGGCCTCCATCCCCGAACGGTACAAAGTCACCATCCAGTTGCTCGACAGCGCAGGGCAACTCGTCACCCAGGTTGACACGGAGCCCGGCGACGGCCTGGCGCTGACCACCACCTGGTACCCAGGCCAGGTACTGGCCGACCGGTACGGCGTCCCCCTCCCAGCAGATTTGCCGTCTGGCCGATATCCCCTCATCGTCGGCCTGTACCACACCGTCAGCGGTGAGCGGCTGCCTGTGATTCTCGACGGTGAACCGGCAGGGGATCACCTTTCCCTGGGTAGCGTCGAAGTCGTGCCCGCGCGATGACCGTTCATGCTTGCTCTGTTTCGTTGCTCGTGGTACACTCAGACGGCGTAAATTCAAAACGGGTGTGTTTCAAATGAGTTGTAGGACAAGTTGGCAACTTGTCCCAGGGGCAATTTGCCAAATTGCCCTACAACCGAGATGAAACACACTCAATTCAAACACAGAACTTGAAATGGAGGAATGAACTAGTGGAACAAACCTACGACATCACCATCATCGGCGCGGGGCCGGGCGGCTACGTGGCCGCCGTCCGCGCTGCCCAACTGGGGCTGAAGGTCGCTCTGGTCGAGAAGGAACACCTGGGCGGGGTGTGCCTCAACTGGGGATGCATTCCGACCAAGGCGCTCCTGCGCAACGCCGAGGTCGTCTCCCTGCTGGGGCATGGCAAGGAGTTCGGCTTCACCGTCACAGGGTTCGAGGCTGACTACGGCGCGGCAGTGGACCGCAGCCGCAAGGTATCCAGACGGCTGGTCAAGGGCATCGGCGTGCTGATGCGCAAGAACGGCGTCGAGGTGATCGAAGGGCACGGGACGCTGAAGTCACCGCACGCGGTCGAGGTGGCGTTGAATGAGGGCGACACGCGCACCTTGCAGACGCGCAACGTCGTTGTTGCTACTGGCGGACGGGCGCGAACTATCCCCGGCATCACCCCCGACGGCGAGCGGGTGTTGACCTACCGGGAAGCCATCGTGCTGCGCGAGGTGCCCCAGTCGGTGGTCATCGTCGGGGCCGGGCCGATTGGGATGGAGTTCGCCCACGTCTGGCACACATACGGCGCTGAGGTCACCGTCGTCGAGATGCTGCCCCACGCCCTGCCGCTGGAGGACGAGGAAGTCAGTGCTGAGGTGGAACGCGCCTTCAAGCGACGCAGGGTGCGGCTGCTGACCTCCACGCGCGTGCAGGGCGTGGAGACGACCGCTGGCGGCGTGCGGGTAAGCGTGGCGGGCGACCAGGGCGAGCAGGTGCTGGAAGCCGAGCGGGTGCTCGTCGCCATCGGTGCGCGGCCCAACAGCGAGAACCTGGGGCTGGCGGAAGTCGGCGTGCGGGTAGAGCGGGGGTGCGTCGTCGTGGACGACCATCTGCGCACGGATGTGCCCGGCATCTACAGTATCGGCGACGTGACCGGAAAGTTGCCACTGGCCCACGTCGCCTCGGCCCAAGGCATCATCGTGGCGGAGACTATCGCCGGGTTGGAGACGGTAACGCTGGACTACGAGATGATGCCGCGTTGCACCTACTGTCATCCGCAGGTAGCGAGTTTCGGCCTCACCGAAGCGCAGGCAGTCGAACGCAACCACCAGGTCAAGGTAGGGAAATTTTCCTTCCGTGCCAACGGAAAGGCGCTGGGGCTGGGCGACTACGATGGCTTCGTCAAGATCGTGGCCGACGCGACCAGCGGCGAGATACTGGGCGCTCACTTGGTCGGCCCGGAGGTGACGGAGTTGCTGCCCGAGTTGGTGCTGGCCCATAACTGGGAACTGACGCCGGACGAGATTGCGCGCAGCGTGCATGCTCACCCCACTTTGAGCGAGGTGGTGATGGAGGCCGCGCACGCCGTATTTGGCAAGGCGATACACGTATAGTGAATAACCAACAAGATTATCACGTCCACACCCGCTTCTCCTGTGATAGCGAAGCGGAGATGGCGGCTGCCTGCGAGGCGGCCATCGCCCGTGGGATGAGTGAGATCGCCTTTACCGACCACGCCGATTTTGATCCTCTTGACGCCTGCTACGAGTACCTGCGTCCAGCCGCGTACCTGGCCGAAATCGAGCGCTGCCGGAGTGAGTACGGTGACCGTCTGACCATTCGGGCCGGGGTCGAGATAGGGGAGGGACACGTTTTCCGGAACCAGGCAGCGGCGCTGCTGGAAGCCCACGACTTTGACTTCGTGCTAGGTTCCCTCCACTGGGTAGATGGCCGGCTCCATTGCGACGGGCGCTACTTCGCCGGTCGCACCCTCGACGAGGGGCTGCGTGCCTACTTCGAGGAACTGGCATGCCTGGCAGCCGAGGCGGACTACGACGTCCTGGCCCACCTCGACACCGTGCGCCGGGCAGCCTACTATGCTTTCGGACTGCAGGCGCTGGACTACGCGCCATACGAGGAAACGATCCGCCGCATCCTGCGCACCCTGGTCGAGCGGGGCAAGGGATTGGAAATCAACACAGTCACCTACCGGCGCGGGATGGGCGATCCCAGCCCGCCCTTGCAGGTGCTACGCTGGTACCGTGAACTGGGCGGCGAGATTCTCACCTTCGGTTCCGATGCCCACACCCCCGACGCTATCGGATCGTGTTCCGACGTGGCACTGGAGATGGCCCAGGCGGCAGGGTTCACACGGCTGGCGACGTTTGAGCGGCGACAGGTCTATTGGGCGAGAATTGGTTGACCAACGGGAGCAGTACAGCCAGTGCTTGTGAAATACACTGTGGGAAGCCAGGCAGTCGGTATACAGAAACCGAGGAGTGAGGGAAGGTCGGGTTGACTATGCCTCAAGACAATAGTATGATTGAGGGTCTGACCTACGAGCATTGCGTTGAACTTATGCCAGAATGGCAGGGGCTAGACCTTAAGATTAGTGTCCTGACCGGAGGCATTACCAATAGACTCTACCGAGTTCAACTGTCCGATGGGGGGGATTACGTCGTCCGTGTTTATGGGCCAAACACAGAGTTGTTCATTAATCGCGATGTCGAGATGGAGAGCATTCGGCGGATGGAACCAACCGGGGTCACGCCGAGGCTAATCAGATATTTGCCTGAGAAGAACGTGACCATCGTGGAATTCATCCCTGGCACTCCCTTCAAGAATGCCGATTTCTTGAAAGATGAACTCCTGAGAGCGGCGGTGCGGCCTATTAGACTCATCCATAGTTCCGGAGTGCAACTGCCCAGGCTATTCGATCCTCTTCAAGAAGTAAAGCATCTCTTCAAGGTACTTACACAGGTTGGGCCAGATTATCCAGAGTTTGATATCCCTGGAACGATCAGTATTCTGGACCGTATCTCGACGATGGCCAACATCCCGCACTCGGAGTATTTGCCCTGTCACAACGATCTCTTGGCCGATAACTTCATCCTGGTCGGAGATCGGGATAGATACCGGGAACCAGTTTGTCTGATTGATTGGGAGTACGCAGGGATGAATACTCCTTACTACGAGATTAGCGACATGTTCCAAGAGATCCTTATGCCCAGAGAAGTCGAAGAGAAGATACTCAGCATCTACTGGGAAGATCACAACATGGATGAACACTTCCTCAAGACAGACATGTTCAAGCCTTTCCCCGACATATACTGGTTTCTCTGGAGCCTTATACAGCTAAACATATCCAGTATCGAGTTTGATTACTATGACTATGGAAAGGTTAAGTACGAGAATGCTCAGGAAAATATCCAGGTATTGAGGGAACGGTATGAACTCAATATCTAGCACCGGGGTTACTACTCAGGTGCAACGCACTTTTGCTGCAAATTTACCTGTTCTACGGTGCAATCCACTGCGAGTACTCGTGGCAGGCTGCTGGACGAAATCGCCGAAATGACAAGAAACAAGTGCGTTGCACCTTATGGCTGGTAGTTACGTATTGGGGTAGTCAATGCGTTGATTATGGACTGGTTTTGTCAGTGGCTGCGTAAACAAGAAATGTAAAGGAGAGGATAAAATGTCGATAGCAAATGCGAAAGAAATTCTGTTAAAGGCAACAGAGGGAAGATACGCCGTTGGTGCGTTCAATGTCACCAACATCGTCCAGATGGAGGCTGTCGTGGAGGCTGCTGTAGATAAAAAGGCCCCCCTCATTATCCAGACCTCTGTGACACCGTCCAAGTTCCTGGGCCGTCACGTCCTCGTGGCTGTATACCAGGCCCTGGCCGAGTCGGCCCCGATCCCGATTGCCATCCATCTGGATCACTGCCGAGACGTGGACTACTGTAAGCAGTGCGCCGATGCGGGTTATACAAGCATCATGATGGATGC
>JAUWNP010000020.1 GCA_030612585.1 Anaerolineae bacterium
TACGCCGCCGTTACCTGGCCGAACTGGCCGCCGAGGCCAACCGCCTCCCCTGGGCCAGCCTGGACCCGGACTATGCTGACCCATCACGGGGTGAGAGCCTGGGCCTGGCCGACGTCTACACCGCTCTGGATACCACCCAACTGGAACGGGTCAAGAGCGAGGACGAACTGCGCGCCTTCCTATCGCGCCAGGCCGAAGCCCGCCGCATCCCAGCCCAGGAGATGATCAATCTGGAGGCCTACCTGCTCCTGTTGGGCGACCCCGGCTCCGGCAAGTCCACGCTGGTCAACTTCCTGGCCTACGTCCTGGCCCAGGCGGGACGGGCCGAGCAGCCAACCCCCTGGCTGGAGCGGCTGTCACCCTGGGATCACGGCCCGTTGCTGCCGCTGCGCGTCATCCTGCGAGAGTTCGCCGCCGGCCTGCCCGCAGGGACCCGCCGGGGTAGGGCCAGCCTGCTGCTTCAGCACCTGCGGACGACGCTGGACGAGTGGGGGCTGGATTCTTTCTGGCCGCATCTGCACCAGGCGCTGAGGGAGGGAAAGCAGCCGGTACTGGTTCTGCTGGATGGCCTCGACGAGGTGCCAGCCAGGTTGCGCCAGGCAGTGGTGGAGAGCGTGGACGACTTCGCCGGGTCTTACCCGCAGCATCGCTACCTGGTCACCTGCCGGCCCTACGCCTACATTGGGCAGCCCTGGCGACTGAGTGGCTTCCGCGAGGTGACGCTGGCCCCTTTCAGCGAGGAACAGGTCGCCCACTTCATCACCGTCTGGTACGACGAACTGGCCCGCCGTGGCCGTTTCACCAAGGGTCAGGCCGTTGCCCGCGCCGAACGGCTGAAAGCGGCGGCGGCCCGCGCCGACCTGCGCTGCCTGGCCGAACGTCCCCTGCTGCTGACGGTGATGGCGCTGCTCCACACCTTCCGGGGACAATTGCCCGATGACCGGGTGGAACTCTACCGCTGGACGGTGGACTTGCTGCTGCGCCGCTGGGAGGGACGTGTGGGCGACGAGCAAGGGATCCTGGAGACGCTGGCGCTGCCGGGGTTGAAGATGAGCGACCTGGAGGCGGGACTGTACGAGGTTGCCTTCCGCGCCCACCAGGGCCAGGGGGAACCGGAGGGCACGGCAGATATAGACGAAGCCGACCTGCGCAGGTGGCTGGCCCCCTACTTGGAGCATGACTGGAACAAGGCCGGTGAGTTCGTGAACTATATCCGCGAGCGAGCCGGGTTGCTGGTGCGGCACAAGCCTGCGGCTTACACCTTCCCCCACCGGACGTTTCAGGAGTACCTGGCTGCCTGTCACCTGACCGGTCATCCCGACTTCCCGGCCGAGGCGGCCCGGCTGGCGCGGCAGGATGCGGACCGCTGGCGGGTGGTCTACGTGCTGGCGGCCGGCTACGCGGCCTGCACCCATCGCCTGGGGGGTGCTCTGAGTGCTGTCAACGCGCTTTGCCCTGAGTCCTGCATCCCCGGTGAGGACGTGAGCGAAGACGGCTGGCGGGCAGCAGTGTTGGCCGGGGAAACGTTGCTGGAGATTGGGTTGGTGGGCGTGCGGCGAGAGCCGGTGGGCCAGGCGGTGTTGAAGCGCACGTTGGGTTGGTTGGCGGCATTGCTACGAGCCGGTCCGCTGGATCCGCGTGAACGGGCCGAGGCGGGGAATGTGCTGGCCCGCCTGGGCGATCCCCGCTTCCGGGCCGACGCCTGGTACCTGCCCGACGAACCGCTCCTGGGCTTCGTCGAGGTGCCGGCAGGACCGTTCTTGATGGGCACGCGGGAGGAGGAGATCCCGGCCTTGCTGGACCGGTTCGGCGGGGAGTGGGGGTGGTATGAGCAGGAGACGCCTCAGCACGAGGTCACGCTGCCGGCGTACTACGTCGCGCGCTACTCGGTGACGGTGGCGCAGTTCCGGGCTTTTGTGGAGCATAGCGGCCACGAGCCAGCGGATGAGGATAGCCTGCAGGGCGTGGACAACCACCCGGTGGTGTACGTGGCCTGGTACGATGCGCTGGCATACTGCCGGTGGCTGACGGAGCAGTTGCGGTGCTGGGAGGAGACGCCGGAGCCGCTGGCGACACTGTTGCGGAAGAAGGGCTGGGTGATCACGCTGCCCTCCGAAGCCGAGTGGGAGAAGGCGGCGCGGGGAGCGGACGGACGCTTTTTTCCGTGGGGGGATGGGGCGGACCCGAACCTGGCGAACTACGGTGACACGGGCATTGGGACGACGAGCGCGGTGGGGTGCTTTCCGGGCGGGGCGGGTCCCTACGGGGTGGAGGACCTGAGCGGGAACGTGTGGGAGTGGACGCGGAGTCTGTGGGGGGAGAGCTGGGAAAAACCTGACTTCAGGTATTCCTACAATCCGGGGGATGGTCGGGAGAATCTGGAAGCAGGCTCCGAGGTACGCCGGGTGTTGCGGGGGGGTGTGTTCTTCAATGTTGCGTGGCTCGTTCGCTGCGCCTGCCGCAGCAGGTCCCGCCCCGCACGCCCGCTCCGGGGCTTCGGTTTTCGGGTTGTGGCGTCCCCCGTCCGCCTCTGATCTCTGGTCACTCTGGTCTCTGGACCCTTCGGCTTTGCTCAGGGCAGGCTCTGGTATCTGTGGGGGAGGGGTCTGGGCCTGTCCTGAGCAAGGCCGAAGGGCCTGTCCTGAGCGAAGCCGAAGGAGAGGGGGCAGCCCCCTCCCCAAGCGCGCCGCAGGCGCGGCCGGTGGTGGTCGCTTTGGATCGCTGAGGCTCTGAATTCACTGAAGGCAGAGAGTTCTGCACAAGAACACTACAACGAATTGAGAAAGGAACGAATTCATTTCATTCTCCATTCGCTGTGGTGTCTCCCTCTACACCCTCACAGGTATCATTTGCAATTCCGTGCCGTGAAAATTCGCCAACAGGCCGAGCCGAAAGCCCAAATGCCTCAATCTGGCTTTCAGTTGTTCCTGCATAGCCTTATCCGCTTGCTTGACGGCCACGGTTGCCAGCAACACCTTTCCATCTACACTGATCAGGCGGGCCGGCTGCGGTCCCAAATAGTGGCCCTGGTAGTAAACAGGCACTTGTTTGATGTAATCGTAGGAGAATCCCTGGTGCTCCAATTCGACCATCGTGGCCCGCCGATAGACCTGATGCAAGAAGCCCGGTCCTAACTCGAAATGCACCCGGTGCAGCACCTCGAAAAGGTGATTCGTCAACGCCGGATAAAGCATACCCTCGGCCACGGGGCGCTCTTGCCACTCGAAACTGACGACTTTGTCGCGCAGGAAATTGGGTAGCCGTTTGTCCAGCAGCGACTCGGCCCCAAAGCTGACCACGATGGCCAGGTCGGCGTCGGTCACTTTGAGGTACGAAATGGCCTGCGCCGAATGAAGCGGTAGGATTTCCGGCGCGACCTTGATTTCCAGGATGATTTTGCCGTCCTCAACCCAGATGTCCACGAGGTAGAACCCGACGCGTACGCCCCGGTAGTAGACCTCGAAGACCTTTTCCGTTTCGCAGCGAATGCCTTCCGTCTCCAGGCCAAACGCCGCCGCGTCTCGGTAGAAGTGTTCGGGCAGGCTTGGGCCGAGGGTGTTGTGGACGTTCAGTAGGACGCCTCGGACTTTGTAACTGAGTTCTTTGTGGATGATTTTTGGCATATTCGATGTTTCTCAATTCGTTGGTTTCTCAATTCGTTGGTTTCTAAATTCGTTGTAGTGCCCCCGCGAACACTACAGCGAATTAGGAAAGGAACGAATTTGCTCTGCGTCGCCTCATCCGTTGGTCTCACAATTCGTTGGTCTCACAATTCGTTGGTTTCTCAATTCGTTGTAGTGTCTTTGGCGAAGGTCTTTTTATGCAGAACTCTCAAGGCATGAAGGAGCCGGGTGCTCATTGGTGGTCGTGCAACACGACTGGAAGATAGACCCTATGCTTCAGCACAAGGTAGTTAAGCGCCTCTAACCAGTTCTCGGCCATCATCAGGTATCCTGCTTCGTTAGGATGCTCATTGTCAGACATCAGCGACGCCCGCGCCCGGCCTGTGGCTGGATTGTAGAAATCATCCCAGTTGTCGCTAATCCACATGTCCATCCCGGTTAGATTGCTCTCCAGACTGTCGTTATATGCCCGCACCGCCAGCGCCTCCCAGAGGTCCCGGGTCGGGGCAATGGCCGAAACGATGATCTGTGGCTGTGCCCCATCTGTATTGGTGTGGGCAGCGACCACGTTGACGATGTCCTGGACTTCGGCCACGGTTTGGCTGATGACTTCCGGCAGTTTGGACGGGTCCCCTCCAGTTTCCTGGGTCAGGTCGTTGCCACCGATCATCAGCAGGACAAAGTCGGGTTCTTCTGCCAGCCAATTGTGGGCTTGAAGGCTGGCCAAGACCTGGTCGGCTCGGTGCCCATCAACCCCATGGTTGATCACCTCGTAACTGCTGGAACCGTAGGTTTCCTCGAGCCTCGCCTGCAACCGGGCCGGATAGGTGTGCTCTGTCCCTGAGTAGGGATAACCGTTGGTGATGCTGTCTCCCAGGCAGGACACCACCGAGGTCGTGATATCTTCTGAGTGGGAGATCATCGGCGCGGCCACCGGGGGCGAGATGTTTCTATTCATAACTCCCGATTGTGGCGTGTCCACCGGGGCCGCCTCTGCGGCTTCCAGCGGCGGTGGCAGGGTTACGTGCAGAACCGTCCCAGCCGCGAAGCAACAGAAGACCAGGTACGCGGATGTGCTGAGGAGGGTTATAGATAGTCTCTTCATAGAACGCTTCCATCACGTTTCACGCAACACCCAACACGTGCCTCAAAAACTGCCCCGTATAACTGCCCTCGACCTGTGCCACCTGCTCCGGCGTGCCTTCGGCCACGACCTGACCCCCGGCGGCGCCCCCCTCCGGCCCCAGGTCAATGATCCAGTCGGCCACCTTGATGATGTCGGGGTGGTGCTCGATGATGACGACGGTGTTGCCCGCGTCCACCAGCCGGTTGAGCACGGCGATCAGTTTGTCCACGTCGGCGGCGTGCAGTCCCACGCTGGGCTCGTCGAGCACGTAGAGCGTTCGCCCGGTCGCCCTCTTGCTCAGTTCCCGCGAGAGTTTCACCCGCTGCGCCTCGCCGCCGGAGAGGGTCGGCGCGGGCTGTCCCAACCGGATGTACCCCAGTCCCACGTCCTGCAAGGTCTTGAGTTTG
This sequence comes from Anaerolineae bacterium, assembly GCA_030612585.1. The sequence continues at coordinate 5,157 of JAUWNP010000020.1, forward strand.
GCCTGCAGGCGGGGGATATTGGCGAAGAACTCCACCGCTTCGTCCATTGTCAGGTCGAGCGTCTCGGCGATGTTTTTCCCCTTGTAGCGTACTTGCAGCGTCTCCCGGTTGTAGCGCCGGCCGTGACAGATGTCGCAGGGAACGTAGATATCGGGGAGGAACTGCATCTCGATGCGCAGCGTGCCCTGTCCCTGGCAGGCCTCGCAGCGGCCCCCCTTGACGTTGAACGAGAAGCGGCCCGGCTTGTAGCCCCGGATCTTCGATTCGGGCAGGGAGGCGAACAGTTCGCGGATAGGGGTGAAGAGGTTGGTATAGGTGGCCGGATTGGAACGCGGCGTGCGCCCGATGGGGGATTGGTCTATGTTGATGACTTTGTCTATCCGCTCGACGCCCTCGATCTCTTCGTGCTCGCCGGCCCGCTCTCGCGATCTATGCAGCACCTGCGCCAGCCGCCGGTACAGCACCTCGACCAGCAGCGTGGATTTGCCGGAGCCGGAGACGCCGGTGATACAGACGAACTTTCCCAGCGGGATGCGCACGTTTATGTCCTTCAGGTTGTGCTCGCGGGCACCCCGGATGACCAGTGCGCCGCCGTTCCCCTCCCGTCGCTGCGCGGGCGTCGGGATGGACTGGCGGCCGGAGAGATACGCCCCGGTCAGGCTCTCCGGGCAGGTGACCACGTCCTCGAGCGTGCCGGCGACGACCACCTCCCCGCCGTGCTCCCCAGCCCCCGGCCCCAGATCTACGATCCAGTCGGCGGCGCGGATGGTCGCCTCGTCGTGCTCGACCACGATGAGCGTATTGCCCAGGTCGCGCATCTCCTTCAGCGTGCGGATGAGGCGGGCGTTGTCGCGCTGGTGCAGGCCGATGCTGGGCTCGTCCAGTACGTAGAGCACGCCCATCAGTTGCGAGCCGATCTGCGTCGCCAGCCGGATGCGCTGCGCCTCGCCGCCGGCCAGGGTCACGGCGGTGCGGTCCAGTGTCAGGTAGTCCAGTCCCACGTTGACCATAAACTGCAACCGGGCGCGGACTTCCTTGAGAATACGCCTGGCGATGAACCATTCCTTCTCGGTGAGGGGGGAGCCAGGAGAAACTATCTCGGGTAAGAAACCAGGTTTTTTCCGAAAAACCTGGTTTCTCTGGAACCTGAAACCCGATAACTCATCAATCCACTCCAGCAGTCTGGTGATCGGCCAACTGGTCATCTCGCTGATCTGCTTGCCCGCCACCGTGACCGCCAGTGCCTCTGGGCGCAACCTCGCTCCCTTGCAGGCCGGGCAGGGCAGGCGGGTCATAAACTCCTCGATCTTGCCCCTGACGTAGTCGGAACTCGTCTCGTGGTAGCGGCGTTGCAGGTGGGGAATAGCACCCTCGAAGCGGGTGGCGTAGTCGCTGCGGCGACCGTCTCGGCTGACGTAGTGAATCTGGATGCTCTCTTCGCCGCTGCCGTACAGCAAGATGTGCCGCTGGGCATGGTTCAACTCGCGCCAGGGCGCTTCGATGGGGATGTCGAAGTGGTCGCAGGTTGCCTCAAGCAGTTGCCAGTAGTACCCTTCGCGCCCCTGGACATTCCAGGCCTGGATGGCTCCCTCTGCGATGCTCTCGTCGGGGTTGGGCACGAGCAAGTCGGGGTCAAGTTCCATCCGCGTTCCCAGCCCCTGACATTCGGGGCAGGCCCCGTGGGGGCTGTTGAAGGAGAAGGTGCGGGGCTCAAGTTCCGGCAGGCTGATGGCGCAGACCGGGCAAGCCAGGTGCTCCGAGTAGAGTACATCTTGCACCGGTTCGGCCGAGATGTTGTTGATGATCACCACCCCGGCGCCCAACTGAAGCGCGGTCTCAATCGAGTCGGCCAGGCGCGAGCGAAAGGAGGAAATCGTAGACGAGGAACGGAGAGCCTCATCTACTCCTTCCTCATTTGCTCCATTTACTCCCTCCGGTATCACGAGCCGATCCACGACCGCCTCAATTGTGTGTTTTTTGTAGCGGTCGAGTTCGATCTCCTCGTCCACGTCGCGTGCGAGACCGTCCACCCGCACGCGCACGAAGCCCGCCTTGCGCACGTCCTCGAAGATGGCCTGGTGGTGCCCCTTGCGGTCCTTGACCAGCGGCGCCAACACCTGGAAGCGAGTGCCGGGCTCCATCCTCAGCACCGCGTCCACGATCTGCTGGGCGGACTGCCTGGTGACCTCGCGGCCGCACTGTGGGCAGTGGACCACTCCGATGCGGGCGTACAGGAGCCGTAGGTAGTCGTAAATCTCGGTGACGGTGCCGACGGTCGAGCGAGGATTGCGCGAGCCCCCCCGCTGGTCAATGGAGATGGCCGGGGAGAGCCCCTCGATCTGGTCCACGTCCGGCTTCTCCATCTGGCCCAGGAACTGGCGCGCGTAGGCGGAGAGGCTCTCAACGTACCGTCGCTGCCCCTCGGCGTAGATGGTGTCGAAGGCCAGGGAGGACTTACCCGACCCCGAGATGCCGGTGACGACCACCATCTTGTTGCGCGGGATCTCGACGGTGATATTCTTCAGGTTGTGCTCTCGTGCGCCCCGCACGATGATCTTATCCTGGACCAATGATGCTTACCTCTACCCTGTTCTATTGAATGACTATCGAACGTTTGTTCTTAATTGTAACATCTTTGCCACACTTCGTCAAGCCGAAAGAATATTGTAGCAGGTTTTTACAGATTGGGCAAAGCCACGATCCGTTGGAATCCGTTGATGTCCTGAGAGCCGCGTTCTAAGTTGGACAAAGCCGCTGCTCTTTGATATAATCTGTTTGCGCCTGCCAAGATGAAGCATTATGATGAGGAAGGAGTGGTCTATGACCCAACCTACGATCCAAGAAAAAGCGTGTGCTATCTGGACGGAAATCTGGGAACTGGCCGGTGAACAGTGGCCGCCAACGGGCATCCCGACCGCCTGGCGCGTGTATGAGTGTCTGAAAAAAGCACTTATTGGCGCTGGTGTGGGTGAGGCGCAGGCGATAGCTTTCGCTGATGACTTTTTCTATGGCGAAAAAGCCTGGGGCGATCTAAGTCTCATTGGCAATCACAAGCGCGCCATTGATGCACTGGTCGTGGCGTTGCTCGACTCCGAACTTGTGGGGCTAGGCAACGAGTGACAAGCGGCGGCCGTGGGGACGCCCAGTGCCCTGGAGGTGCTGGAGTCGACTCCTGGATGTCAGCAACGTCTGTGCACCGACTGCCAGCACCAGACCGAGTGGCGCGATGTGTCACAGGGGTTCGAGCGTGTTGAGCGTCGCCAGGAGAAGTATGGCTTTTGATCACCGGAGGGAGACATCGGGATGGACGAGATCGAGTTATTGAGACTGATCGCCGACGGCGAGACGGAGACGGTAGAGTTCAAGCGGGAGGTGCCACGGCCGGAGCACCTGGCCAGAGAAGTCGTAGCCCTGTCCAACAGGCAGGGGGGATATGTGCTACTGGGTGTGGACGATGATGCCCAGGTCTATGGAGTGACGCTCCGGCCGGATTACGAGGAGTGGATCGCCAACGTGGGGGCGCAGACGATTGACCCACCGCTGCCGCTGGACTGTGAGGTAGTGACCACGCAAGGCGAGACGGTGCTGGTGATGCGTGTGCCCCCTGGCCCTCACAAACCTCACTGCGTCCGCGAGGGCGCGCACAGGTGCACAGTCTACATCCGTCACGGTGTCACCAGCCGTCCTGCTACCCGTGAGGAGATTGGCAGTCTTTACCAGGAAAGTGGCGAGATTGACTTTGATCTCTCTCCTGTACCGGGAGCCACGCTGGCTGATTTGGACATGGGGGCTATTGAGGAGTATAGCCGTAGCAGACTTGGTCTTGGCCTTGATGGACTGCTTATTGACCCGGTGCAGCAGTTGCTCAACTGGAAAATCCTGGTCGAGCAGAATGGGGAGCGTAGGGTGACATTCACCGGTATGCTCTTTTTCGGCGACCGGCCGGGTAGTTTCCTGCCCCAGGCCCGGCTATGGCTCAAGCGCTTCAAGGGACTTGTCGCTGACAAGTGGCATCCCGGCAAGGAGATTGATGCACCTGTGCCCCAGGCCATTGAGGAGGCGATGGAGTTTATCAGGCTCTACACAGTGGTGGAGGAGATACACGGTCTCAAGCGGGTGCAAAAGGCCGAGTATATCGAGGAAGTGGTGCGCGAGGCGCTGGTGAACGGCATTGCCCACCGCAACTATGTGCGCCGTGGGATGCGGATACGTATCTTTATCTTCGATGACCGTATCGAGGTACACAGTCCCGGGCCACTGCCCAACGGCGTGAGGGTGGAGAATATGCGCTACGGTGTCCAGGTCACCCGCAACCCAACTGTCGTGCGCTATCTGCGGGCGTTTGGGTACTGGGAGGGTGATGGCCTGGGGGTGCCCCGCATGATTCGTCTCTGCCGGGAGAATGGTATCCGTGAGCCTGACTTCACGCTGGTGGGAGATGAGTTGGTGGTTACTATCTACTCACGCGAATATGAGCGCTTTCACGACTAATCTGCTAATCACCACTTGGAGGCCAACACTGATCATCCATACCATTCCCGTAGGAATAACCCAGACTAATTGTTACATCGTCGGCTGCGAGGAGACGCAGGAGGGGGTGGTGATTGACCCCGGTGCGAACCCTGGGCGCATCCTCAAAGGGATTGAGGAGAGCGGGCTGACTATCCGTTACGTCCTCAACACCCATTGTCACTTCGACCACATGGGGGCCAACGCTGACGTCGTGGCCGCCACCGGCGCGCCCCTGGCTCTCCACCCGGCGGAACTGCCCATCCTGGAGGCTCGGGGCGGCGCTGCCTGGTTCGGCGTGCCGGTGAAGGAGAGTCCCTTGCCAGACGTGGAACTGGAGGACGGGCAGGTGCTGGAGGTGGGTACGCTTCGCTTCCAGGTGTTGTTTACCCCCGGCCACAGCCCCGGCAGTGTCACTTTCTACGAAGCCGATGAGGGTGTGGCCTTTGATGGGGACGTGCTCTTCGCGAGCGGGGTGGGGCGTACCGACCTGCACGGCGGCGACTGGGACACGCTGATGCGCTCAATCCGCGAGGTGCTCTTCGCGCTGCCGGACGAGACGGTGCTCTATCCTGGCCACGGGCCCAAGACGACAGTGGGGCAGGAGAAACATTCCAACCCCTGGTTGAGGTAAGACAGACTTCCCAAAGGGAGCCTCGGAGGTCTTTGATGGATAAGACCGAACTATGTGCGGGAGTAGCGCGCGAGATTATCTCGCCGCCGAGGGGCATCTACCTCATCGGCTACGGCAACCGCACAAAGGGCAACGCCGGCGTCCATGATGATCTGACAGCCACCGCGCTCGTGCTGGACGATGGGCGTGAGCGGCTGGCGCTGGTCGCCTGTGACCTGTTGTGCCTCAACGAGTTCGTCGTGGACCGCGTCCGTGCGCAGGTGGGTGAGGGAACGCGGGTGGTGATCTGCTGCTCACACACCCATTCTGGCCCTATCGTCTACGCCGGTCGTCGTTCCAGCCGCGCTCGCCGCGCATACATCGCCGTCCTGGTCGAACGAATTGTGCGGGCGGTGCGCCGGGCAGCGTCGGCGCTGGTTCCGGCGGCGTTGGCCTGGTGCCAGGCGGAGGCCGACATCGCCGTCAACCGGCGCGAGAAGCGGCCCGACGGAGCAGTCGTCATCGGCGTCAATCCCGGAGGCCCCGTTGACCGGTCAGTGGGCGTGTTGAGCGTGCGTGCCGCAGATGGCGCGCCGCTGGCGAGCGTGATCAACTTCGCCTGTCACGGCACTGCGCTCGGGCCGGGCAATCTCCTTGCCTCGACTGACTGGATCGGCGCGATGCGGACACAGGTAGAGAGGGCACTAGGCGGTCAGGCGATGTTTCTGCAGGGCGCGGCGGGAGACCTCAATCCTGACTGCAAGTGGGGGGGGATCAATCCGTGGGAGGCGGCCTGGTCATTGGGCGAACGCGTCGCCGATCAGGTGATTGCTGCGTGTGACGGCGACCTCGCGCCGCTCGTGGGTGTCCCGCTTGGCCTGAACCGCCAGGAGGTCTGGCTGCCGCTGGAGGCCGAAGCCACCACGCCTACGCCGCCACCAGCCTACCGCCAGGTGCTCTTGAAGGTAGCCGGTCTGCCGTCTTTCTTGCCCTTTGTGGTTGACCCCCTGCTAAATCGGCGTTATCCCTGGCGCTCGCGCGTCGAGGAGCGGGAGGGGGTCTGGCACGTGCCGTTGCGAGTCAACGCGGTGCGGATCGGCGACCTGGGACTGGTCACCTTTGGCGCGGAGACACTCACCGAGATTGGGATGGCAGTTAAGGCCGGATCGCCTGTCCCGCACACGATGTTTGCCAGCGTCAGCGACGGCTGTATCGGCTACCTGCCGACGGCCGAGGCCCACGCTGAGGGCGGCTACGAGGTTGATATTGCGCCGTTCTTCTATCGCTATCCGGCCCGGCTGGCGTCTGGGTGTGCCCGGATGGCCATTGGCGTAGCCACCCAATCGTTACGCAATCTGTGGCATGCCCAGCCGGGGGCCGAGTAGCCTTCGCGTCGCTGTCTGCCAGGATCGCCATTGGTCATTGGTCATTGGTCATTAACTTCACGTAGATCTCTTCAAGTGCGGACTCGCGCACAGATAGGTTCACCAGAGCCCAGTTGTTTTTGGATATGTCTTCCAGAACTGATGCAATTTTGCTTATGCTGGTAGTCCTGAAGACGTAGTTTCCTTTTTCCTGTTCATAGTTCAGCCTATCATCAGAATAGAAGACCACTTCGTAATCCCTGCGGCCGAGCCTCCTGCGTATGGCTTCCATACTGTCGCAGATGACCAGCCTGCCGTTTTTTAGGATGGAGACGCGATCGCAAATGTGCTCGATGTGGAACAGGTTGTGGGCGCTCAAGAGGATTGTCTTGCCCTGTTCCTTCAGGCTTTTCAGGTAATTGATGATGAAGAACGAAGTAAGAGGGTCGAGTCCTGAGTTTGGCTCGTCCAATATGAGGAGCCTCGGGTCGTGCAGCAGTGTACGGGCGATGGTCACCTTTCTCTTCATACCCTTCGAGAGTTCTCCTGTGAGCCTATCCCGCTCAGGAAGATTGAGCGAGCCGAGCAGTAGCTCTATTCGCTCCTCGGCTTCGCGCTTGGGCATCTTGTAGAGTTCGGAGAAAAACATGAGGTACTCAACTACCGTCATATTCTCATAGAGGGGGCTTTCTTCGGGCAGGTAACCGATAAATTGCTTCACGTAGGTGCTTTCCTGGGCCATGTCCCGGCCCATTATCTCGACCTGACCAGATGTTGGGCTGATGAGACCGACGATCATCTTGAGGGTGGTACTCTTGCCAGCACCATTGTGGCCTATGATGCCCATGATTTCGCCGTTCTCTACTTTCAGATTCAGGTCTTTGACGGCTGCGATGTGTCCGTACAGTTTAGTGACCCCTTTCAGACTGATCATTGATTAGATCTCCATTCTTGTGTGGACTATGGATAACATCCTGACGATCGCAAAGCGAGAGATCGGAAGACTGAGGTCCCGTTTCAGGGGAGGCTCAAGGCCGGTTGTAATACTCATCCTGGCTGGCGTGTCGGTCATTTCCTATCTGGCATTCCGGCAGGGGACTGTTTTCAGCAAGGGCATGTACAGGGTAGGTGTCTCCGCTGACGGTCCCTATATCCAGGATAGCCGATTTGATACAGTCACGGTCGCTCGTTCTCCTGGGTACTCGATGCTTGAAAAAAAGGCGATAGACGTATACATTGACGGGGCCGAAGTCATCCATAGGAGTGATACAAGGTCCCGTTACGCGGCCGGGGCATTAAAAGCATACCTTGAGAAGCAGGAGTTGGCAAGGATCAAGGAACAGTACGAGATTGACCGTGCGTTTCCGCTGCGTGTCGAAGTCAATTATATAGAGAATGTCACAATAACTCAAGGGACGGCGCTCTTGGATCTGGCAGACGCTTTGACGAGCAGCCCGCTAGAGCCAGCAGGGGCCGCTTCAGGTGCGGTAGATGCAGGCGCACAGCGGGCGAGACACGAGAGCAATACCGACTCTGCTGTCAGGGAGCAGATCAGGGAACTGGAAAGAGGCAGCAGGCTGCCTGAAATCGAGATGGAGTTCACGTCAGATAAGGAGATCATCGTTCCATCACTTATGAGTCCGCCTATACCTTTCGCGCAGGTTATCATTGCGTTCCTCTATGTCCTCCCTGTCTCTTCCGTCAGCGTTTTCTTCACCAGCAGTTTCATGAATGAGAAGATAGATAGAAGGATCACGGTCCTTATGTCCGCCCCGGTGACACCGTTCCAGATCATCGTTGGCAAGATGCTCCCCTACATGAGTTTCTCACTGGCCTCCGTGGTCATTATGACTCTGGCGTTGGGGGGCAACCTGCTGCTGGCAATGGCCATATTCATCCCTGTGATATTGTTCATCTTCTCCATATACCTGATGGTGCCCCTGGTATACCGCACGTTCAAAGACACGACGTTTATTTCGATGCTCGCGATCACGGTGATTACGTCATATCTTGTCTTCCCCGCGATGTTCTCAGGCGTCAACGACTTGAGTCTTATGTCACCCCTCACGCTGGCTGTCAGGATGTATAGAGATGAGCCCTTTGGGCTGAAAGAATATCTGTTCTCGACGGCGCCAATGTATTTTATCTTCATCCTTTCTGTCTACATAGGTACGCGCATCTTAAATGAAGAATACCTCATGGGATTTCGGCCGCTGTATAGGAAGGTTGCCGAGGCCATCTATCTCGCCATCGTGCGCAGCCATCTCCACGTGTCCATCACGTTGTTAAGCCTGTTTCTTATCCCGATAGTCTACATGATACAGTTGGTGACCTTGGCAATATCACTCAACCTGCCCATACGCTACGCCGTAGGGGGATTGCTGGTGGCGGCGGTAGTCGTCGAGGAGGTCGCCAAGTCGGCGGGTATCGCGGTGCTCCTTGAGAATCGGGTCATCAGGGCGACAAAAGATGTCGTCGTGCTGTCGTTTCTTTCTGCGGTCGGGTTTCTGGTTGGAGAGAAACTGCTGCTATATGTTTCGCTGAGCGCAGTGTCGGAATCTATGTTATCGCCAGCCCTTTTCAGTTCCGGCATGCTCTTGATACCACTCGTCGCCCACTCTGTCTTCACGTCAGTTGTCTGTTTGCTCACGAAACGTTTCGGCGTCCGGTATTATCCTTACGCCGTACTCGCCGGGTCCATCGTGCACACACTGTATAATCTGTATGTACTTGGAGTGATACCATGAGCATATTCTATGCTATGGTAAAACGGGAATTGAGATCGGTCACCAAAGAAAAAACGATCATGATTGCCATCATGATCCAATTATTCATCGCATCCTTCTCATCGGTGATACTCGTCGGGCTGATGTCATTCTATGACCCAGACTCCATAGGCTTGAACGCCAGGATCAGTATCAAGGTAGGCGTCATCGGCGATACCAACAGTCCGTTGATAGGGTTTCTGAGAGAGCGCAATGCGCGGGTGACGGTTTTCTCCTCACCCGTGGACGCCGAGAACGCTTTCCAGGCCGGGATGATAGATAGCGTCATATTCATACCACAAGACAGTGGAGGAGTCGTTGATATGAAACTCTTCCTGCCTGAGTCTGAGACACAGGCGACGGTGATACTGATGGTATTGAAGGAACCTATGAAGCGGTATGAGAGTTACTTGCGAGAAAGGCAGGGTGTCCACGTCAGGTATGCGGATATCGGAGGAGTGCCCTCTACGACGTATGAGTTTCGGTATTCTGTTATCATTCCCATATTGATGTTCTTCCCCGCTTTCGTAGCGGGCAGTATGGTGATAGACTCGATATCCGAGGAGTTGGAGAACCATACGCTGGAAACGCTCTGGGCGGCGCCATTATCTCTAAACGTGATATTCGGGGCGAAGATTGTTTCAGCGCTCGTTCTCGCCATAGTGCAGTGTACCTTGTGGTCAATGCTGCTGCGTCTGAATCGTATTACCATACAGAACCTGGGCCTTGTCCTGCTACTCGCTGCAGCGATGGCGGCCATAATTGCCGTGGGGTCGGCACTCATCGCGACGTACTTTAAGGACAGGGAGCGGTCGCAGTTTGTGTATTCCCTTTTTGTCCCGCTCTCAGCCGGAGTGAGTTATTTTTTCGACTTCTCACCCATAACGTTGATGACTCGACTGGCTACGGGCGACTATTACACCGGCTTTGCGGACGTTGTTATGTATGGTGTCCTGCTCCTGGCGCTGCTGGCAGTGTTCTTCTCTATGGCCAAGAGGCTGATTGCTGTGCCAGCCTGATGTTCTCCTTCGCTGCCGTCAGTCTGTGATCGGATTGCGCAGCAGCCCAATGCTCTTCACCTCCACTTCGACCACGTCGCCCGCCGCCAGCGGTCCCACGCCGGCTGGGGTGCCGGTCAGAATCACATCGCCTGGCTCTAGAGTCATGATGCCTGCGGCGTAGGCGATGAGTTGCGCCGGTGAGAAGGCCATCTCGCTGGTGCGCCCGCACTGGCGGAGTTCGCCGTTCACGCGGCAGAGGACCTCCAGGTCGGCCACATCCGTCTCGCTCAGCCCGGTCACGAGCCACGGTCCCAATGGGCAGAACGTATCGAATCCCTTGGCGCGTACCCATTGATCGTCGCGCCGCTGGAGGTCGCGGGCGGTGACGTCGTTGCCGCAGGTCACTCCCAGTACGTAGTCCCAGGCCTCTTGTGGTCTCACGTCCCGGCAGCGCCGTCCTATGACAACTGCCAGTTCCGCTTCGTGCTCCACTTGTTCTGACTGCGGAGGCAGGATGATGGGAGTGCCTGGCCCGATCACGCTGCTGGGTGGTTTGAAGAACAGGAGTGGCTCGGGGGGCACCTCCCTGCCGTGCTCGGCGGCGTGAGCAGGATAGTTGCGGCCAACGCCGATGATCTTGGTGGGCATTATCGGGGCCAGCAATTGAAGGTTGTCCACTAGCCCCATTTCGACTCCGTATTCCCAGCCATCGAAGGGTGTGCCGTTCAACTCGTACACCCGTCCGTCCTCGACCACTCCCCAGCGCGGGCTGCCGTCTACGGTCGCCCGGACGAGGTAGGCATGATGCCGGTCTATTCTCATATTTGAAGACCTCTCGTGTCGGTTAGAGTTCCTGAGGTGATGCCGGCGCTGCAAACAGAGTGCAGCGAAAACCTGCTTCGGGGCTGGTGGCCGTCCTGTTGCCGTTGTGACGGCTGGCGCAGCGGGCGCTCCAGCGGTTGGTGGACCACGAGCCGCCTCGCAGCACCTTAACCGCCCCCGAAGCCGGGCCATAGGGATTCTGGGAAGTGGACGAACAGGCGTAATAGTCCTCCCGGTACCAATCGGTCACCCATTCCAGCACGTTCCCTGCCATGTCTGCGCAGCCATAAGGGCTGTCCCCAGCCGGACTGTAAGCACCTACCGGCGTTGTGCCTCTTTTGTCCATTTCCCTTGTGTTGCACTTCTGGCTGTCCCCTCTGTTTCCCCAGGGATACATCCGCCCGTCGGTGCCCCGGGCTGCTTTCTCCCATTGGGCCTCCGAAGGCAGCCGGTACGGCTTGCCCGTCACCTCCGCCAGCCAGCGGCAGTAGGCCAGCGCGTCCCACCATCTCACGTTCACCACCGGGTGATTCTCTTTCCCCTCCGGAGGACGCCCCCCTTCCCAGTGCTCTGGAAACCGACGTCCGCTGGCCTCCACAAAGATAGCGTATTGGGCATTGGTGACCGGGTACTTGCCGATCCAGTACTCTGACAGGTAGATCCGAGACTGAGGCTTCTCGGATGCTGAGGCCCTTTTGTCTCGCTTCTTGCTGCCCCTCAGAAACTCGCCAGCCGGGATGCGCACCATCTCCGGTTCCAGAAAAAAGTGCACTCGCAATAGTACCGGCACCTCTGCCATCCCTGCGTTGGAGACCACGTGAACGACCTGGCGGTGGTCGCCTGTCATCAGTTTAGCCGTTGACAAACGCACCAGTTGCGCTTCTCCGGCCCGACAGCGGAAGGCGGCCGGCTCGACGGTCAGCCAGTCGGCCCCAGCCATCACAGCGCCAGTCAGTACGCCGGGCCCGACGTTGCGCACCGTCAGTTCGGTGTTCTTGGCCGCCCCAGGCTGGACGAGGTCTATAGTCCCCAGGTCTATCTGCGCCGGCCCTACCTTCAAGCGAGGGGACAGTACTCGTACATGAACACCCAGAACGGCGTGCCCGCCATTGCTTTCTACGACCAGCGCCCAGGCATGGGTCGCGTCGCCTGGTGGGAGCGCCTGCGAATCAACATTCACTACCACCTGGACGCTGTCCCCGGCCGGCACCTTGAATCGCTCCGGCGATGCGGTCAGCCATGGCACCCGGCAGCAGACTCTTCCGATCAGGTAGCCCCGGCCGCTGTTGCGGAGGGTGAGTTTCGCCTGGGTGGTCTCTCCCTGGCCCACCGCGCCAAAATCGAGCGTGGAAACGTCTACCTGCAACACGGATGGCAGGATGTCTACCCGAACCGCCAGGTTCTGGTCACCGCTTATGCTGCGGACCTGAAGGCTACCTGGGGACTGAATCCGGCCGGCTGGCAGGCCGCTCAGGTCCGGTTTCACCGTTACCTTAGAGCGCTCTCCCGCCGCGCAGCCAAACCACCCGGGTGTGGTTTTGAGCCACGGCACCCGGCACACGACGCTGCCAAACAGGTACCCCCGCCCTGTGTTGGTGATGGTCAGGGCTACCGGTTGCCCGGTTTCCCCCACCCCCACACTTGGCAGGTCGAGCCTTTTTGGAGTGATGTCCATGACTGGCGGGGTCGCCCCCAGCGACTCCAGGAACTCCTCCAGGCCAGCGTTGCGGGCGATGTCGTCACCACTCTGCATCCGCCGGATGATAGTCTCCGCTCGAGTGGCGATCCACTCCAGTTCATCGGCCAGGCCATGCTTGTGGGCAGCGCGCAAGTGGTTCACGCCTTCGCGCAACCAGTCGGTGATGTAGCCTTTGGTGAATTGATCCACCGCCCGGCCCCAGTCGGCATCGCATACAGTCGGCAGATCGGCGGGATCGGTGGCGACGTGGTCGAAGGACAGGGTATAAGGTGCCAGCCCGACGGCGCCGGACAGGGCAGCAACTGGTGACGCAGACGGTGACGGGGAGACAGAAAACACGGTGGCTGCCTGTTCTGCCACGTCCATACTTGCAGCAGCGGGAAGCGTAGACAGAGCAGCGTCCGGGATGGATATGCCGGCCTCAACCTGGTTCAGGTGCTCGACAAACTCATCGGCCTTTTGGTAACGGTCGTCCGGGTTCTTGGCCATCGCTTTGAAGATAATTCTATCAATATCTGGCGGCAGGGCCGGGTTGAGTTGGCTGGCTATGGGAATCGGATCGTTTACATGTTTGAGAAGAACCGCCACTGCTGAGTCCGCAGCGTATGGAAGCTGGTTAGTCACCATCTGAAAGAACATGGCCCCCAATGAATAGATGTCGCTACGTGCGTCTTGTGGTTTCCCCAATCCTTGTTCGGGTGATATATAGTTGGGTGTGCCGGCTATCGCTCCGGTAGCGGTGTACTGGGGGCCACCCAGAATCTTGGCTATGCCAAAATCTGTCAGAATCACATGATTCTCTTGATCTATCATAACGTTAGACGGTTTGACGTCCCGATGAACCATGTCACGGCCATGGGCATAAGAGAGCGCAGATGCCACGTCTCCAACGATGCGGATCGTTTCTTCTAGTGGCATGATCTTTTTGTTGGCTGCCAGTTCCTGCAATTTCGCTTGCAGGGTATAGCCATCAATATATTCCATGACGATGTAATAGTACACGCCGTCAGTTACGTCAAAGTCGTGCACCTGCACAATGTTGGGGTGGCGGAGGTGTGCTGCTGCCTTGGCTTCATGTCGAAACCGGTCCAGAAAGTCCTTGTCTTCAACGAGGAAAGAGTGCAGTATCTTGATTGCAACGTGCCGATCTAACGCTGGGTGATAGGCCTTGTAGACCTCAGCCATTGCCCCGCGCCCGAGGAGTCCCACTATCTGGTATTTGCCGAGCGTTTTGCCGGCGAGCGAATTCACCATGCTGCTCTTGTTATCTCCGGTGTGTGGTTGGGACTTGCATGACAAAACGATTTGGCACAGGATGCTGCTCTGATGCCAATTACAGACTATCCTCTTTCCGTATCTTCTCAATATTCAGGGGGGGATGACGACTGTAGGGCGGTTTTGCTAACCGCCGTCCGGTCGGATAGCAAATCCGACCTACACCCGCCCCAAGTTTTTGAGAAGATACCTCTTTCGTGTGTTGGTGACGCTGCAAGTAGCCCGCTCTGTCGTTTATCTATCCAAACCCAGTATAAGTCAGAATCGGTGTTCTCAGGGTTTCACTTGCGTTACGATTTCGTTGCGCGGCGTCGGTCGCTGGCTTTATTGCCCAATCGCCCGATCAATTGCCTGGCTCACCGCCAGGTAGTCGGCTGGCAACTCCAGCGGCGGGTTGGCGTGGCGGGAGACGACGTCCTCCAACGTTTGGTCGTGATAGCCGACTTTGAAATTGGTGAACTTGAGGCCGTGCGCGGTCGAAATGACCACGACCCGATCGGATGGTTCGATCTCTCGGCGTTCCACCAGCTTGAGAAGAACAGCCAGCGTTACGCCGGTATGTGGGCAGCAATACATCCCTGTCCGATCGGCGCGGGCGGTCGCGTCCGCCAGTTCGTCCTCACTGGCCTGCCCGACGATTCCGTCAAAGGCTCGCAGCACCCTTACCGCCCGCTCGTAACTGACCGGCGCGCCGATCTGGATGGCGCTGGCTAGCGTCTTTTGTGCGGTCACCGGTCGGTACTCTTCGAATCCCCTCAGGTAACTCAGATAGAGCGGGTTGGCGTTTGCGGCCTGGGCACAGGCGATGCGCGGCAGTCTGTTTATCAGCCCCAGATTCTTCATCATCAGAAAGCCCTTGCCCAGCGCGCTGACGTTGCCCAAATTGCCCGCTGGAATAATGATCCAGTCTGGTATCTCCCAATCGAATTGCTGAACGATCTCGATCCCAACCGTTTTCTGCCCCTCCATGCGCAGCGAGTTCATCGAGTTTGCCAGGTAAATGGTCGGGTCGGCAGTTAGTTCCTGCACAGTCTGCATACAGCCGTCGAAATCGGTGTCGAGCGCCAACACCAGCGCGCCGTTGGCGATAGGCTGGACCAGTTGCGCGATGGAGACCTTGCCCCGAGGCAGCAAGATGACAGCGGGGATGCCGGCCGCAGCCGCGTAGGCAGCCAGCGCCGCCGACGTGTCGCCGGTGGAGGCGCAGGCCACCGCCCGGATCGGCTTCCCGTCGGCGATCATCTGCCGTACCACCGACACCAGGACCGTCATACCCAGGTCCTTGAATGAGCCGGTGTGGCTGTTACCGCACAACTTGACCCACAGGTCGGGCACGCCAATTTCCTGCCCCAGTCGCTCCGCCCAAAAGCAATTTGTGTGTCCCTCGTACATAGAGACGACTTTCTCGTTCTCCACCTGGGGGCAAACCCACTCCTTCTTGCCCCACACGCCGCTGCCGTAGGGCCACTCGTTCGTCCGCGTCCGTTGGTCGAAGAGTCGCATCCACGCGGCTGCGCTGCGGTTCTTCAGCGCTTCCAGATCGTGCTCCACGTCCAATAGCCCGCCGCAGTCCTCGCAGCGGTAGACGACGTCGTAGATGGAGTAACGGCGGCCGCAGCCACGGATACACTCGAACCAACTATGGTAAGTCATGGGGAAAACAAATGTTCAGTTGAGTTGAAACGTATTTCCTGACTTCCTCATATACTTCATTGTGAGGTCTGCCAGCATCAACAAAGTGAATGTATGGTTAATTATAGTAGCGAATTTGCTAACCTGCAACCTGTCGACCGGTGCAGGTCATTGTTCATTGGCTCATTGGTTCATTGTTCATTTCCTACGGCGTGGGTCTCCACTCGATGGATAGCACGATAGCCCTGGGCCGCCAGGTCGTCCGTCGGGATAGAGGCCTCGTCGGGCTTGTCCGAAAGGCCGAAAAGCAGCACGCCCCGCTCCCGCCAGGCCAACGCCATCTCCCGCACCTCCTGCGTGATCACGATCTCCTGCTCCAGCAACCCCGCCACCGGTACGCCGTCGTCCAGCCAGCCCATACGTTCAACGGTGGCCTGGTACTCGTTGTAGCGGAAGGCTTTGAAGGGTGTGGGGTCGCCCTGCTGCACCAGGGCATAAACGCTGCTGTGGATACGGCGCAGGTTGGTGGAGAGTTCCGTAGCGCGGTCGTCAACCTCGATGATGAACTGCTCGAAGTTCTTCAGCCGCCCGGTGCGTACATCGGCCACCAGCGGCCCCAGCGCGCACAGGCCGCTGCCCAGGATCAGGCAGACGTAGGCCAGATAGTCCTGGTTGTCGGCGGTGAAGGGGTGGAACTCGGGCTGGTTGAGGCGGTCATAGGCGGCCTGAAAGTTCTCTGCATCGAAACCTTCCCCCAGTAAATCGCCGACGGTGCGGCGCACCGCCTCGACCCGCGCCCGGTCAATGACGTGGTCGTTGCGCCCGCGCGCGCCCAGCGCCGTCTTGTCCAGATCAACGATCACTGCCGTCCGCTCGTCCAGCGGGAAACGGTGCTGGCGGCAGTAGTCGTCGAAGTCCGAAAGCGCCGGCCAGCGGTTCGCCAGATAGAGCGTGCCCCCATCCTGTTCGACGATCTCCACGCGCGCGGGCTCGCCTCGCTCGGCCCCGATGAACGCCAGACCCGGCCAGCCCCCGGCGCGGCATAAGTTGGCAAAGGCGGCACCATCGTTCATCCACGTGTCTCCTACGTAGATCAACCGCTCGATGGGAGTGCCGGGCGCATCCAGCCCCCGTGCCCGCCGCAGCAGGTGAACCATAACGCGAGCATACTCCGGCTGGCTCTTGCGCGGGATGAGATCTTCTGGTAACCCCACCTGGGGCCGAATCTCCGCCAGCGGTGGCAATCGGGGATCGAGCGGCACCAGGTTACGGTAGACAACCAGGTCGCCCAGAAATTCATAGACAGACGTATGGCCGTAGTTTCTCATTGGACGTAGCATCTCATTTCATTCCATCGGTTTAACAAACCAGTAATACTCGCCATGCACGCTTGCCGTTTCTCGCAAGTCGGTTGCCAAAAGGTGTTCCTCATCCACGGGAATCAATGCACCTGTATTCAGGCGACCATCTCTTGCTATCATTGAGCGTGCTGTTTTTACTGCCTGCCGCTGTTCTTCTATGGTCAATCCCTCTGAAGTTAGTCCTTCTATCCATAAGCCGCGATAAGTCAGCGTATCCATAGGCAAAAGGGTCACATTTCTGGCATACGCAATTGGATTATCGCTAGGATCTGGAGTCCACAAAAGAAGTTTGTGAATCCTCCAGTCCGTCGTAAAACCTGCGTTTTCAAAGGTCTTTTGGCTGGCGATGTTATTCACACGCACTATTGCACGCGCTACAGAGACGTTATGTATCGTGGCAGCCTGACATGTCTTCATAACCAGTTTTTGTCCTAGATGCTCTCCTTGACTAGCACGTTTTACTGCGACTAAATCAACCTCCCAACGACGATCACCATCTTTGCCTGTGGTCAGAAACGCTGAGACGAATCCAGCGATGTCGTCTTTATCTGCTGCAACCCAGAGTGCGCAAGTGTCATCTTTTATCTGGGCCTCGCATATATCGGTCAGGATATCCTGCGTCCAGACGTCGTAAACGACAGTTGCTATTCCCTTTATGTCAGTTGAGGCGGCTTTACGAAGATTGGTCATTGTCTCTAGAAGTCTATCTTACCAAGAATGTCCTGCTTGTACCACTCAACTGTTTTCTCCACACCTTCTTTCAGCGTAGTAGTTGGGTTGTAGCCCAATAGCCGGCGCGCTTTTTCGATATTGGCGTGTGTCTTTGACTGGTCTCCCGGCCTCCTGGGAGCCATTATTATCCGGGCTGGTTTGCCGATGACCTCCTCCACAGTTCTTATCCCCTCTTCTGTGGTGAGGGTGATGTCTGTTCCGATGTTGAAAATCTCACCGATGCACCTGTCAAAGTTGTCCAGGGCTGCCACCAGCCCATCTATGGCGTCCCCGATGTAAGTGTAACTTCGTAGGTGGTGTTCGCTGCCTTCACACAGGGGAAATTCTCTATCTTCGAGAATGCAGCGAATCAGTTTGGAGTACAGTTTGTCGGGTCGCTCACGCGGTCCATATACGGAGAATAGCCGCAACGAACAAGCCGGAGACCCTTGATCTCGCGTGCAGGCAAGCGTGAGCTGTTCTGCGGCAAGTTTGGTGACGCCGTAATATGACGTGGGTTTGGGCTCTGTCGTCTCATCCCCGCTGGCGTCGGCTCCGTAGACGGATGACGTGGAGATATTGATGAACCCTCGAAACGAAGGGCTTTGTTTTACAGCCTCCAGCAGCCGGTGCGTTGCCGTGATGTTGTTTCTCACGTATGTCTCAAATGTGGTCGTGGCAGATATCCCAGGCTGTGCGGCCACGTGATACACGATTTCGACGTCGTTGACGACTGCGCTGAGGTCGTCTTCTGTCAGATCAAGGGGGAGAAACACGACGCCCTTGTCCTTTACCTGACTTGCATTGAGCTCCTTAAGCGCTCTGGCGTAGTAATTTGTGAAGCAATCCAGTCCTTGCACAGAATGGCCCAGGTCAATCAATCGCTCCGCTAAGTGAGACCCGATGAAGCCTGCTGCTCCTGTTACGAGAATGTTCATGGGGAAGCCTCCTGGTTGAACCGTTTCACTTGATGTATCCCTCAGTCACGAGCAACTCAGCATTGAGGATGGACCCACTGGCCGCACCGCGCAGCGTGTTGTGGGAGACGCTGACCAAGCGCAGGTCCAGGAGCGGGCACTCCCGCACGCGCCCCACTGTCACTGCCATGCCCCTCTCGGCGTCCCGGTCCCGGCGGGGTTGGGGGCGGTCCGGCTCGCGGCGGACGATGAGGGGATGCTCCGGCGCGCTGGGCAGTTCGCGCACCACGTCCGGGCCACGGAAGTTGGCCAGCGCAACGATTGCCTCCTTGACGGTTGGCTGCTTCTCGAAACCCAGCGAGAGGCAGACTGTGTGGCCGTCCAGCACCGGCACGCGGTTCGCCTGGGCGCTGACGATGACAGGGGCCTCGACCCGCCGGTCATCCACCACGCGACTCAGCAGCAGCCGTGTCTCCCGCTCGATCTTTTCCTCCTCGCCGCCGATGTAGGGCAGGACGTTATTGAGGACGTCGAGGGAAGCGACGCCGGGGTAGCCGGCCCCGGAGATAGCCTGCATGGTGGCAACAAAGACCTTGCGCAGGCCAAAGGCGTCGTCCAGCGGCTTGAGCGGCATCACGATCCCAGTGGTGGTGCAGTTGGGGCTGGTGACGATAAAGCCCGGCCAGCCGCGCTCGGCCCGCTGCCGCTTGATGAGCGCCGTGTGGTCACCGTTGATCTCCGGGATGACCAGTGGGACGTCCGGTTCGTAGCGAAAGGCGGAGGCATTGGAGCAGACGGCATAGCCGGCCTGGGCAAAGATGGGCTCGACCTCGTGGGCGACGGAAGATGGCAGCGCCGAAAAGACAAGCCGGGCTGGGATATCCGGCTCCAGTGGGCTGACGGTCATCTCGCTGGCAGAAGGCGGCGGGTCGCCGGGAATGACCCAGCGGCAGGCGTCAGCGTAACGGCGGCCGGCGCTCCGGTCCGACGCAGCCAGCGCCGCGATCTCGAACCAGGGATGGCCAGACAGGAGTTGGACGAAGCGCTGCCCGACCGCACCGGTCGCGCCCAGGATGACGACAGGTATTCTATCCATTGACGATCACCTCGCTGTGGATTTGCCGCACCGCGTCGGCAGCGGCGTCGGCCGCGACGACGAGGGAGACACTGCACTCGGAGGAGCCCTGGGCAATAGCAATGATATTGATGTTGCCCCGGCCCAGCGCGCCAAAAATGCGGGCGGCGACGCCCGGCGTGCCGCGCATTCCCGCGCCCACGGCGGTCACGATCACCACGTCGTCTAGCGACCGGATCTGATCTATGTCCCGCCGCGCCAGTTCCAGCGCCATCTCTTCCTCGAGAGCGCGGATGACCAGTGGCACGGTCTGCGTGGGGATGACGAAGCAGATGGACTGCTCTGACGAAGCCTGCGAGATCATCAGCACGCTGGCGCCCTGGCTGGCGACGGCAGCGAAGGTGCGGGCGGCGATGCCAGGCACGCCCATCATCCCCCGCCCCTCGACTGTCACCATACTCAATCCCTCGATGGCGGTGACCGCCTTGACCGTGCCGGGCGTGCTCTCCGGTTCGTGGACGATGCGGGTTCCAGGGCAGGTGGGGTTGAAGGTGTTCTTGACCCACAGCGGGATGGAGCGCTCGACGACGGGCCGGATGGTCCGGGGGTGTAGCACTTTGGCCCCAAAGTAGGCCAGTTCGCTTACCTCCCCGTAGGAGAGGATGGGGATCACCCGGGCATCGGGCACGATGCGGGGGTCGGCGGTCATCACGCCGTCCACGTCGGTCCAGGTCCATACCTCGTCAGCGTCCAGGCAGTCGCCCAGGATGGCGGCGCTGTAGTCGCTGCCGCCCCGGCCCAGCGTCGTCGTCACGCCTTCCTCCGTGGCTCCGATGAATCCGGTCACGACGGGGATCAACCCATCGTCCAGCAGCGGGTCCAGTCGGGCGGAGACCCGGGCACGGGTGGGGACGATCAGCGGCACGGCGTTCTGGAAGGTGGCGTCAGTGACGATCAGTTCGGTAGCGTCCACTGCTTTACTGTGTGTCCCCCGCTGGCGGAGCAGGGCGGCCAGGATGCGAGCACTGATTCGCTCGCCCAGCGAGGTGATGGCGTCCATCGCGCGCTGGGTGACTTCGCCCAGGATGTGCACACTGTGGCAAAAGGCAGCAAACTCGTCCAGGTAATCGTCCACTGTGGCCAGCAACTGGGCGCGTTCGCCGTCCGGGGTCAAAAGTGCGTCCACGGCGCGGTAGTGGCGTACCCGTAGGTCGGCGACGGTGGCGCGGTAGGTCCGGTCGTCGCCGGAGGCGGCGGTAAGCGCGCCCTGAGTCAGTGCGTCGGTCACGCCGCTCATTGCCGAGACGACCACGACCAACCGGTCCCACTTCTCGGCCTGTTCCAGCACAACGTCGGAGGCCTGGGTGAATGCTTCGGCGCTGCCGACCGACGTGCCGCCGAATTTCATTGTCAGTGTGGTCATTATGGTCTCTCCTTACTCGGTTGGGCACCCGAGTGTGAAACGTGAAACGCGAAACGTGTTGCGTATTGCGTGATGCGTGAT
The DNA here is from genome assembly GCA_030612585.1 of Anaerolineae bacterium. The sequence goes on from JAUWNP010000020.1 coordinate 26,405, forward strand.
GACCTGCTTGGTAGACGCGAGGTTGATGACGTCTCCTAACACGCCGGTGGCCGTGACCTCCGGGCCAGCGCCGGGGCCAGAGAGGACCAATGGTATCTCGGCGTAGCGTCTCGTGTGCAGGGCGATGTAGTTCGCGGGGCCGCGCAGCACGCCCAGCGGGCTATCGTGGGGCACAGCCACCAATCCTACCTCGCCGCCATCGGGGCCGACGCGGGCTATGTAGCGTAGAGTCTGTCCCCTGGCCTGCGCCTCGCCGATGCGGGCGGTGTATTGCTCGTCCAGCGTGGGCGTGGCAGCCATAAACTCTTCTGTAGAAACACTGACCAGCCTCTCAGGATACAGCGGTTCGACGGTCAGGTCGGCCATCTCCAGCGGCCAGCCGGCGGTGCGGGCCAGGATGAGCATTTTGCGGGCCACGTCCCGCCCGTTCAGGTCCTCTCGCGGGTCGGGCTCCGTGTAGCCCAGGGAGCGAGCCTGCGATACGGCGGCGGAATATGGCACGCCGCGCTCCAGTTCGGTGCACAAGTAGCCCAACGTCCCGCTCAGGCAGCCCTCAATGGCGGTGACCTGATCGCCCGTATCAAGCAGGTAGTGCAGTGTGGCGATGACGGGCAGCCCGGCCCCTACGGTGGCCTCGTAGCGCAGGTGGGGATGCTCGAAGAACGGTTTCGCTTTGGCCCACGGCCTGGCCAATGGGATCTTGTTGGCCAGGACGAGACCGCAACCGGCATCCAGCGCGGCCCACAGAGTGGGTTCCATCTTGGGGGATGCGGTCACGTCCACCAGGATGGTGCCCGGCTGCAATACATCGCCCAGGTAGGGCAAGATGCCATCTTGCCCCACAGGCGTGCCCGGCTGCAATACATCGCCCAGGCAGGGCAAGATGCCATCTTGTCCCACAGGCGTGCCTGGCTGCAATACATCGCCCAGGTAGGGCAAGATGCCATCTTGCCCCACAAGCGTGCTCAGTGGTCGGCCATCTGTTTTGGCTCGCAGCGCGGCATGCAGGGCCTCGTCGGGCAGACTGGTGGGGTCGAGCAGCAGCCCCTGGCTATCGGCTATGCCGATGGGGGTGAGCCGCAGCCCGGCCCGCTGGGCCAGCACGGCACGGGTGCCGAGGATTTGGTGCAGCAGTGCGCTCCCTACGTTGCCCAGTCCCAGGATGACAATAGGAATCTCTCTCATTGTGAGCCTCGTCATACGCAAAAAACCCCCGTGCCCTGGGGCGCGGGGGTCTCCCACGTGGTTCCACCCAAGTTCTACAGCCGAATGACAACGACGGAATGAGAAGCAAACGGAATGCTGTAGCACTCTGCGGCGATAACGGGCCGTCCCGGGGCCCCATACTCTCGCACGACGGCGATTTGAGGGACCCGCTCCCGGGGGGTTTTCCCGCCTGTCCGGTCGAGGGGGCTTTCAGCCGGTGGCCTCCTCTCTCTTGGACCTTCACCAGGCGGTACTCGTCTCGGTCAACGCTTTCTACGCTTAATTGTGGTTGAGATTATACCATCTCCGTCTCCATCTGGCAAACGAGCGCCCCTTAATTGGGACAGAAATTGCAGCGTTTCACTCAAGACCCTCTCGCGTTCTTCGCCATCTCGATCACACCGTCGTCAGCAACCGGGTAGACGCGGGCGCAGCCGGTGCAGCGGAAGGCGGCAGCCTCACGATTCAGCCGGTCGCCGCAGGTGGGGCAGCGCAGGATCTCAGGCAGAGGACGGATGCCTCCGCCCCGTGGTTCTCCGGCTTTGACCGCCCACGCCAGGTCGTAGTCCACCTGCCACGTCTGTACCTTGGCGTCTTCGAGAGGAAATTCGCGCAACAGGAGATCGAATTCGTCACGGGGGAAGGCCCGCCGGGGCATGAACTTCGCGTCGGGTCCGACACGGTTGGTCACCAGCAGCACACCGCCGGGACGCAACACGCGCACCAGTTCCGCCAGCGCTGCCCGCGGGTCGGGCGTGAACTCGAGTGCCTCCAGGCAGGTGACGGCGTCGAAGGTGGCGTCGTCGAAGGGGAGGTTGCGGGCGTCTTGCCAGACGAAGGTCAGGCGGTCCGCGAATTGGGCTGTTCTGTGTACCGCCTCACGCAGCATACGGCGTGAGAGGTCAAGCCCGATGACATGTCCATCGAAGGCCGGCTGGCGCAGTAGCGCCTGTGGCAGCCGGCCGGTGCCAGTCGCCACATCGAGCACCAGCGGGGCGGGGATCAATTCCAGTGCGCGGGCCAGTGGCAAGCCCAGGAACCATTGCTCAGCGCCGGCGTCGAATTGTTTGATGCGCTCGTAGGCCCGCGCCGACCAGTCGTACAGCAGCGTCACGAGACGCGGCCCCAGGTAGGTACCCTCGGCGATGACCAGTTGCCAGTAGAGCAACAGTCCCAGCAGTACTAGGCCCAGCGCCAGTGCGATCCAACCCATTGCTCACAATGCCCAGGCAGCGACCAGCATAGCCGCCATCAGCCAGGGCTGGGTGTGGCGCACGTACCAGGAAACAGGCTGACCACGACGCAGCCAGGGGAGGAGTATCAGTTGCGGGGCCAGGAGCAGCAACAGGACTCCCGCTGCCAGAGGGTGGTGCAGCACTACGAGGAGCACCGCTGCCAGGAGTTGGGCACTGATCCCCAGCGTGCGTTTCCAGGGCTGATCAGCCCGCCAGGCAGCGCCCCAGGCCAGGGCGAAGGCCAGCGCCAGCCCGGCCGAACGCAGCGTCAGTTCTCCAAAGGCGAAGTGCCCTGCTAGCCAGGGCAGCGTCACAGTGACGACGGCACCCCATCCCGGCGCAATGGAGCCCTGACCGCCCTCCCAGACCAGGCCCAGTTGCATTATGGCGCAGGCGCCCGCGCTCAGCAGCAATAACTCCGGTCCCAACAGCGCCCCCAGCACTGCTGTTACAGGCAAGGCTACGGCTATCGCCGAGAGCGCCGGGCCGCAGGTGGGCCAGAGGACGTCACGCCACCAGGCGCGCAGTTGCCCCAACCAGCGGGAGGCCCGGTCACCGGGAGAGCAGGGCAAGGTGTATGGAAGCGGAGCGACGGGATCACCGGAGCGCCAGTTGCGCCAGCGGTGTAGCGGTGTGGCCCAGTTGGTGCTTCCCAGCGCCGCCCACAATGTGCCCCATCCTCCGTCTACCAGCAGGATCAGTAAGGCCAACCGTAGCCAGTCTTCGCCCTGCCAGCCGAAGCCGCCCGAGGCGACGACGCCGCACAAACTCGCCCAGGCCGGGCCTAGCCAGGTGATCAGGTCGGTCAAACGGCCCTGAAACCGGATCAAGCCGCCGGAGACCGGGCGGGAAGGAGTGGAGTGGAGGTTTTCTTTCATAAGCCGGGCGGATTATACCACAGATTGCTCAATAATGCTCAGAGCGGATTGAGCATAAGTGGTCCAGGAGAAACGGCGCACATTGGCGAATCCGCGCTCTATCAGAGTCTCCCGCAGGACATGATCGGTGGCGATCCGCTGCATCCCTGCCGCGATGGCAGCGGTGTCGCTGGGGTCCACCAGGAGCGCTGCGTCCCCGGTCACCTCAGGCAGGCTTGAGGTGGTGCTGGTGATGACCGGACAGCCGCATGCCTGGGCCTCCAGCACAGGCAGGCCGAACCCCTCGTATAGTGAGGGGAACGCGAAGGCCAGTGCCCCGCTCAGCAGGGCAGCCTTGTCCTCGTCGGGGACGTAGCCGGGGAAGAGTACGCGCCTTTCGACGCCGCTCAGGACAGGCCCTTCGACGCCGCTCAGGACAGGCCCTTCGACGTGGCTCAGGGCAGGCCCTTCGACGTGGCTCAGGGCAGGCCCCTCCAGACCTAGACGGCGCACTTGTGCAAAGAGGTCTTTGTAGAGCCAACCGCGCTTGCCGGCCAGGACCAGGACGGTTCCTGGTTCGAGGGTGGCGAAGGCGGTGATGAGGCGCGAGAGATTCTTGCGTGGCTGGAGGGTTCCCAGGTAGAGAAAATAGTCGCCGGTGATGCCGTAGTGTGCTTTGACTGCCTCAATCGTGGCGGGATTGCGTACAGGGGCGAGTGTCTCGTCGCGACCGGGGTAAACGACGGTGATCTTCTCCGGCGGGGTGTTGTAGCGGGTCACCAGGTCGGCCTTGGTGGCTTGTGAGTCGGCCAGGAGGTGCGCGGCGGTGCGCGCGTTCCAGCGGGTGGAGAGGTCGAGGTACAGCCGCTGTTGCCAAGGGTGGGTCTCCGGGAAGTGGAGATAGCCCAAGTCGTGGACGGTGACCAGGCTGGCACGGGGATGGGCAAGGGGCAGGACGTGGGCTGGGACGAAGAGCGCATCTGGCGGGCGGCGTGTCATCTCCCAGGAGAGACGCAGATGTGTCCACAGGCGAGGAAAGGGGATGACGCGGAGGTCGGCACCGGGGAAGGCGCCAGCCGGGGGTGTGCTGCGGAGGTAAAGGCGGAAGCGATGCGGGCTGTCGAGCGCCAGCAGCGCCTCAATGAGGCGCTGGGAGTAAATCTCGGTGCCAGTCGGGCGGGTGCTGACGGCGCGACTGGCGTCAATCCCGATCAGCATCTACTTGATTTTTGCTTCCTGCATCATCGTGATTCCTTCTCCTTCTCCTCCAACGCACTGATCTTGCCGACGCGCCGCGCGTGGCGGCCGCCGGCGAACTCGCTGCTGAGGAAAACTTGCACGATGTTCAACGCCAGACCGATCCCGAGTACCCGCCCGCCCAGGCACAGGATGTTGGCGTCGTTGTCCTGGCGGCTCATACGGGCCGTGTAGCAGTTGGTACACGCGGCAGCGCGGGCGTTGTGTATCTTGTTAGCAGCGATGCTCATGCCGATTCCCGTGCCGCAGATGAGAATGCCGCGCTCGAATTCTCCGGCTGCCACGGCGCGCGCCAGCGGCGCGGCGAAATCGGGATAGTCCACCGTCTTCGGGCTGTGCGTGCCGAAGTCTTGCACCTGGTGACTCTGAGAGAAAAGGAACTCGGCGATTTGCTGCTTTAATTCATAGCCGCCGTGATCGGCGCCAATGGCGATACGCATGAATCCACCTCCCCTCGTGCAGAGCATTGTAGACCGAAACAGCCCGCTCGTCAAGGCAGATCATCCGCCTATCATTGCCATCGGTTCCTTATCTGCGATGAGTGTGCTATAATCAGACAGTCCCATTACGGAGGTCTTCAACGGCGTCGGCAAGGAGCGGGTGTTGGCAGATGTGGGGGCGTGGGTGCAGTGCCATCTGCCGCGTCCTGAGTGAGCCGTTGTTTGACCAGCCTGTGTCTTCGTGTTAGAATGTCGTCGTCTCCTGGGGTGACGCCGCTGTTGGGGTCGCTGTATGGATAAACCTTCACGTGGTACGCAACACATGTTTGGCACTGATCTGCGCTCAGTGTATCGCGAAGCAACAATGTTCGATCTAGGAATTGTCATCGTCAGTTACAACACCCGTGACCTGCTGCGAACCTGTCTGCGCTCGGTCTATGCTAGCCAGGGTGATTTTACCTTTGAAGTCTGCGTCGTGGACAATGCCTCATCCGACGGTAGCACCAAGATGGTCGCCACCGAGTTCCCCCAGGCGCATTTGATCGCTAACGCGGAAAACGTCGGCTACCCTAGTGCCAACAACCAGGGCCTCCGCACCTTCGCCTTCACCGACCAACCGACCAATCAACCAACCAACCAACTAACTAACCAACCAACTAACCAACCAACCTTCGCGCTTCTCCTGAACCCGGACACCGAACTACCGCCAGATGCGCTGGCGCGGATGTTGGACTTCATGGCCGAGCACCCCGACGCTGGCATCGCGGGACCCAAACTGGCGCTACTCGACGGATCACTTGACCTGGCCTGCCGGCGTTCGTTCCCCACGCCAGAGGTTGCTTTCTACCGGCTGGTGGGCCTCTCGCGCCTCTTCCCCCGCAGCCGACGCTTTGGCCGCTACAATCTCACCTACCTTGACCCCGATCAGGTCGCTGAGGTGGACTCCGTCGTGGGTGCGTTTATGCTGGTGAGGGCGGAGGCCATAGCCCAGGTTGGCCTGATGGATGGTCAGTTCTTTATGTACGGTGAGGACCTGGACTGGGCCTATCGCATAAAGACGGCTGGCTGGAAGGTCTACTACAACCCGGCCGTGACGGTGTTGCACGTCAAACGGGCAGCCACCCGTCACAGCCCGCGTGCTCAGATCGAGTTCTATCGTGCAATGGGCATCTTCTACCGGAAGCACTATGCTGCTAAGACCCCCTGGTGGCTCCACGCTCTCATCGCCGGCGCCATCTCGCTGCTGCAAGGGGCTGAACAGTTGCGGCTGGCCCTCACCTCGACCGGACGACGATCGGAGGCGACGCTATGAAATCGAAAACGCGAACTCAGATGGTCTTTGTACTCACGTTGGCCCTCACCGACGCAGTGATGGCCAGTGTGGCCTTCTTATTGGCCTACTGGATGCGCCGTTGGATTCCCTGGCCAGACGAGGCTCAAGCCATGGGGAGTTTCCCCGACTACTCCGGCATCGTGCTGGTTCACGTCGTGTCCATCCTGGTGGTGTTCGCTTTCTCCCGTCTGTACCGGCTGGCTCGTATGCCTTCGCGCATTGACGAGTTCTACTCCATTTTTGCATTCACCACGGTGGGCACACTGGTGGGGGTGGCGATCTCCTCACTGCTTTTCAAAAGCAGCCCCCTGGGATTGGACTACTCGCGGGGGATGATCCTGTATGGCTGGGGGCTCACCGTCGTGTTCGTCACCGTCGGTCGAGTGGTGCACGCCCAGGTCCGTGCCAGGCTACGGGAGCAGGGCTGGGGGCGCGACAGGGTGCTCATCGTCGGCGCTGGCGATGTGGGGCGGATGATCTTCCAGAAAATACAATCGAACCCTGGCTTGGGGTACGAAGTGACCGGCTTTGTTGTCACCAATGGCTCGAACGAGGTTCCATTGGGTGCACAGATTCTTGGTCACGCCGGGGATCTGTCGCCCATCATTGACGAGCATCGGGTTGATGAGGTCATCATCGCCCTGCCGGAGGCGACGCACCAGGAAATCCTGATGCTGTTTTCGGAATGTGAGCGGGGCAAGGTGACGATCAAGGTTTTCCCCGACGTGTTTCAGATCATGGCCAGCCAGGTGAGCATCGACGAACTGGGAGGGCTGCCTTTGCTGACCGTGCGCGATATCGGACTGCGCGGCTGGCGGCGTGTAGCCAAGCGGACTATGGATATCGTTGGGGCGGCCTGCGGGCTGATCCTCATCTCACCGCTGATGATGCTGATGGCGCTCTTGGTCAAACTGGACTCGCGCGGCCCGGCGTTCTACGCTCAGGAGCGGATGGGGCTCGACGCCCGGCTTTTCCAGATGCTGAAGTTCCGCTCTATGCGGCAGGATGCGGAGGTCCGCGGCCCTGGCTGGACGGTAGAGGATGATCCCCGCGTCACGCGGCTGGGACGCATTATACGTCGCATCAATGTAGATGAATTGCCCCAATTGATCAACGTGCTGCTGGGGGAGATGAGCCTGGTGGGGCCACGGCCGGAGCGCCCCGTCTACGTCGACCAGTTCCGCCGCTCTATCCCGCGCTATATGGAGCGCCACTGGGAGAGGGCTGGTATTACAGGCTGGGCGCAGGTCAACGGGTTGCGAGGCGATACCTCCATCGCCGAGCGGACCAGGTATGACCTGTGGTACATCGAGAACTGGTCGCTGCTTCTGGACGTCAAGATCCTGATCCGCACGTTCTTCAACTTTTTCAAGTCGCCGAATGCATACTGACTCATCAGAGTGCGTGTCAGGGGTATCTTCTCAATATTCAGGGGGGGATGACGACTGTAGGGCGGTTTTGCTAACCGCCGTCCGGTCGGATAGCAAATCCGACCTACACCCGCCCCAAGTTTTTGAGAAGATACTGTCAGGGCAACGTGATGTCATCAGGGAGGATCAGGCGGTCATCGGGCAGCCGGTCGCCCACCTCGTCGGTTGCCGGGAGGCGCTGGCTTGTCTCGTCGGGTTCGTACCAGCCGATGGCCAGGTCGTACCGCCCGCCCGGCACCCCCTCCAGTGAGAGTAACACCTCGTCGGAGATGACTTCACCCGGAGCCCACAGTCCGGTAGGGTAGGTGAACCCCCGGGGCATCGTATCCACCTGTGCCACGGGATGGCCGGTGGCCGGGTCAGCCAGGTGGACGAAGAGCATGTAGTGTCCGTCGGGGACGGCCAGTGCTCGCCAGTGGAGCGTCAGGTGTAGCGCATCTCCCTCTCGTTTCAGGTCGTATCCCGCCAGTTCGATCATCTCACCAAAGCGGGCGCCAACTTCCCGCTGCATCGGCGGCAGTTCCCAGATTCGCTCGCGCTCTCGCACGCGCACCGGCTTTGGGAGTGTGTAGGTGTCCAGCACCGCGCTGCTGGTAGGATCGCGCAGCGTGAGCGAGAGGGTGTAGTCGCCGGGTGGGGCAGTGGGCGGGATGGCCAGCGCGGCGCGGCCGGCGACCCACGCTCCGACGGGCCAGGTGGTCGGCGGGGAGCCGGGGGCCAACGTTGCGAATGACGAATCATGAATTACGAATAACGAGTCTTCAATCGTCTCCAACCACCACTCGGCGACGTAGTCCTTTGAAGGCTGCTCCACGGCCAGCCAATACGCCGTCAGGTGCAGCGTCTCTCCCTGTTGCACATGCTCCGGCGACTTCATCCGGCTCAGTGCCAGTTCATGCCCAAAGTGGGCGATGATCTGCGCGTCGGGACGCATGGTGGCCTGATCCAGAGAGATGGGCAAGGTGAACTCCCCCACGCTCTCCCAGGTCATCACGCGGTAAAGGCTCGCGGTGAGGGTGTAGCCGTCACCGGGCGGGATGCCTGCCGGGAGTGGGAGGGTGTAACGGTCGTGGATGAGGTGGCCTGGCGGCCATAGGCTGGTGGGCAGGAAGCCGTAGCCGGGTTGGATGTCCAGCCGCCCCCACTCATTGCCAGCCGGGTCGGTAAGTTGCAGATTGAGCCCGTAGTTGGCGGCGACGGGTCTGGCGGCGGACCAATCGAGCTGTAAATCGAGCCGATCAGGCGCGATCTGTGTGGCCTCGGCGGCGTGTAGCCACAGTGCGCCATCGTCGCTGTTCATAGATAGGCTACCCGCAGGTTGTCCTGCAGCCATTTCACCTTCGCTCACCCACACCGGCCGCAGGTAGGCCGACCCTGCGCTTTCGTCTTCTCCCTCCAGGCGGATCAGGTGCAGGCCCGGAGTCACGTCTTGAGGGATGTGCAGTTCAAGCACTGTGCTGCCCGGCCAAGGGACGGTGGGTAATGGGGTGTCCGGCTGCAATTGAGCGGTGACTGCTGCCACTGCGGGGAGTTCATGCTGGCGAACCGCTGCCGGCGAGACCAGGCGCAGCGTCGCGCTGGTCCCTCCTTGCCATGCCTCCCAGTCGAGTGTCACGTGCAGCGTGTCCCCAGGGGCAAGCCGGTCGGTGCTGTAGTGGTAGCCGGTCATTTGCCACCAGTCGAAGTCCACACCGCCGGGGTTATGGTGCAAGTATGGCATGTCCTCGAAGTCCATCGTCAGGTCGGAGCCGTTGGTGGCGGTGATGCGAGGGCTGAAAGCGACCAGCAGCGCGAGGGAAATGACAAATGACAAATGACAAATGGCAAATGAACGATTCGAGACTTGAGACTTGAGGTTTGCAATCTGCAATTTGCAATTTGAAATCTGAAAGCACAGCAACAGCAACGCAGTAGCCAATGAAATTCCTTCGGCGATGGCACGCAGCGGCGTGCGACCCAGCCACATTGCGACCACGTGTCGCCCGGCAGGGATAGTCAGAGTGAGGTAGCCCGAGTCGGGCGCGGGCTTTACCTCGGTGGGTATGCCGTCCACCGTCGCCCGCCAGCCGGGCCAGTAGTAGAGCGGGAAGGCCACCTCCGCGCCGCCAGCACCGGTTTCCACTGTCCAGGCACGGTGTACCGGCTCGTGCGTGGTCTCCTCCACGTCCACCAGTTCTCCGTTGAGCGGAATAGCCTGCGGAAGGGCATCGGGGTTGAAGATGGCTGGGCCGGTGTATGGACGCGGCACCACCCAGCGGGGCAGGTACTCGTGGCGGATGGTTGAGCCAATGTTGCCGGTGAAAAGTTCGTACAATTGTAGCCGCTCGACGGTGACTTCCTCGGCGGTGATGGGCAGGTATTCGAGACGCAAGCCGGCCAGTTCCACCACGGCCAGGATGCCTGTCAGAGCGGCGGCGATGGCCCATCCCCGGCGGCGGAGGGGGGCAACTAGCGCGCCGGTGAACAGCGCGGTGAAGAGTGCCTGGACCGAGAGAAAGCGCCAGGGGAACTGCACCATCGCCAGCAGCGGCAGGTGGTCCCACAGCGGACGGGAGAGAGGGGTGATGAGCCAGGTACTGAAGGCCAGGCCGAGAATCGCAAATGGTGAATGGCGAATGGCGAATCGCGAACGTGCCCATCCGACGATGACGACAAGCACGCCAGCAAGTGCCAGCGCCGCCTGTACCAATCCCATCGCGAAGGGCGGCGGGTCATTGAGCGTGATGGCATAGTCGAAGACGATCTTTGGTTGCACCAGGTCGCCTCCGCGGAAGTGGTTGCCGTAGAAGAAGTAGCCGGTAGCCTGGGCGGTCAGTTGGACGTAGCCGGTCTCGCCCAGGACGGGCAAGGCGGGGATCCAGTACCAGGCCGAGAGTAAAACCCCAATTAACAATGAGACAATGAATAATGAGGCAATGAACAATGGCTTATCAGGCCTGAAGCGTGAAGAGCGAAGCGTGAAACGTGAAATGTGAAGCGCCATATAGAGCAAGATGAACGGGGAGAAGATGAGGGCAGAGATATTATGGGTGAGGATGAGGCCCGCGTAGGCCAGGGCAGGGGGGAGGGTGCGACGGAGTGAGGGACGTGCCGCCAGGTGATCCAGGCCCCACAGGATGAGCGGGTAGAAGGCGAAGGCGGCGAACTCGGAGAGCGAGTCGCCCCGCACGTAGACGTTGACCAGGTGGAAGGGGGCCAGGGTGTAGGCGGCGGCGGCCAACCATCCGCCAGGCCGGCTGTGCAGCACCCGCCGTGCCCAGCCGTACATTCCCAGTGCTGCCGCTGCGAAAAAAAGTGTCTGGGTGAGTTTGATGGCGCTAAGGATGTCCAGTCCGGCCAGGGTGAATCCCGCGGCCAGGTAGTACGGCAGCGCCGCGTAGTAACTGAAGAAGGGGTAGCCCAGACCGTAGGCGGCGTCGGGCATCCAGCGGACTGGAAAGACGCCCGCACGCAGATTGGCTGCCAGTTGGTGGGTGCGCAGTAGGAGGAAGGGGCTATCGCCGCCCCCTCGGGTGCTCAGTAAGCCGGGACCCCACAGCGGCCCGGCTGCGATCAGCGCCAAAATGAGGAGCGTCGCCAGAGGCACGACGCTTCCCCAGGCGACGCTCCGTGAGTGCATCTCAAAGACCTCCGAGGTTTCCTTGGCGTGCTCACTTATGCGGCTTCTAGTCGGTCTCTTTTGCCGCGATATACCCGAACCTGAGGTCGAGACCTCGGAGGTTTGATGGGCTTATATCCTCCGCCGGTTGAGGGCGAAGATCACTGCTACTCCTATAGCCAGGATGAGCACCAGCACGCCGCTGATCTTGGCGACGGTCGCAAAGACGCTGCTGAAGGTTGAGCCGCCAGCCGGTTCGTTGTCTCCCTCGCTCGTCGGGGTAGGATCGGTGGTCTCACCGGGGGCTGCCGGGCTCTCGCTCCGCGCGTTGCCGAACTGCAAGTCCCAACTCGTACCCTCGGAGATGGCCACCGCCCACTCGGCGGGGCCGCTGGGCTCATAGCCTGGCGGTGAGTTCTGGATCACCCGGTAGGCCCCTGGGGTCAGCCCGGTGAAGCAGTAGGGTTCGCTGATGCCGTCTGAGGTATACCGGGCCACCACGCCGGAGGTATCGGCGACAGTGAACTCCGCGTTGGGCAGGAGTTCTTCAGTATCCTCGTCTCGGAAGGTATCTCTGCTCCGATCATGATAGGCCAGCACACAGATAGAAGCGCCCCCAGCCACTTCCCCTGTCGCGGAAGTCGGCTCAGGTGTGGGAGGCGCGGGCAGCGGCGTGGGGGTGGGCGTCTCGCTGGGCAGGGAGATCACCAGTTCCTGGCCTATGCTGATCAAATCGTTGGGACCGAGGGTACCGGCATTGAGTTCTCGAATCTGATTCACATCTACGCCGTACATCAGCGCGATGCCGAAGAGCGTGTCACCCTCCCCAACGATGTGCATCGTCGCACCATCCGGGCGCGGAGTAGGCGTAGCACGTGGCGTGGGGGAAGGACCAGGGGTCGCCGTGGGAGGGGGTGGCGGAGGGGTGTTCGTCGGCGGGGTGCCAGGTGTGGTCACCACCAGGCTGGTGTCGTCCCAATAGGCATCCTGGTACTTAAAGCCCCACTTGGTCTGGGAGCGCAGGAAGACACATACGCTGCCTCCCTCCCCCACCTGGGCAGTGACCGGGCCGATGAGGGTATAGTGGTCAGGTGCCAGTTGCTCTGCGCTCCAGATAATGGTCGGCGAAAACGGGTCCGCGATGCCGTTGGGCTCAATGCCGACCTGGAACCACTGGTTCCAGGGGTCGCCGCAGGAATAGCCCAGGTGTTCGTCGCTGTTGCAACTCCACCCATGGCCATGGGCCGAAAACTGCACCGTCGCCCCTGGCTCCAGACCGGTCACGACCTGGTAGATTCCCGTATCCTGGAGCCGGTAGAAGTTAAAGAGCAGCAACGCGTAGTTGCCGCTGCGGATGCGAGGCAACTCGCCGGTGAACGGGGCCACGTTAGGGATGGTCTTGACCTCGGGCTGGCCATAGTCGCCCCCCTTGCGCCACCAGGTGATCCATCCCTGCGGAGTGAAGATGTTATCGTGAAAGGTGCCATCGTAGTTCGCGTTGTTTGACCAGTTATCCAGGCACCACCCCGGTTCCGAATCAGGCCGGCAGGTGATTCCCTCGAATCCAGGGTTCTGCAGCAGGTTTGTTCCTTCCTGTGCGGGCTCCGAGAGATCGGGCGCAGCCAGAGAAAAGACCTGCACCGTCCCCAGTAGCACGGCCGCCAGCAGGACACCAGTCAGTATGCGTTTTTGAAGCATCAGTTCCCTCCCTCAGACAGATTTGCGCTCGAAGAGTTAACAGTGGAACGACGCGCATTATTCATTGATTGGGTAGCACCAACTCGTCTCCTAACGGCTCCCCGGATGGGGTCACTACCTCTAGACGCTCCATCGTCGGCCAGACGTAGAGGCCCACGACGAGTTGGGGCTTGCCTTTCCATTTTTTTGGTGGTTCCAGCACGTGGGTATCCACGACCACATCCCCGCTGCGCCACAACCTGGTGGGGTAGTACCCCTCGGCTGGCTCTCCATCCTTCTGATCTACCACCCGCTCACCGTCGCGCAGGTGGACGAAGACGGTGTAATTCTCCAGGGGGGGGGCCAGCGCCTCCCACTCTAACCGTACTCGCCATTCCTGGTCGCTGACCTCGACTGCGTAGTCGGTCAGTGCGATCTGGCCTCCAAAGTGAGCCAGGTGACCCGCCGGCCGTGTCGCTCTTGGATCGGCGACGTAGGCGACGTAGGCTGTGTAAGCGGCATCCTCCAGGTCGCCCCGCGCCAGCGGCCCCGCGTGTGCCTCGATGCGTGCGTTGCGCGGCAGCAGGTCCAGGTGGTGCTCCACCCCATCGTAGGGCCAGAGCAGGAGCAATGTCCCCCCCCCCCCCCCCCCCCCCCGGGGGGGGGGGGGGGGGGGGGGGGGGGGG
>JAUWNP010000064.1 GCA_030612585.1 Anaerolineae bacterium
TGCTATACTGTGACTGTTGAGACCGTGTCAGTTCCCCATCCGCAGCAGCGAGGATTTTGCTTCCCTGCTGCTGTTGTGCTATACTGTGACTGTATGAGTCGGTTCTACCACCGGACACTTTTTGTCCCTTGCTCAAACTTCTATCAAGAATGGTACGACAAGAGTAAAAGAACAACTCATCACCGAATTGGCAGAAATGCGCCGGCGGATTGCCGAATTGGAAGCAGCAGGAACCGATCGCCTGTTTGCCTGCTTAGCGCAGGCAAGCAAGCGGAAGGAGGAGTACACATGCGTAACCTGAGCTGGAGAACAAAATTGATGGGGCTCTTCACGCTGGTACTGGGTGCGTCGCTCCTGTTCCAGATGTTCTACGTCATTCCAACTATCCGCAACAGGGAAGTGGAAACGACACGAGCCTACCAGGAGGAAATCGCCCGCAACATCGCTTGGGAAATGGACAATAATCTAAAGAGGTTCAAGGCTCGGCTGATGGAAGTAGCCGGGTTGCCCGCGTTCCGCAGCATGGACGTTATCAACCAACGTCAGATCATGGTCGCGAATGTAGAGGCAACACCGCTCATCAACTCTCTTTTTGTGATGGACGCCGCAGGCTGGTTCGTTTCTGGCAGTGTGAGTGCCGATGACCTGGCCGCGTACACCACCGAGAACTACGCCGATCAGCCCTACTTTACCGTTCCTTTTGAGCAAGGCCAGGCCTATTTTGCCCCGCCCCGGTTCTATCCCAATCAAGGGATCGTAAGCATTTCTGTCAGCGTACCCATCGAGTCGGAAACGGGAGACAGAGTGGGCGTGCTGATAGGCGGAATGGAACTGAACGACTGCGTGATGGAACGAGTGGCAGACTATCCGCTTGAGGAGGAAATGGTCGCCTACGTGATAGACAGGGAAGGCACGGTGATTGCTCACTCCGGGATGGACCTGTTCGCTCTGGAAGAAGGTCCACTGTCGCTTGACTTTAGCGACCGTCCGTTGGTGCAAGCCATCATGGACAGGGAGATAGGCGAATCTCAAGAGCATGAACACGAGGGCACGCCTCATTTCTGCACCTCTGCTATCCTGGAATCGTATCTTCTCAAAAACTTGGGGCGGGTGTAGGTCGGATTTGCTATCCGACCGGACGGCGGTTAGCAAAACCGCCCTACAGTCGTCATCCCCCCCTGAATATTGAGAAGATACCTGGAATCTAATGTTTGGAGGGTAGTGGTGACAACCCCTATGCGTGCGATCCTGGCTAAAAGTGACGCACTGGCCAGGCAGTTGCTGACGATCAACGTCGGACTCTTTGTCATCGCCCTTGGCGTCACGCTGGTGTTTACGGGGCAGATAACGGCCGAGCGCAAGCGGGCGGAGGAGGCGGTGCAGCGGGAGCGAGACTTTGCTGAAAGCCTGATTGAGACGGCACAGGTTATTGTGTTGGTGCTCGACACAGAAGGCCGGATTGTTCGTTTCAATCCCTATATGGAAGAAATCTCGGGCTATTGCCTGGAGGAAGTGCAGGGCAAGGACTGGTTCGCCACCTTCGTGCCGGAACGGGACCAGACACAGACAGCGATCCGAGAGATTTTCCTGAGGGCGATAAGTGATATCCAAACATGTGGCAGTGTCAATCCCATCGTCACCAAGGACGGGCGCGAGCGCGAGATTGAGTGGTATGATAAGACTCTCAAGGATGCCAACGGCAATGCGGTCGGCTTGCTTGCGATTGGGCAGGACATCACCGAGCGCAAGCGGGTAGAGCAGGCGCTGCGGGAAAGCGAGGAGCAATACCGGACACTCGTCGAGAACCAGGGTGAGGGGGTTGGTTTCGTTGACCCCGAGGAATGCTTCACCTTCGCCAACCCGGCCGCGCACGAGATTTTCGGCGTGACCCAGGGCGAGATGGTCAGCCGCAACTTGCGCGAGTTCGTTGACCCGGAGACCTTTGACCTCGTTCGGGCGCAGACGGAGAAGCGCCGGGCGGGAGAAAAGAGCATCTACCGGATGGAATTCATCCGCCCGGACGGAGAGCGAGGCCACTTGCTCGTCACGGCCACGCCCAGATTCGATGGCGAAGGACAACTTGTCGGCACCTTTGGGATATTCCGCGACATCACCGAACTGGTGCAAGCGGAGGAGGCGCTGCGCCAATACGCCGCTGAGTTGGAAGCGCGCAACGAGGAACTAAACGCCTATACCCACACTGTGGCCCACGACCTCAAGGGCCCATTGGGACACATGGTCGGCTTTGCGCAGTTGTTGGAGGATAGTTACGCCACGCTGTCGGATGAAGATCAGCGCGACAGTCTCCATGTGATTGCCCAGAGTGGCCGCAAGATGAGCAATATCATTGACGAGTTGCTGCTGCTGTCGGCATTGCGCGGGGCGGAAGTAGAGATGATGCCCCTGGACATGGCGAGCATCGTGGACGAGGCCAGACAGCGCCTGGCCTACATGATTGAGGAGTACCAGGCCCAGATTCTCTTTCCGGACGCCTGGCCGATAGCGCTGGGCTACGGCCCATGGATCGAAGAGGTGTGGGCCAATTATCTCAGCAACGCGCTCAAGTACGGGGGCCAGCAGCCGCGCGTCGAACTGGGGGCAACGGTGCAAGCGGATGGTATGGTGCGCTTCTGGATACGCGACAACGGCCCCGGTCTCACGCCAGAGGAGCAGGCGCGGCTGTTCGCGCCGTTTACGCGACTCGAGCAGGTGCAGGTCAAAGGGCACGGGTTGGGGCTTTCGATCGCGCGGCGCATCGTGGAGAGACTCAGCGGGCAGGTGAGCGTGGAAAGCAAAGTGGGCCAGGGGAGTGTCTTTGCCTTCACTTTGCGAATGGTGAATGACGAATAGCGAATTAGGACTTCACATTTGCCCCCTCAAGCCATTGGGGTATAATAATCCGACACTGTCATGTTTCATTCAGGGCCATCCGTTTCTGCCAAACCTCACATTGTCAAGATAGCGTCAAGTTCAGTTCCACATTGGACCACAACTCCGCTGCCAAGATTTCAAGGAACTCCACATAGCGTGTAAAATGGATCGCACCCGATGAAACAGGTATCTGACAACCATGAGGAGCCAGACATGTCTCCCCGATAATAGATAAGCCAAACCGGCATCTTCTCAAAAATTCGGGGAAAGAAACCGGTTTTTTTCTGGACAACCCGGTTTCTCATCTGCCAAACCCCAGTTTATTGAGAAGACACCCAAACCGCATCTGTGGAGGGGAAAAGAGTACCGCGGGTACAGAAATGAGCAATGTAGCGAGCCACAGACGGCCCGATGGAGATTTCATCGTGTTTTTCTTCATCCGGGGTACTCTTCTTGGGAGACACACGAGATGAAAGATAAATCTAAGACCAAAAAGCAACTCATCACCGAATTGGCAGAAATGCGCCAACGGATTGCCGAATTGGAAGCAGCAGAGACCAAGTGGGTGCGGGTGCAAGAGGCACTGCGGGAAAGCGAAGAACGCTACCGCACTGTAGCGGACTTTACCTACGACTGGGAATATTGGATTAACCCCGACGGGAGATTTGTCTACGTTTCGCCGTCGTGCGAGCGTATCACCGGGTATCGCGCCGCTGAGTTCCTCCAGGATCCAGAACTGCTGAAGACCACCGTACATCCTGACGACCGGGCCGCGTTTATCAGCCACCGTCACGAGGTACTGGAGACAGGCGAGGTGCTGCCCATTGACTTCCGCATCATCACCAGTAGCGGCGAGGAACGCTGGATCGCTCACGTTTGCCAGTCGATATACAGCAGTGACGGGCGTTATCTCGGCCAGCGCGGCAGCAACCGCGCCATCACCAAGCGCAAGCAAGCAGAGGAGGAGATCCGGCAGCGCACGGCCCAGTTGGAGGCGCTGCGAGAGGGGAGACTGGAACTCACCGCTCAGTTGGACCTGGATACCCTGCTCCACTCCATCGCCTCGCGAGCCTTCACACTGCTGGGGGGGACATTAGGGACAGTCTACCTCTACCGACCAGAACAGGATGTGCTGGAGTTGAGCGTGACCGCCGGCCATAACCAGCCGCCCACCGGGATTGTCCTGCATCGGGGCGAGGGCCTCGCCGGTAAGGTCCTGGAGACGGGCGAGCCACTCATCGTAGACGACTACCGGCATTGGGAGGGGCGCGCGACCATCTATGATGACTATTCCTTCGCAGCCACCGTGGGTGTGCCGGCCCGCTGGGGGCAACCAGGCGCCGAGGAGGAGTTCCTGGGAGTGCTGGACGTGCACGCGGTTCCCCCGCGCACCTTCTCCCCAGCCGACGTTGAGTTGTTGAGCCTGTTCGCCACCCAGGCCGCCAGCGCCATCCACAACGTCCAGATCCTCCAGGCAGAGCAGGAGCAGCGGGAATTGGCCAAGGCACTGGAGCAGGCCGCCGCTGCCGTCAGCAGCACCCTGGATCTTGACCAGGTGCTAGATCGAATCCTGGAGCAGGTGGAGCAGGTCGTCCCTGGGGACGTTTTTAACGTCATGCTGGTCGAGGAGAATCACGCCCGGGCGGTGCGCTGGCGAGGGTACGAGCGTTTCAACGCAGGGGAGTTCATCTCCACGGTCGCCTTCCCCATCCCCGAGACGCCCACCCTGCAACAGATGGTGGAGACCGGAAAGCCGGTCATCATCCCCGACACCGGCGCTGCTCCCGACTGGGTTGCCCTGCCTCCACTGGAGTGGCTGCGCTCTTACGTCGCCGCGCCCATTCAGGTGACAGGTCTGACAATAGGCTTCTTGAACGTGGACGGCACCCGGCCGGACCAGTTCGGCCTCGCCGACGCCCGGCGGCTGGAAGCCTTCGCCAGCCACGCCGCCACCGCCATCGAGAATGCCCAGTTGTATCAGAGGTTGCAGGAGTACGCCGGGCAGTTGGAGCAGCGCGTGCAGGAGCGCACCGCCGAACTCCAGGCCCAGTACGCCTGGCTGGACGCGATCCTGAACAGTACCACCGACGGCATCGTCGTTACCAACGAAGAAGGGAGTATCGTCCAGGCCAACCCGGTGGCCCAGGCGTGGCTCACCCAGACCCTCTCGCCGGGAGAGGCAAGCCGGCTGCGGGAGGCGGTGCAGAGCGTAGCGCGGCAGGCGTGCGCTGAAGAAACCGGGTTTTCAGGAAAAAACCCGGTTTCACTGCTGGAACTGACGGGGCTAGACCTGGAACTGAACGCCGCGTTGGTGGTAGAAGAAGGAGCAGGGAAGCCCACGGCGGCGGTGATAGACATCCACGACGTCACTCACCTCAAGGCACTGGACCGGATGAAGACCCGTTTCATCACCAACATCTCCCACGAACTCAGGACACCGGTCGCGGCGATCAAACTGTACGCCTACTTGATGCGGCAGCACCCGGAGAAATGGGAGCAGTACCTGGACACGCTGGCGCATGAGGCGGATCACCAGGCGGGACTGGTGGAGGGCATCCTGGAGATTTCCCGCATAGACGCCGGGCGGATGGAGATGGAGCCCCGCCCTACATCTCTCAACGAGTTGACCGAAGCCGTTGTTGCTAGCCACCATGTGCTGGCCGAGGAGCGGGGGCTGACGTTGGAACACCGGCCAGAAACTGGGCTTCGCCCTGAGGCTCAGAGCGAAGGGTTTTTCGGAAAAGACCCGGTTTCTCTGGTCGACCCGGAGCGGATGATGCAGGTGTTGAACAACCTGGTGGGGAACGGGATCCGCTACACGCCGGAGGGGGGCACAGTGGTAGTCTCCACCGGGACGGAGGAGGCAGAGGGACGCACGTGGGCCACGGTGACGGTGACAGATACGGGAATGGGTATACCGGAGGATGAATTGCCCCACGCCTTCGATCGCTTCTTCCGGGGCGCGGAGCCACGGGCGATGCAGTTGACCGGCACCGGTCTGGGGCTGGCGATCGCCAAAGAGATCGTGGAACTGCACGGCGGGTATGTGACCGTAGAAAGCCCTTCGACCGCGCTCACCGCCACGAGCCCCGCCACGAGTACTCGCGGTGGTACTCGCGGTGGCAGGGCAGGCGAAGAAGGCGTAGGCAGCACTTTCACCGTCTGGTTGCCGCTCATCGACTAATCAAGACCTGACAGGTTTTTGTGAAACCTGTCAGGTCTGGCCTGATCACTAGAACAAGGAGATACAATGATGTCTGCTCCTGCGTGTGAAGTCACCACTCCCCCTACCCTCTGGTCCCCCGCTGAGACCCTCAGCCCCCGTGTCCAGCAGTTGCGTGACCAGTTCTGGGACTTCTATAATCGGGATTATACTAACGAGGTGCGCGCTTTCACCACCGGCACTTCATGGGACCAGGTCTACGCTCCCTGGAACTGGACCAGCGCCCCGGAGATGATGATGTTCTTCGAAGGGGCGAAGGCCTACCTGCTGGCCGATGCGGCCAGGGTGGAATTGCCCCCCGGTTTCTGGAACCAGCCTCTGGTGGTGCGGCGAGCCATCTTCTTCAAACGGGTGCTGGAGCAATACCTGCCGGTGCAGATATTGGAAGGGGAACTCATCGTCGGTTCTCATTTCTCGACCTCCCTCTCCCGCACGCTGACCCGTTCCGAGGGCCGCCAGTTTGTCCGGACGGAGAAGCGCTTCATGAAGAAAGTGCAACGGCTGGATCGACTGGGCGTGGGCAACTGCGGCGCTGTCCCCGGTCACCTCATCCCCGACTACCCCAGCATCCTGCGGCAAGGCTGGCGGGCCATTCAGAGCGAGGCGGACGAAATCGCTCACGACCCCGCTTCCACACCTGAACAGCGGGATTTAGCCCGCGCTATCTCTATCTGCGCCGACGGCGTGCGGGCACTGGTCGCTCGGTACGCGGCCGAGGCCGAACGGTTGGCCGCCCAGGAGAGCGATTCCAAAACCCTTGGGGTTTCAGAAAACCCCAAGGGTTTCTGTGCCGCTGAACTGGAAGAGTGCGCGCGCATCTGCCGCAAGGTCCCCTGGGAGCCCGCCGAGACCTTCCCCGAGGCTCTCCAGTCCCTTTGGTTCACCCACATGCTGGTGCTGGTCGCCGAAAGTTACCCCGGCCCCGGCGTCTCCCCTGGCCGCGTTGACCAGTATCTCTACCCCTACTACCAGGCCGACGTCGAGGCCGGTCGCCTGTCCCCCCGGCAGGCCAAGGAGTGGCTCCAATGTCTATGGATCAAACACAACTACGCCTACGACTACCAGGGCTGGGTCGGTACCAACCAGGGCATCAACTCCTCGTTCGGTCAACTCATCACCCTTGGCGGGATGGACAAGAATGGGGAGGATGCCAGTAACGAACTGACCTACCTGATGCTGGACGTCATCCAGGAGATGAACCTCCTGGAGCCCAAGCCCAACGTCCGGCTGCACGCCAGAACCCCCGACCGGCTCCTCGGCCGGGTGGTGGACATGATCGCGGAAACCCAGGGTAGCCCCTTCCTGCTCAACTTCGACGAGAACTCTATCGAGGGCTTGCGCTGGCAGGGGTTGCCGGAGGAGGCTCTATGGGACTATGCCCCCGTCGGCTGCCTGGAGAACACTTTGCAGGGCAACGACCGGTCCGGCACGGTGGACGTCAACCTGAACATCGCCAAGGCGGTGGAGTTGGCCCTGCACTCTGGCCGGGACGCGGCGACCGGCGAACAGATCGGCCCCCGCACGGGCGATCCGCGGACCTTCGCCACCTTTGACCAATTCTTCGCTGCCTTCAAAGCACAACTGAAGACCCTGCTGGAACTTCTGATCGCCGCCAACGACGTCGCCGACGCGGGCCGGGCGCAGTTCGAGCCGACGCCCTACGTGAGCGCGCTGGTGGACGACTGCCTGGATAGCGGAAAGGACATCACTGCGGGCGGAGCGCGATACAACTTCATCACCGTCGAGGGAGTGGCCCTGGCGACGGCGGCCGACAGCCTGGCGGCGGTCAGGAAACTGATCTACGACGAGGGAACCATGACGATGGACGAACTGGTGCAGGCACTGGACGCCAACTTTGAGGGGTACGAACCGCTGCGCCAGACACTCCTGAACAAGGCCCCCAAGTATGGCAACGACGAGACCTACGCCGACGAACTCGCCCGTCAGATCAGTCAATTCTGGACCAGCGAAGCGTTCAAGCACGTCACGCCCGAGACGGACAAACGATACCGGAGCGGGTACCTCTCCTGGAACTACTGGATCTCCTACGCCCCCAAAACCGGCGCTACGCCTGACGGGCGGAAACGCGGCCAGTTCCTGAGCAACGGCGTCTGCCCAGTCAACGGGGCCGACCGGTTGGGACCCACCGCCGTGATCAAGAGCGTGGGGCATCTGGGAATGGAAACTGCTCCCAACGGCGCTTCTCACACGATGAGTTTCTCGCCTGGTTTGCTGCGGAACCCCGAAAACCGGCTCAAACTGGCGGCGCTGCTGCGGGCCTACGGCCAGGTCGGGGGGACTTGCCTGCAGGTTAACGTCATCAGCCCAGACACACTGCGGGCGGCGCAAAAGGACCCCGACACCTACAGCAATCTCCTTGTGCGCGTCACCGGCTACAACGCCTATTTTGTGATGCTGGGCCGGGAGATCCAGGACGAGATCATCGCGCGGGAGAGTCATGCCATTTAGCGCGAACTGGGTAGAGTCAGATTCGCTCTGACAGAAAGAGCCTGCTCACAAACGCATCTGCACGACTAGAGATCGCGTAGGAGGACACAGACAACTATGAATTCCGTGAACGCTGAATTGCATACTTTTCGATCGCCAAAGTTCCGCAGTGTGGTGGAGGAGGCTATCAGATTCTTCGAGGGTACCCCCGTCCATCAACTGCCTCCGCCCGGCCGGTTTACAGGGTGCGGGGTCTACGCATTGTACTACGTCGGCGACTACAAACTTTACGCCAGGATCGCCCGGCTCAACCAAAATGCCTGCGTCCTGCCCGTCTACATAGGCAAGGCTGTACCACCTGGGTGGCGGACGGCACGAGTAACCTCTACCGAGAGGAAATCACTGTACGGCAGATTGCGAGAGCACACGAGGAACATCCAACAAGCCAAGAACCTGGAAATCGGTGATTTCCGCTGCCGATTCGTAATCCTGCAGGAGGTGGAATCTGACCTCATTGTGCCCATTGAAGCAGCGCTGATCAGGAAACATCGGCCTCTCTGGAACTCGGTCGTAGACGGCTTTGGCAATCATGACCCCGGGAGGGGACGATACAACCAAGCCCGGTCGGAGTGGGATGTCCTGCACCATGGCAGGCCGTGGGCAGACAGGTTGAGAGGAGAGTCACCCAGTTTGGAGGAGGTGGTTGCAAAGATTCGTGCTTCTCTCGACTAGCGTTTCCTTACCTCTACAACAGCCTCGTAGAGGCGTTGCTTGACTCCGGCCTTTGCGACGCGGACGTCCGATCGGATAATGCTGTTGCCAACCCTGGCAGCTCGTGGGATTTCTATGTTCACCAGCTCAAGGCCAACGGACTCAGCGATCTTGCCAAAGTATTGGTCCGTCGGTACAAGAATGCCCTGTAGGATGCTGTTTCCGATCACGACCAAGGCAGTGCCACCCGGTTTCAACGTATGCTTAATTCCCAGTGCAAACTTATAGCAGTCGTTGAAGTATGATGCGGCGTAGTTCGCCCACCCTGCGCCACCATACACACCCTTTCCGGGGTTGGCTTTTCTGAGCGTATCCAGACGATCCACGAGGTCTGTGTTCGGCAAGGGGAATTCTAGCTGCACAGTCGCGCTTGCACGGACGGTCTGCCAGTACTTACCAAAGTTGGACTGTTCCAGGTGTTTCAAATCTCTTGGACGCTGCGCATATCCCAGCCAGTAGAGTTGTGGGCGCGTGTTTCTGACATAGTGATAATTGTTCAGGTACGGCGGGGAGGTGACGATCAAGTCAACCGAGCCAGGAGCAAGGTGCTCTCTGCACTGAGAAAAAGGAGCACAGATAACTCGGACGTCGGGAGGAGAGTCAGTTGGAAGCCTATCCTTGAACCACGTGATGTCCTCCGCCATCTCTGCAAGTTTTGCCTGGATTGCCTCACCAACCGGGAAGTCCTTGATCTCCTCCTTGCCCGCGCTCGCCCGGCGGCCTAGACTAGGTTCATAAGAGTAATTCGAGTAGCGCACCATTGTTGACGTAAAAGCCAACCTGAACAAGTCTCGGATGCGAGTGCCTTGAATCGTTTCAATGAAATCCCAGACAATCAAGACTTTGTGGAGGACTCGGGGACTATAGAACGCCGAGCGTGTTCTGAAGCCTGCGGGATACGAACTGTGTGGTACATAATCTGTTGAGAGGGTGACTTGGTAGAACTCCCGGAATCTGGCAATCTCTTCGCGCAAGATGTCTGTGTCCACCTGATGGACATTGGCTTTCAATTCGCTGGCCAGGGCAGCATACGGGTTAATCTCGAATCCAACCGCGCTGTGCCCATGCAGTACCGCTTCTACCAGGGTGGTTCCTACGCCTGCAAAGGGGTCCAGGACAGTCCCCGGTCCTTCCATGTACCTGGCAAGGACGCTGGCGACAAAACCACTAGAAAAGCCTGCGATCCAGGGCACCCACCTATGAATGGGCAGAGACTTGTTGTTTGAAAACGCCGGGTCCGCGAACGTCGAGACCCCGTTGTCTAGTTCGATCCCTGCCAACGGCAACTGCCTGTAGCCAGATAGAGCACTGCGAGAACTCATTCCTGGTCTGCCTCCGGCTCAATCACTTCACCGAGGCTGTATTGGGGGCGCAACTCTCTGAGAACCGAAACCATCCGCCTGCGTTCGCCGTCGTCACGCAGCATGTATGCAAAATCATCAAAACTGAGTACAATAGCATGGGAAACTCCCCGCCGCTTGATGATATACCGGGTACGGTTAAGAACTACATCGTCCAGAACGCGTCCGAAGTTGTTCTGGGCTTCCGTGGAACTGATGCTTTTGATGGACATTGCACATTTCCTGGAACAGTAGTTAATTTGGCTAATTTAGCCATATTATAGCAGGTAACTGTTCGTTTGTCAAGTCCTTTCCATCGCCAGTCATCCCGGAGCCAAGACCACCAAGAACGATTGGGGAACCGAATTCCGCATCCTTCGCCAGCGCACGTTCTTTAGCCAAAGGATGAAATCTTCAATGAACCTACACGAATTCGCCCGCCGTTTACCCAAGGTTGAGTTGCACGTCCACCTGGAGGGCAGTATCCACCCAGCCACGCTGCTTCAATTGGCCCAGCGCAACGGCGTCAGGCTGCCGGCCCAGGATGAAGAGGGCTTGCGGGACTTTTACCGCTTCCGCGATTTCGCCCATTTCATTGAGGTCTACGTCGCCATCACCAACTGCCTGCGCGCGCCCGACGACTATCGTCTGATCGCCTACGAGTTTGGCAGCGACTGCGCGCGCCAGAACATCCGCTACGCCGAGGTGACCTTCACTATCACCACCAACACGAAATACAATGGTCTGCACTGGCAGGTCATCCTGGAAGAATTGAATGCTGGGCGGGCCCAGGCCCGCGCCGAGTTCGGCGTGGACTGGGGTTGGGTATTCGACATCTGCCGCGACGATCCCGGCACACAGGATCAAGTGATCGAGATCGCGCTGGCCACCAGGGCCAGCGCTGAGGATGGGGGCGTCGTGGCACTGGGATTGGGCGGCAGCGAGGCCGAGTTCCCCTCGGAATTGTTCGAGCGAACCTTCGCGCGGGCGCGCCAGGCCGGCCTGCCCCGCGTTCCTCACGCCGGCGAACACGCGGGGCCTGAGGACATCTGGCAGGCACTGCGTCTGCTACACGCCGACCGGCTGGGGCACGGCGTGCGCTGCGTGGAGGACCCCGCACTGGTGGAATACCTGCGCGAGCGCCAGGTACCGCTGGAGGTGTGCCCCACCAGCAACGTCTGCCTGGGCGTCTACCCAGACTACGCCACGCACCCGCTGCGCCGCTTGTGGGATGCAGGGCTATTGGTCACCGTCAACTCGGACGACCCGGCCCTATTCGGCACCGACCTGAACCACGAATACGAGGTGCTGGTGGATCATTTCGGTTTCGGCACTGACGAACTGGAGCAGATCAGCCTCAACGGACTGCGCGCCAGTTTCCTGCCTGAGCCTGACAAGGCGCAATTGGAGGCCGAGTTCCGCGCCCAGTTCGCCCAGTTGCGAGAAAGGTATGAAAGGCATCACTTTTAACGTCCAGCGCTTCAGCACCGAGGACGGCCCCGGCATCCGCACGACCGTGTTTATGAAGGGCTGTCCGCTCCGCTGCGCCTGGTGCCACAACCCGGAGGGGCTCTCCCCCCGCCCGGAGTTGATGTGGTACGACGTACGCTGCATCGGCGCTCGCGACTGTCTGAGCGCCTGCCCGGAGGATGCACTGGAGTTGACGCCCCGGGGAATGTGCATTGACCGCGCGAAATGCACCGCTTGCGGAGACTGCGCAGCGGCCTGTCCCGCCGGGGCGCTGGAGGTGATTGGCAAGGAATGGGCGCCGGAGGAACTGTTCGCCGAGGTGGATAAGGATACTGTGTTTTACGAGACTTCCGGCGGCGGCGTGACGCTCTCCGGCGGCGAGCCGATGCGCCAATCTGACTTTGTGCTGGCTATCTGCCGCCTGTGTAAGGAAGCGGGTCTCCACGTGGCGTTGGACACCTGCGGCACGGTGCCGTGGGAGCAGTACGAGCGTGTTCTGCCGCTGCTGGACCTGGTACTGTACGACCTGAAGATTTTCGACACAGAGCGCCACCGGGCCAGCACGGGCGTAGACAATGGACTTATTCTCGAAAATGCACGCCGTATCGCCGCCGCCAGCAAGCCAATGTGGATCCGCACCCCCGTCATCCCCGGCCACACCGCGAGCGCGGCCAACATTGGTGCCCTCGGTAACTTTATCGCTGCCGAACTACCCACGGTCCAGCGGTGGGACCTGCTGGCCTACACCAACCTGGGTCAGCCCAAGTACCACCGGTTGGATCGGCCCTACGGATTGGAAGGCGTGCCGCTCCTGACCCGCGCCGAGATGGAGACGCTCCACGCCGCCGCCCTCCAGCGGGTAGACGTGGCAGTCTGGTCAGGGGCAACACGCGCGGAAGACGCGGAGGGCTCTGAGAATTGTATCAACGAGCCATTGTGATGAAAAGAGTTGGAATAGCCAGTTCCCTTTCACCGACCCAGACCGAGCCCGCGAGTTCGCCCTCGGCTACTTCGAGCGGCTGCGGGCCGACCCAGACATCCACAAGACCTGGCAACGTCAAACGTCAAACGTGAAGCGTCAAACGTCAAATATCAAATGTGAGAGGTATGTATTATGTCCATTGTCGCAACGTTGTCTGGCTTGATAGAGGCCCTCTCGGACGAAATGACCCCCAAGTTTCTGGCGACCCGCTCGGCTGACGGCGTCCCCAACGTGGTGCCGTGCACCTCGCTGATGCCGGCGGGCGATGTGGAGGACCGTCTGATCTTCGGTAACTTCTTGCTGCGCAAGTCAGTGAGAAACCTGGATAGCGACCCCCGCGTGGCCATCCTGGTCATCACCACCGACCTGGAGGGCTGGGTATTGCAGGGGGACTTTGTAGAGTGGCAGCGGACGGGAGCCTACGTGGACCGCCTCAATAACACCGACCTCCTGCGCTACAACGCCTACACCGGCATTCGCAACGCCGGTATCATCCAGGTGCGGGCGGTGCTGCGCCATTTCCGTATCTCCAAACTGCGCGTGCTGGCAGATTACCTGCTGGCCCGCGCCGCAGCCCGTCCCATCACCCCACTCGCCCCCCCCGAAGCGGGGGAAAGTCCCTTCTTGCCGAAGGATGCGGTGACGATGCCCCGGCCGGTGCGAGAGGGGTTCAGCCCGGTGACGGCGGTGCGGGTGCTGACCTTTCTGGATAGCGAGGGTTACCCGCTGGCAGCGCCGGCGCTCTCCCTCCAGCCTGCCGGAGAGAGTGCGCTGGTCTGCGCAGAGGGATTGTTCGCCGACATGCTGGAACCGCTGGCCGTTGGCGCTCCAGTTGCTGCCTCACTCCTCACCCTCGACATCGTCTCCTTCCAGGCCAAGGGACGGTGGCTGGGAGGGCGACGGTTGCTAGGAGCGCCGGTGGGCGCGATGTCAGTGACGGCCGTCTACGCCGGTGGGCCACCTATCCCCGGCCGGCAGGTGGCGTGAAGGCTGAGTGCCAATTCATCCTCACCTATGAGCACGATGTCGGCAAGGCTCATGGCTTCCCACTGCGCCATACACAACTCTTCCGGGAAAACACCCCCCCTCTCGGTAAATTGGACTTGACAAACCATTCTTTTTGTGGTATTATATGACTGATCATATATAGGATGAGGCTTATAATAGAAAGGACGTCTGATGTCCCTGGAACATGCCATGCTCGGCTTTCTACGCTATACCCCGTTGACGGGATACGATCTGAAGAAGGCCTTTGACGTTTCAGTGCGCCACTTCTGGCCAGCCGACCAGAGCCAGATTTACCGCACCCTGGCCCGCATGGCGGAGCGGGGATGGGTGGAGATGGAGGTCATCCCACAGGAGGAGCGCCCCAACCGTAAGGTCTACAACATCACCGAGGCAGGACGGGAGGAACTACGCCGCTGGTTGGCCACGCCACTCCCCCCCGACGATCACCGCCTCCCCTGGCTGGTTCAAGTCTTCTTCTCCGGGCAACTGGACGACGAGGAGGTACTGGCCCTCTTCGAGCGAGAAGCCGAGCAGTTGCGAGCCAGGCTGACACGTTACGCCCAGGTGCCCCAGGAGAGCGCCGCCTACGTCGAGACAGTCGGTTCTCCCCGCGAGACCTTCTTCTGGATGTTGACGCTGGAGTACGGGGGCACAGTGAATCGGGCGGCGTTGGAATGGATAGAGGAAGTCATGCGGCGTCTGCGGCGCGGAGAGCAACCTTCCCGCTGATCAGCCAAGACCAAAGACAAATATAGGGAGGAAAAACAAAATGAAGATTCTAGCGATTAACGGCAGCCCACGGGGCAAAAAGAGCAACACCGATCGCATCCTGCAACCCTTCCTGGAAGGGGCGCGGGAGAACGGGGCAGAGACGGAGACGGTCTACCTGAAGGACAAGACCATCAATCCTTGCATTGGCTGTTTCACTTGTTGGACCAAGACGCCCGGCGTCTGCGTCCACAAAGACGACATGCCCGCGCTGCTGGAAAAGTTGCGCGAGGCGGACGTCGTGGTCTACGCCACGCCGCTCTATGTCTTTACTGTCACCGCGCAGATGAAGGCGTTTATGGACCGCCACATCCCCATACTGCAACCGTTCATCCTCGAACGAGACGGGCAGTACATCCATCCCCAGCGCTACGAGTCACGACATAACAAAGTGGTGCTCATCTCCAATTGCGGCTTCCCGGAGCGGCATCACTTCTCCGGGCTGGAGGAGACGTTCCGCTGCTTCACTTCGGGCCCTGATTCGGAACTGGCCGGTACCATTCTGTGCGCTGGGGGAGAGTTGTTGAAGCAGCCAGCACTGCAAGAGAACACCCAGTGGTACATCGAGGCTGCCTGCCAGGCCGGGCGCGAGGTAGTCGAACAGGGCCACATCGCGCCGGAGACACAGGAGACGCTGGACCGGCCGCTTATGGAGAACCCCGCCGTCTACGCCCGCATGGCGAACGCCCACTGGAATAGCGTCGTCGCCCGCCCGGAAGGGGAAGCCGGGCCGGGGGAGGGCGAACCGGGAACACGGCTACCGCCGCCCACTTCCCGCGACACGGTGCGCGATCTGATCGCTGGCATGGCGATAGTCTTCAACCCCGATGCGGCAGGGGATCTCCAGGCCATAGTCCAGTTCGACGTGAGCGGCGACGAGCCGGGGCAATACTATCTGCACATCGCCGAGGGAACGTGCGCCGCCTTTGAAGGCATCCATCCCGAACCTACACTGACCATACATACGCCCTCGGAAGTATGGCTACGCATCAGCCGGGGGGAACTGGACGGGGCGCAGGCGATGATGTCGGGCCAGTACACCGTCGAGGGCGACCTGGGGTTGCTGATGCGCTTTAGTCAACTCTTTTCGACAGCGCTGGAGACGTAACAGTATGCAAATCCCAACCAATACTTCGGCACAACTCAGTACAAGCCTCAACCTGCGCCAAACCATCGAAGGTATGCCGCTGGTCTTCGACCCTGCCGCCGCTGGGGAACTGACCGCCACGATCCAATTCGACGTCAGCGGCCCCGAACCCGGCGTATATCACCTGCGCATTGCAAGCGGCGAGTGCACCTTTCACGAAGGAGCCGCCGCCTCCCCTTCCCTCACTATCTCCACCCCCTCCGACGTGTGGTTAAAAATCAGCCGGGGCGAACTGTCCGGGCAGGAAGCGATGATGCAGGGCCTTTACAACGCCAAGGGCAACATCAGCCTGTTGCTCAAGATGGACAGTTTGTTCAAGCCAGCCGCAGAGGTCTCCTACGAAGCGCCTCCCGGTCAGCGCCCCGCCGGACCGATTCCACTGCCGGGCATGGCCTGGATGCAGGTCGCTTTTCTGCCGTGGATGATCCACTGGATCACCTTCGATATTCCCGGCGTGAGCCGCTGGGTCAGCGTCGGGCTGCCGCTGCTTTTGGCCGCGCTGATCGTCGGCTACCGCCTTGCTTTTCGAGGGACCACGTCCCGTTCTCCCAATCACCAATTTCCCAATTACCAACCCCCTACATGGCTGGAATGGGGCGGGCTGGGATTTTTCGCCCTGGCAGGAGTGCTCACCCTGACAGACGAGACCGGCTTTGCCGTCTGGGGCTCGATCGTCAGCAGCGTGGTGATGGCGGCCCTATGGCTGGGGACACTGCTCTTTGCCGATGAGCCGCTCTCGGCCAACTACTCCAAGTGGGGCTATGTCAAAGCCTTGTGGCGCAACAGCATGTTCATCTACCCCAACGCTGTCATCAGCCTGATGTGGGGCTACCAGTTCATCGTCGCCGCGCTCGTTGGCGCAGCCGCGATCCTGCTGCCCAATCTGATGGTCGTCTTTACCGTCACCCGCTACCTGTTGCTGGTACCGGCGTTCATCTTTACCTCTGTCTACCAGTCCCGCGCCGCCCAATCTCCAATCTCCAATTACGCATCATCTATGGCCCGGTTGCGCTTCTGGGCCGGGATGGGGCTTTCGGCAGTTTCCGGGCTGCTGCTGGCAGCCTCCATGCCCAATTTCGACGTGGGGCTGCTGGGCTGGCTGGCGCTGGTACCACTGGTGGCGACCCTCACAATCGCGCCGGTCAAACAACATTACCTGCTGGCCCTACCCTTTGGGATGGTTTGGTCCATCGCCGCCCACAACTGGTACCCGAACATCTTTAGCCCGACGTTGGGCTATTTCCTGATCATCGCCGTCGGCACATTCTACGCCGGGATCATCCAGTTGGGAGTCTGGCTCCAAGGTCGGCTGCCGGGCGCGCTCAAACTGCTGGCCCTGCCCGTGACCTGGGCCGCCGTCGAGTTCGTCAAGTTCGTCGCCCCGGTGGTGGAGGATTGGTGGTTCGTGCTGCTGGCGAAATCGCAGTGGCGATTCCCGCCGGCGCTGCAGATTCTGAGCGTCACCGGTTTTCCTGGCCTCTCCTTCCTCGTTATGCTGGCAAACGTCGCCCTGGCATTTCTGTTACTAAGAAACCGGGTTTTTTCCGGAAAACCCGGTTTCTGGACCTGCGTCGCCACACTGACCATCGTCGCGCTCATCGTCGTATGGGGCGCGGTGTCTCTGCCCTCACCCCCAACCAACACCTTCACCATCGCTGCGCTGACCGACCTGGTCAACCAGGACCCCGCCATCGGCACAGGCGGCGAGAGTTCGGGCGTTGGCTACGTGGCGACGACCCCTGAAATGTCGCAGGCCATCTTTGACGTAGACGCCGCGCTGACGCGCCAGGTCGCCCACCAGCATCCTGCCTTCGTCGTCTGGCCAGAGAACGAATTTGCCCAGGTGACGGACGCGGGGATGATGGCTCAACTGGGTGCGCTGGCCGCGGAAACCAACGCCTACATCGTGGCCGACGTGGTGTCCACCAAATCCGGCCGGCCCGTGGCCGATTTCAGCACGGCGGACGATCTGTACGACACTGCCATCCTGTACGGCCCGGATGGAAACGAAGTCGGGCAGCGGCCCAAGATCAACATCACCGGCGGCGAGGCCGGTCATGGCTTCATCCCTGGGCCGCGCACGTACCCGGTCTTTGACACGCCGTACGGCAGTGTAGGGATCGGGGTCTGCTGGGACCGGCACCGGCTGTTCATCGTCCGCGAACTGGCCCGCAGCGGCGCACAGATCGTCCTTATGCCCGCGGACGACGACTTCGAGGCCAACGCTTGGTTCCCAGCCTACCATGCCTCCGACACCGTTTTCCGCGCTGCCGAGAACCGTCTCGCCTTGACCACCGGCACGACGAGCGGCCTCTCGGTGATCGTTGACCCCTACGGACGTATCGTGGCCGAAGGCACCGTCAACGAGCGTGGCGTCATTGTCGGCGAGACTTTCACTGTGCCCGGGCAGACGCTCTACACTCGTTGGGGCGACTGGTTCGGGTGGCTGACGGTTATCCTCTTGTTGGTGGCCGCCGGCAGGGCAATCTTTGTGAGCACATCGAGGAAAAATGGAACGTGAAAGTTATCGCCATCAACGGCAGTCACAGAGGACGCATACTCTCAACGAGCACGACGGAAACGTGGGATTCGACTTCCTCGGTTTCAACATCCGGCAATACCGGGTGGGGAGATAGCATACCCGCACGTACCGGGGAAAAGCAGGCTTCAAGACGCTCATCAAGCCAAGCAAGAAGGCCTGCCAGCGACAACTGGAAGAAATGCGGGAGGTGATACGCCAACACAAAGGTGCACCTCAAGCCGCGCTGGTCAAGGCGCTCAACCCCAAGATTCGGGGCTGGATGCAGTACCATTGCGTGAGTGTCGCCAAGAAAACGTTCGACCGGATGGACGCCCAACTCTTCCACAAACTATACCGGTGGGCTCGGTTTCGACACCCACGCAAAACTGGGGGGGGGGATTAGGCGGCGGCGCAAGATTGTGTATCTACCAACTCTTTGTGAAGTCTATCCAAGTATTCTGCACAGACTCTATCGAACTTCTCAAGGTAATCCAGGCATTCTCTATTGAGTTCAGGAATTCCTGGAAGTTCTATTTCCTCTGATTGGCTCAAGATGGTGCCATCAGGTGCTCTTCTGACGTGCCGGAATGCCCCGAATTTCATCTGGTCGAGATTCCAGGGATCACTAGCTGGTTTGCTCCAGGAGAGCGGCTGCCAAGACAT
This sequence comes from Anaerolineae bacterium, assembly GCA_030612585.1. The sequence goes on from JAUWNP010000064.1 coordinate 19,213, forward strand.
TGCAGATCGTGCATCAAGTTCACGAGCCTTTGCCGAAGCGAGATGGACGATTGATAGGTTTCGGACTTTGCGGACTCTCTCTATGATGGAGCTCTCCTTTGGTGGCTTCCGATGTTTCACATGGGCTTTGCTTATTCTATTCGCGCGATTCAGTTGGCTGTACAGCGTTTCATAGGCAGAATCCGCAGCTACAAAGAACATAGCGTAAGAGAACACACACTTCAGGAATACCGGCTGAAGTTCGATGAAGGCACAGGCTGACACTGCAGATAGTTCACCTTCAGACTCCGATGGCTTAATATGAGATTGATATGGAGTGGAAGCCCTTTTCCAGTCCCTGACTACCTCTGCAAGAAAGAAGTGCAGAAGCTCGAAATTGTAGATGAGTTCTGGCCAAGGTAACAGTTCCCTTTGGCCTGAATCATCGGTCACAAGGATTGGTTTCTTCCCTTTCAGAAACGTAGACAAGCTTTTACGACTCCTTAGCCGCTGCACATCGCGGTAGGGTAGGCGGCCAGCGAGTTACTGTCGCTTACGCTTACAGCACTTTTCCAACCGCCCCCCTCCGAACCGGACGTGAACGTTTCCGTTCATCCGGCTCTCCAGTAAGCCTTACTTCAGTTTTACACCGTTCTACTTCTGACTATCTCCAGGTACGTTTGAGCATCTTGCATTTCGCACGCCTCTCCCGTCCCAAAGATTTGGCTTACCTGTCCCCCTTCGCCATGTGCGCGGCTTTCCCGCGCTCGGACTACTATGGGGACTCCGTGACCCTATGGCTCGCGCCACTTAGGCCATCCCGTGTTCCGCGCGAAATGAACGTATCAGGCTAATTTAGGCGACCTATTCGTATCCTTGCCACCTCTCGTTGAGGCGTGTTCCTAGACAGGTATCTTCAGGTCATCTCCTACCGTAATGGCCTTACGTCTAGGATGCAGGTTTCAGTTGGTTTTCCTGCAGGCCTGACATTCAACCACCGGACACTGGGTTTCAGGCAGTCTAGCCTTCGCCATGTCAGCCAGCCCTTGCGATAGCGTCTTGGCTACGCCAACTTTGCCTCACTTCGCTTTACCGACATGCTATGTTCACAGTCCGGTTTCCCTTCCTGCTAAGTCGGTTGGGCTTGTGGGTCTTGCCCGATACCTTCCCTACATAGTCCTATGGACTAGATTCATTCCGCCGGTTCACGGCGCACGTAGAACGGTCAGTTACCCAACCGCCCCCGCACAGGTAGGGTCGAGAGCAGGCGCGCGCACTTTAGGGTCCGGTGGCTTTTCCACGCCTTTCGTTGTGGGCCTCAGTCCGGTTCCCATAGCCACGTTTCCAACTCCCGCCTCGTCCAACCCAGCGTGCGGATTTCCCCTGCCTGTGGCAGACAGGCGCACTGGGCTGTCCTGTTGGCTTCTCGCCAAGGGGTTCAGTACAAATTTACAAACCGCCCCGACCATTGCAGGCCGGGGCGGTCGTTTTCGTCGCCACTCACGCGGGGACTTGCGCGGGCGGGCGGGGTCGGACACCTCTACGGCACATCGGCAAAAGCCGCCAAAGACGCATAAGCAACACCCACCATACTGGGGCCAGTATGGGCGCCCAGCACAAGAGACATAGGACCAACTGGCAGCCAGGTGCAATCAAATCGTTGATCTATTAACTCGCGTAACATAGCCGCCCCTTCGGGATTGTATGAATGGAGCACCTGCACACGCAAATCACTGCCAGGCGCGTGCTGGCGGGCCATCAGATCAACTAACCCTTTGACC
>JAUWNP010000001.1 GCA_030612585.1 Anaerolineae bacterium
CTGAAGGCTGCCATCACGTCGCCCTGGACCGTGGTAGCGGTCCCTGGGGTGAAGGTTGCCGTCACGCCAGTGTGTGTGGCCATAAAGTCCAGGAGGGCTGTCCCGCCATCATTCTCCAGGTGAACGCTGGGGATGAAGTGATTGTCGGTAGCCAAACCCTGGAGCACCGGGTTGTACAAGAACATTCCCCCAGCCCCGCCTTCGGCTACGTTGTAACTTTTCTCGACCCGGGCGATAGCGCCGCGCTCGCAGATGACGATTTCGCCGCTGAAGGTGCCAGGAGCGAAGGGGGTTAGACACAGTTCCTCACCGGCTGGAGGGAACACTACCGAGGTGGGTGTGCTGACCCCATCCGTCAAAGATGCGCCGGTCAGGGTCAGGGTGTCGCCGTTGTCGGCCTCAAGAGTGATTGTGCTCATGAAGTGACGATCGGTGGTGCTGGCTCCCACGGTCATCGTCCACGGCTCGCGGTGGTCTGTCGTGTCGGGGGCAGGGCCAGAGTTACCGGCCGAAGCAGCCACAAACACGCCGTTCTCGTATGCGTTCAGGAAAGCCAACGACACGATGTCGGAGTAGGGGCTGCTGCCACCACTGATGGAGAAGTTGATCGCGTCCACGCCGTCAAGGATGGCCTGCTCAACAGCGGCTGCTGAGTCGCTCGAGTAGCAACCTAGATCACCACAGACTTTGTACATGATCACGTGGGCGCGCGGAGCGATGCCGGATATGGTGCCGCGCGGCACGCCAAAGATGCTGGCTTCTACACCACCGTTGCCGGCCGCCGTGCTGGTCGTGTGCGTGCCGTGACCATCGGCGTCACGGGCCGAGTCAAACTCGTCGGGCAACAGCCCTATGTACGCCTTGTACGTGTCGAGGAAGTCGTAGGCGCCGATCAGTTTGTTGTTGCACTCGAACGGCGCGTCATTGGGGTTCCAGGTAGTGTCGCCAAAGTCACACCCGTAGGGGCCACCTGGAGGCGGGTCGTAGGGGTTGCCGGACGGATCTGGGTCGGAGAAGGACGGGTGCTCGGGCCAGATACCGGTGTCGAGCACGCCGACGATAGTGCCTTCACCCGCGTCGTCCGCTCCCCCCAGTTGCCTCCAGAGTCTCGTAGCGCCGACGAAGGCAGGGCTGCGTTCGGTATCAAGCTGCAGCAACTCGTCGAGGTAGACGCCCGTTACTCCGCTTAACGAGGCTATGGCGTCAACTTTGTCGCCTGCCAGGATTAGCGAGGCGCCGTTAAAGACTTCCTTGTAGCGATAGACGACTTGAGCGCCAGAGATGGCTTCCAGGTCGCTTACATCAACTGACTCGTCAAAGGTGACGATGATGCTGACCACTTCGAGTTCCTCTGCTACTAGCCCTCGCATAGCGGTTGCATCGACAGCGGGCGCGTCATCCTTCTCGGCCCTGCCGGTGACGGTGGTAGTCGGCGTCAGTGGAGTCGCCGTGAAGGGCTGATCCGGTTCCTGGGATGCTACCGGGGCCACGGCAACAAGCCCTACCAGGGTGATCAGCAACACGATCAGTGATATGGTCTTTGTGGTGCGCATTTCTTATATCTCCTTCTTGCTGGATTTGAATCTGGATTCGAAGACGATTAACCATACGCAGTGACTTATACGTTTAGAGTTTTTCTTTTTGCGTCACCTCCTTTTCTTTCTCAGCTAATGGGCATACGTGTACACTCCGGGGTTCTGGTAGGGATAGGTATGTCGCTGACGAATGGCAACAGCATGCTGCTGTAGTCCCCAGAAGGAATATCAGCGAAAGCGCCGGTCCGGTGCAAACGCTCTTCTTCACACGACTCTCTACCGGTCACCCCTTCGGAAGAGGGACCGGTAATGTAATCTTGGGCTTGATCTAGAATCAGTCGCGCCCTGAGGGAGAAGTTACAAAACGGTAGGGGAAGGACTGCATCCCTCCTTTCGCACCATAATTGTAACATAAAACTGGACATTTGTCGAGGGATGGGGGTTTATTTTTTCTTAAAAACATCCTAATCTCTGAACTGGGGATTGTGGTGGTCATAGAATCCAAAGGGGTCCAGAGTCCGGGTAGTGCTTGCCAAATCTTCCCTTTTCGTGTACCATTGGCGCTAGCCTGGGTGCAGTACGGGCGTGCCCAAAACTGTGAGGCTGTCATGCTGGATCTCTTTTTCCGTCCTCAATCTGTCGCCGTCGTTGGCGCTTCCCGCGACCCTGAGAAATTGGGCTACGCAGTGTTGGCCAATCTTAATGAGGGAGGCTATCCGGGCCGCCTCTACCCGGTCAACCCCAAGGCCAAAAAAATCCTGGGGTTGAAGGCGTACCCCTCTGTGCTGGACATCCCCGATCCGGTAGACCTGGCGGTAGTTGTCATCCCCTACCGCTTTGTGCCGGCTGTACTGGAGCAGTGCGGACAGAAGGGGATTTCGGCCGTCGTGGTCATCAGCGCCGGCTTCCGCGAAGCCGGGCGCGAGGGGTTGGAACGAGAGATGGAACTGGTGGGGATCGCCCGCAAGTATCACCTGCGCCTCATCGGTCCCAATTGCCTGGGTGTGATTGACACCGATACTCCGCTCAACGCGACCTTCGCCGCTGGCATGCCTCCTGGTGGCCCGATCGCTTTTATGTCTCAGTCGGGTGCGCTGGGTACAGCGGTGCTGGATATGGCGATGGCTGGGCGCCTTGGTTTTTCCAAGTTCGCCAGTCTAGGTAACAAGGCGGACGTGAGCGAGATTGATTTGCTGGAGGCATGGGGTGATGACCCGGCCTCGCGCGTGATCCTCATCTACGTCGAAGGGTTGCCCGATGGGCAAAAGTTCATCCAGGTGGCGCGGAAGGTCACGCGCCACAAGCCGGTGGTGGCCATCAAGTCCGGCGTGACCGCATCTGGCTCACGGGCGGTCTCATCGCATACGGGTAGTCTGGCCGGGTCGGAGGCGGCCTACAAGGCGGCCTTCCGGCAGGCGGGCGTCATCCGTGCGACCTCGATGGAGGCGCTCTTCGACTACGCGCGCGCTTTTGCCTACCAGCCGCTTCTGAGGGGTGACCGCGTCGGCATCGTCACCAACGCCGGTGGGCCGGGCATCCTGGCCACGGACGCGCTGGAACACGCTGGGCTGGAGATCCCGCGCCTGGCCCGCGAGACGGTGGAGGCGTTGGAGGCCTATCTGCCGGGCGCGGCGAGCGCGGCCAACCCGGTGGACGTGCTGGGGGATGCGCTGGCCGACCGGTATGAGCACGCCATCCGGTTGGTGCTGGCCGATCCGAACGTGGATGGACTGATCGTGATCGTCACTCCTCAGGCGATGACGGAGATCGAGGAGACCGCCCATGCGGTGGGCCGGATGGCTCAGGGGGTGGACAAGCCGGTGCTGGGTTGTTTTATGGGGGAGGCGCGTATAGAAGCCGGGGTAAAGGTGCTGCGGCGATATGGCGTACCCAACTATCCCTTCCCCGAGCGGGCGGCGGCTGCGCTGGCGGCGATGAGTGCCTACCGGCGCGAGCGAGAGCGACCTATCTTCGAGGTGGAGCCATGCGTCACCTGTATTTCGCCTGTGCGGGACTTGTTCAACCGCGTGCGGGCGGAGGGGCGTGTCTCCATTGGAGACGCCGAGGCGCGGGAGGTGCTGGAGGCCTATGGCCTCCCTATCCCCGAGTCGCGTCTGGCCAAGACGCCCGAGGAAGCGGTCGAGGTTGCGGACGAGATTGGCTACCCGCTTGTGCTCAAGATTGCCTCGCCCGACATCTTGCACAAGACCGACGTGGGGGGCGTCAAGTTGAATCTGCGTTCGCCTGACGACGTGCGGGATGCTTTTGATCTCATCGTCTACCGGGCTGGGCGGTACGTGCCGGGCGCGCGTATCTGGGGCTGCCTGGTGCAGCAGATGGTGCCGGGTGGTCGGGAGGTGCTGGTGGGGATGAGCCGTGACCCGCAGTTTGGGCCACTGGTCGCCTTCGGCCTGGGCGGCATCTACGTGGAAGCGCTGAAGGATGTTGTCTTCCGCGTGGCCCCCTTCAGCCGCCAGGAGGCGGAGGAGATGATCCGCGAGATACGCTCTTACCCTCTGCTGGAAGGTATCCGGGGCCAGCCGCCAGCAGACCATGAAGCGATGGTGGATGCACTGCTGCGGATCAGCCAGTTGGTGACGGATTTCCCCGAGATCGTGGAACTGGACATCAACCCGCTGATGGTCTTCGACGAGGGGCGCGGGGCGATAGCGATTGACATGCGGTTGGTACTTCGGTAGGTTGGTGGATCAAGGAGAGAACGATGAAAGCATTGTACGTAACTTCTCTGCACGCCTTCAGCGGCAAGACGGCGCTCTGCCTGGGACTGGGCCGGCGCTTTCAGGCCGATGGCTACGAGGTGGGCTACATCAAGCCGCTGAGCACGCAGCCCTTTCAGGCTGGCGGGCGATTGACGGATGAGGATGCGGACTTCGTGTGGCGCACGCTTGGGCTGTCCGAAGACCCGTGCGATCTGGTTGGCGTTGTGCTGACCCGGAAGTTGTTGCTGCATGCACTCGCAGGTGAAGCACCTCCTGATCTACTGGCACGGGTCAAGATGGCCTTTGGGCGCATAAGCGCGGGTAAAGACGTTGTGCTGCTGGAGGGCGGGGCTTCGCTGCGGGAGGGGTTCAGCGTTGGATTGGGTACGCCGGTAGTCGCAGAATCGCTGAATACATCGGTATTGGCTGTGACGTATTTCTACGACCGCATGTCGCTGCTGGACGATTGCCTGGTTGCTCGGTTGCGACTGGGCGAGCGGTTGATGGGGGTGGTGGTCAACAAAGTGCCCGACGAGGAGATGGATTTCGTCGTCAACGTCGCCCGTCCCTATCTGGAGTCGCGCGACATCCCGCTGCTGGGTGCACTGCCCCGGCGCGAGCAACTGCAGGCTATCAGCGTGGGAGAATTGGCGGACGTGCTGAAAGGCGAGTTCCTGGCACTGTCGGAGAAGAGGGATGTTCTGATCGAGCATCTGGTGGTCGGGGCGATGAGCGTGGAACAGGCGTTGCCCCGCATACGACGTATACCCGGGACCAAGGCGGTGATCACCGGCGGTGACCGGGCCGATATTCAACTGGTGGCGCTGGAGACGGCGACCCAGTGCCTGGTTCTGACCGGCCATCTGCGACCTGTGCCCGAGGTGCTGCGTCGCGCTGAGGAACTCGGTGTCCCGGTGTTGCTGGTGCGTGGGAATACAATGGAGACGGTGGAAGCCATCGAGCGAGTCTTCGGCAAGACGAGATTAGGCCAGGCGGCTAAACTGGAGCAGTTCGAGGCCCTGCTGGCTGATCACTTCGACTTCGAGAGGCTGTATAAGGGGATGGGGTTGGATGGATAGCGATGGCCCGAGAACGAATGGCGAGTACGTACGACGTAGGCTGACTTCTGTCGGTGGTGGAAGGACTGCCCCTTGATCTGGAACGGTACGATGGAATCGAGATAATGGATGTGGAGCGGTTCTTGGAGGTGTTGAGCGCCGGGTAGGGCCTGGGAAACATGTGAGCGATCGAACAGGTTTTTGGCAAGACACGGTTGGAGCAGCGGGCCAAACTGGAGCAGTTCGGGGCCCTGCTGGCCGAACACTTCGGCTCAGAAAGGGCCGGATCAAATGACATATGCAGCTGATGGAGGAATAATGATCGAGACTGAGATTGATGCCATTGTCGCCCGCGAGATTTTGGATTCGCGGGGGAACCCCACTATTGAAGTGGAGGTGATGTTGATGGGAGGAGCCTGGGGGCGGGCCGCTGTCCCCTCCGGGGCCTCCACCGGCGTCCACGAGGCGCTGGAATTGCGCGACGGCGATAAGGGACGTTACAACGGTAAGGGTGTGTTGCAGGCCGTTGCCAATGTCAACGATGTCATCGCCGACGAACTGTTCGGCTGGGACGGTACCGACCAGGCCGGGATTGACGCGTTCCTGCTGGAACTGGATGGCACGCCCAACAAGGGGAAACTGGGGGCCAACGCTGTCCTGGGCGTATCGCTGGCTGTGGCCCACGCGGCAGCCAACGCGCTCCAACTGCCGCTTTATCGCTACGTCGGAGGCGTGCACGCCCATGTGCTGCCGGTGCCGATGATGAATATCCTCAACGGCGGCAAGCACGCAATGGACGGCCCCGACTTGCAGGAATTTATGATTATGCCGGTGGGTGCATCATCCTTCGCCGAGGCGCTGCGATGGGGAAGCGAGGTCTATCACGTGCTTAAAGGTGTCCTCAAAACCAAGGGATACTCCACGGGCGTCGGGGACGAAGGGGGCTTCGCGCCCAGTCTCAAGGCGAACGAGGAGGCCATTGAGGTCATCCTGGAGGCTGTTGAGAAGGCGGGCTACAAACCTGGCGAGCAGATCCGCATCGCGCTCGACCCAGCCGCCAGTGAGTTTTATGAGGATGGGCGGTATCTCCTCAAGAAGGAGGGCCGCACGCTCACTGGCGTGGAGATGGTTGAGTTCTATGCCGACTGGGTGGAGAAGTACCCCATCGTCAGCATTGAAGACGGGCTGGCCGAGGACGACTGGGACAGTTGGGTGCTGATGATGGAGCGGTTGGGTGATCGGGTTCAGATCGTGGGTGATGACCTGCTGGTGACCAACGTGGCGCGGGTGCAGAAGGCGATTGATCTGCGCGCCTGCAACTCCCTCTTGTGCAAGGTGAATCAAATCGGGACGCTCACGGAGGCCATCGCTGCTGTGCAACTGGCGCAGCGGGCCGGCTGGACGGTCATTGTATCGCATCGTTCGGGCGAGACGGATGATGCGACCATTGCTGACTTGGCGGTGGCACTGAATACCGGGCAGATCAAGACCGGCGCGCCCTGTCGCTCCGACCGCGTCGCCAAGTACAATCAATTGCTGCGCATCGAGCAGGAGTTGGGTGAACAGGCCCTATATGCGGGCGTGGCGGCCTTTGCCAATCTGCGATGCTAGGTCAAGGACGAAAGAAAACACAAATGACTGGCAGGCAAACCTTATGGCCGGCCGGAGTGGTGGGGTTGATGTTGCTCCTGGCGGGTTTGGGATGCAGCATCTACTCGCTCGTGCCCCAGCCAGGGCCAATTCATACCCCAGTGGGCGAGGTCACGCCATCCCCGGAGCCCACCGAAGTGGTTGCGCTGGCACCAACTCAGGAACCTTCACCAGAACCAGAACCAGAGATGAGCGTGTATGCTAATCCCCTGGCAGGCTTCAGTATTCTCTACCCGGGGGATTGGACGTACAAGGCCGCGGGGGGGGGCGTCTATTTCGTCGAGGACGAGGGGGTGTTGGAGTACTTCGATCCGGCGGATGGGCCGATGCTCGCGGTCATGATGGTCAGTCGTGAGGAGGTGGAACTGGAATTCGGGTCGGACGTGACGACGGAGGATCTGCTGGATAGTATGCTGGAGGGTCTGGGCGGGGGAGAGACCACAATCGGGGAGGTCGAGTTCTGGACCTTTGGCGAAATTCCCGGTCTTGGCGTTGAGGCAAGTTGGACCGAGGAGCAAGCCGATGCTCAATTGCACGGTTACGTGATCGCCGCTGTGGGTGAGGAAGTGGTTGGCTTTGGGTTTGGGACCTCACCGGAGGACGACCGGCTCTCTTACGCACCGATCTTTCAGGATATGTTCGCTAGCCTGGAGTTCTTCCCGCCCGAGATACCCGAACCTGTGGAAAGGGGACCGATCCAGCCAGGAGAGATGGTGGAAGGCCGCCTGCCCCCTGGTGGTGTGGACATCTGGTACTTTGAGGCAGAGGGAGGGTATGCTATCATTCGACTGGATGCTGCTGCCCCCGACGCTTTGGACCCCTACCTGGAACTCTACAACGAGGATGGGGTTATCATCACCGAAGATGATGATGGCGGCGAGGGTTACAATGCCCTTATCGTAGACTTCCCCGTGGCTACCTCCGTCACCTACACCATCTATGCTCTGACCTACAGCGGCGCAGGCGATTACACTCTCAGCCTTGAGGTTGCCGAAGAGCCATCTGGCGACGTGATCGAATACGGGCAGACGGTCGAGGAGACGCTGGCGGAAAGTGTACAGCACGCGTGGTTCTTCCAGGGTGCTGAGGGGGACGTGGTCACGATTGCGATGAATGCCCTGGATGAGGATGTGGATCTGGACTGCTATCTTGAGTTGTACGGCCCCAACGGTGTTGCACTGACCGACGACGATGACAGCGGCGAGGGGTTAGACGCTCTCATTGAGTACTATGAACTGCCTGCCGATGGTACCTATCGTTTAGTCGCCAGCAATGCCTTGTTTAGCAGCGGAGCATACGAACTCACGTTGGAGCAGACGGAGATGGTGATTGAGGGCACTCTCACCTATGGTGAGACGACGAACGCCACCCTGGAGCCTGGCACACGTCATCACTGGCTATTTGAGGGCGGGGAGGGTGACACGGTCGCCATCTCTATGACTGCCGTGAGCGAGGATATGGATACTTACCTCGAATTGTTCGCACCTGATGGCGTGCGGGTTATGAGTGACGATGACGGCGGTGGGGAAGCCAACGCCGAGATCTCTGCATTCGAGTTGCCGATGAGCGGCACCTACCGCATCATCGCGCGGGGCTACGACGATGTAGACGTGGGTGAATACGAGTTGGCCTTGACCGGACCATAGGGTCACATTTGCGATACAGTAGAGACTTGGAGTGAGATGCCGCGTACAAAAATTGTCTGTACCATTGGGCCAGCCTCCAGTTCGCCCGAGGTGATGCGTGACCTGATGCGGGCCGGGATGAACGTGGCACGCATCAACTTCTCCCACGGTGACCATGCCACTCATGCCCATTCTATTGCTTCCCTGCGGCGGGTTGCGGAGGAGGAAGGCCGGTTGGTGGCCGTCATAGCCGATCTGCAGGGGCCTAAGTTGCGTGTGGGTGAGATCGAAGGTGGGGCGGTCGAACTGCGCGAGGGGGATGTGGTGACGCTGACGTCACGTCTCCGGCCTGGCGCGACGGATGAGATACCTGTGCCCCACCCGCAGTTGTTACGCGATCTGCGGCCTGGTCAGACCGTGCTACTGGATGACGGACGTCTGGAGTTGGTCGTCGTGCAGGCTGGTGAGGGCAACCTGAAGTGTCGCGTGGTCGCGGGTGGCCAACTCACCTCTCACAAGGGGATCAATGTCCCAGACGCAACGCTTAACCTTTCTGCCCTCACGCCCAAGGATCGGGAGGATGCCCTGTTCGCGCTGGAACAAGGCGTGGACTTTTTTGCGCTCTCCTTCGTCCGCCGTCCGACCGATGTGCGCGAACTGCGGCAGTTACTGAAGAGTAGAGGTGCCAGTGTCTCCATCATTGCCAAGATTGAGAAGCCCGAGGCGCTCTCGGTTTTCGACGATATCCTGGCCGAGGCCGATGGCATTATGGTTGCCCGGGGTGACCTGGGAGTGGAGACGCCTGCCGAGGAGGTGCCGTTTCACCAGAAGAGCATCATTCGTGCCTGCAATCAAGCCGGCAAGCCGGTCATCACCGCTACGCAGATGCTCCAGACGATGATCGAGAACCCGCGCCCGACGCGGGCTGAGGCATCGGACATTGTCAATGCTATCCTGGATGGCACTGATGCGGTGATGCTTTCCGGCGAGACAGCGGTGGGCCGGTACCCGATTGGGGCGGTGGAGACGATGGCGACGATCTGCGCCAACGCGGAGGCACATTTGCCATGCGGGCGACTGCTGTACACGGGAGACGGTGAGCACAGGCATGGGACTGTCACGGAGGCTATCAGTTGTGCGGCGGTTGAAATCGCCAGTGAAGTGGATGCCAGGGCGATCGTCACCGCGACGATGTCGGGTATGACGGCGCGTATGGTGGCGCGTCATCGTCCATCCGTCCATATCGTGGCTGTGACACCCAGTCGGATGACCCTGTTCCGGTTGATGCTCGTGTGGGGCGTGGAACCTGTGTTGGTACCGGAGTTCAAGACCACCGATGAGATGGTGCGGGTGATGGTACGGGCAGCATGTGAGAAAGGGGTGGTGGCCTGGGGTGATCTGGTGGTACTGACGGCGGGTATCCCCTTCGGCGGAGGGGGGACCAATATGCTCGAAGTTCACATGGTAGGTGAGAACGAGGAAGCGTGAAGATGCTGACGCATCACGTACCACTTGTCATGTTTCAGGCGTCGCGTCTTCTGGTGAGGCGGCCTCCGGCTTCGAGGGGGGCACGGGCTCAAGCGCTTGTGGTGCGGCGCTTGTGCCGCAATAGGGACAGAGGGACCAGCGCAGGTGGAGCGGGCGACCACATTCCGGGCAAGCCCTCTTGAGCCTGGTGTGGCAGGCAGGGCAGTACAGGTAGTTGCTCCTGACCCGTTGCCCACACCCAGGGCAGATCTCCGGCTCTTCTATCGCCTGCAGCAGGGCCTCTTGTTCCAGGGAATGTTCGTATGCTTCCGCCAGCGTCTCTCGCGGACGTAGCATCAAGTACACCACAAGCCCAACGATGGGCACCACGATCACCAACAGCGTGGCCAGTATCTGTGCCAGAAAGTCGCGCGAACGAGCGCGAATGTCGTGAAAAGTCCAAATTACCATCCCACCGAATAGCGCAATGGTCACTCCCCCACAGATGGTGGATAGAATGGTCAGGTAGGTGGGAATTCTCTCCAAGATGCCTTCCATTGATGGCACACTCCTTATCTGGGGAGATGTTCAGGCTGAGTCTGTTCGCTGCCGCATGGTGCGAAAAGCCGGCCAAGCGGGACGTATTATACCACTGGCTGGTGTAGGAGCAAGTGTTGGGGCACCTGCCATTTGACAATTTCGTGCGAACTGTAGTATAGTAGTAGTAGTATGATGAACGACGAAGCACAGGCCGAGTACAGGCCAATGATCAGGGACTTGCCCGTTGATGAGCGCCCGCGCGAGCGGCTGGCCCACGCGGGTGAGGGGGCGCTCTCGATGGCGGAACTGCTGGCCATCATCCTGCGCACGGGTGTGGGCGGCGAAAGCGCCCTGGCGTTGGCCACGCGGCTCATCTCGCGCTACGGCGGGTTGCCGGGCCTGGCCAGGGCCAGTTTCACCGAATTGCAGACCGAGAAAGGACTGGGACCGGCCAAGACGGCACAACTCAAGGCGGCGCTGGAACTGGGTCGCCGGATGCTTCTGGCTGCCCCAGAAGACCGTTTCGTCGTGCGCTCCCCGGCCGACGTGGCGCAACTCCTGATGGCCGAGATGGGCCATCTAGAACAGGAGCACTTTCGAGTGCTGTACCTGGATACGCGCAATCGGCTGCTTGACTCCGAAACGGTGTACGTGGGAAGCCTCAACGCCTCACACATTCGGGTGAGCGAGGTATTCCGGGAGGCCGTCAAACGGAATTGCGCTTCAATCATCGTTGTGCACAACCATCCCTCGGGCGACCCCACGCCCTCACCTGAGGACGTAGAGGTGACTCGCCAGTTGGTGGCAGCGGGCAACCTGCTGGACATTGAGGTTCTGGACCATTTGATCATCGGGCAGCAACGTTTCGTGAGCCTGCGCGAGCGCGGGCTGGGTTTTGAGTGAAAAAGGAGGGGCATATGGGAAGGAGGTAGGCGACATATACGGCGGAGTAGCGATGCAGTACAGACAGTGCATGGAAGCCAGAGGGCGTGAGAGGTGGCGAGTGCAAAAGCAATACTAGGTGGAGAGTATGGGAGGGCGCTGCGCTTGATGTGGATGCAACGATAAGCGCGTATTGCTGTGTCGGTGTTGCCACGCCGGTGTGCATAGCGGCGAGACAAACTCACTTTACTAAGTGCGACGGTCTAGGGTGAACCATCGCAGAAGGAGAATAGTACACATGACTAATCTATTACGCAACGGCGACTTTGAAATGGACTGGGGTGTGGACAAGAGTCATCGCTGTCTCATATTTCCCGTTGACGGTGAGTCATACGAGACAGACGTAGGAAACATTTTTACGCCTTCGGGCGGTTGGGTGACCTGGTTTCGCCACGATGCGGGTACGTGGGATCAGCCCGAGGTGCGGGATGCCTGGATGACCCACGACTCCAAGAGGGTGCACAGCGGTCAGAAGGGGACGCTTCTGTTTACGTTCTACCGCAAGCACGATGCGGGGTTTCTCCAGCAGGTGCAGACGACGCCGGGGGAAAGGGTGCGCCTGACAGCCTGGGCGCATGCCTGGAGTAACCACAAAGTGGAGGGGCATGAATCGTGCGGCGACGATGCGCGCTGTTCTTGCGGTGTGGGCAGGAAGGCAGCGTTTATCCTGGAGGGCGAGGCGCCTGAGCTGGACGGAGACCCGTGGAATGACGCAATCCCAAACTTCACCTTCTACGCGGGGATTGACCCTACCGGCGGCACCAACCCGTTTGCCAGCACGGTGGTGTGGGGCCGGGGTGCGCACATCTATAACCAATACGCCCAGATTCCCTCCGTGGAAGAAACGGCTCAGGCTGACACTGTGACGGTATTCCTCCGCAGCAAAACCTTGTGGCCCTTTAAGCACAACGATGCCTACTGGGACGATGCAGAACTGGTCGCCGTGGGTGGGGCGCTGAAGGTACGGCTGAGCTACCAGCCGGTCAGTCCGAGGGTCGGCAAGTCGGTGACAATCGAGGCCCGCTCGCAGACCACCTTGAGCGATGCCCGTCTGGTGATTCGTCAGCCTTCAGGGGCGGAACTGCCACAGGGAACGGTTGTGACCGGGCGCGATGGAAATTGGTACACGTGGACGTATACCACCTCTCCGCTGAGCGATGTCGGGAGGTATGAGGCCGTGTTTTCTGCCGCTGGAGATGTGGAGGCGACCGGTGCGTTTACCTGCGCTCCAGACGTACACGGGCTTCCCCGTGAGCAGTACAAACGGACTTACGTGTTGCTCCCTCCCGATGCCGACGCGGCTTGGGCTCTGGCGGTGGTGGATGGAGCGTGGAATCGGCATCGGTATACTGTTGGTGGCAGCGCGGACGATGCCGGTATCGGTGATCTGGACGCGCGGCGGGTGATCGCGGTCAATCCGGGGAAATGGCCCAGCGATTTGCGAGCCTTCTTTGCGGAGCACTACCCGGGCGTGGAGTACGTCGCCATCGAGGCCGCCGATCCGCAGGACCTGCAGAGGGAGTTGCGGGCGTTGTAGGTACATAGTAGACAAGTAGACAAGGGGAGCACGTCCCTTGTCTACTTGCTTCCTTTTACTACTCCTGCCCGATTAACTCGACCTCGGCGATGGCGGACCGGTACGTGTGTCCGGATGCGTATACTGTGATGGATTTGATCAAGATAGGCACTTGGCCGTCTCGTGATAGCAGCGGAACCAGGTTGTCCGAATCATAGGGGTACCAGGTATCCTCCGGCACATGGATATGTTTATAAGGTATGGGGCAAATCTTGCAGAAAGGCTCATTCCCAGGGGTGCTTGTATCCAGGAGTGAATAGAAGCCCTGCAGCCACTCCCGATCTGCACCGTCGGCATCTTTGTAGACAATGCGTACCATCACCGGGCATTCAGTTCCTTGCGAGCCGCACACCGGCACGTCGTGCTCCTTGATGCGCAGCAGGAGATGCAGCTGCAGGAGACTGAAGTCGCGGATGTCTGCGTCGAGTATTTGAGTGATACCGGTTTCAGCGTGACCTATTCCCCTACGCTCAATGACGACGACCGGTTGGCCTTCTACTTCGGTCCTTTGCGCCTCACCCCTTGGTTCGCCTTCAACCTCGGGTTCCACGCTGTAGCTGACCCAACCCTCCTTCCCCAAAGGATCCGCAAAGTTGTTGTTGACGATCAGGCTAGGAGCGGCAGGCAGCGGGCCGCGGAGTTCTTCATCATCCATGATGGCACGCTCCGCTGGCCCGAGTCGCGTGGGCAGTTCACTGCTGCTCACATCGGCCTGTCCGTCGCGTACCGTGACCTCAGTCGTTGTCCCGTTGACCTTGACTTCGTAACTTCCCTCTGTGAGCGTGGCTGCTCCGTGGGGTGTGTGCACTTCGACGACCGTAGGCCGCCCTTCGTGGCTGGGGACGCTGATGCGCGCGCGTCCGGCCCTCACCTCCAGCATGACTTTGTGGGGCAGGCGGCTGGTGGGGAAGCGCGGGGAGCGCGCCGACGAAAGCACGACCTCTGTGTTGTGATGAAGTTGGACTGTGGCAATGATGACAGGATCATCTGTGTGTGGGGCGTGCACCACGAGCCGACCAGAGGTGGCGTCTGTGTCCACGATCGTGCGCTCGGGGATGTCATCGCGATCTTCGGCGATAGCGACCGGTTCGCCCCGACCAGCCAGCGTGACGCTCAACGGCGGCTGCTGCACCTCGAGGGTTACCTTCTGTCTGATGTGGGCGTTGAGGATGTACCAACGGACACCCAGTGGCACGGCAATAGTCAGACTTACGCAGATGAAGAACGATGTCAGGAGGACGATCCAAGCCAGGCGTTCGGGGTTTCTTTTCATAGGTACCGTACCCCGAAGCGTTCGAATTCGCCGCTAGGAGTTTCCCACTCGACATCCACTCGCTGCACCGCCGAATAGGGAGAACCACGGTGCAGGAAAGCCAGGAAGTTATTCAGCGCCTCGCGCTGGCCCTCGCCCACGGTCTCCACTGTGCCGTCCCAGCGGTTGGCGACCCAGCCGGTAAGCCCCAGTTGCTGCGCGGCGCGGATGGTGTAGTAGCGGAAGTTAACCCCTTGCACGTATCCGTGAACGATGGCGTGCAGGCGGGCTTCTGGTTTTGGTTTCTCTCCCATCTTTCACACTCCTCACAGGATGCGGAGAAAACGTGGCACCCGCTTGTCGAAGCGGTGTAGACCGACCTCGCGAGCCTGCTGTACGGCCTGCTCGTACTCCGCCCGTGTGATAGGACGGTCGAGCGGTGGTAGTTCAGCGGCCTTGTAGCAGGGCCGGTACTGATCCATAATGTTTATGTAAGTGTCGCGTGAGACCTCTTCTGCCAGGAAGCGGGCGATTTCGGCTGTCCCGGCCAGTTCGTCTGGCAGCACCAGGTGGCGCACGAGCAGTCCTCGCAGCGCGATGCCGTTCTCGTCAAGCACCAGGTCGCCTACCTGGCGGTACATCTCTTTGATGGCGGTCTGGTTGACCGTTGGATAAGCCTTGACTTTGGAGTACTTCTGCGCAGTCTCCGCGTTGGCGTACTTCATATCCGGCATGTAGATGTCCACCACGCCGTAGAGCAATACAAGCGCCGCGAGGGAGTCGTAGCCGCCGGTATTGTAGACCAGTGGCAGGCTCAGCCCTGCCTGGGCGGCGATGAGTACGGCGGCCAGAATCTGTGGCACGACGTGGGTGGGCGAAACGAGGTTGATGTTATGACACCCTTGTGCCTGGAGCGAGAGCATCATCGCGGCCAGTTCCTCCGGTTCGATTTTCTGCCCGTGGCCCAGTTGGCTGATGTCGTAGTTCTGGCAGAACTGGCAGTTGAGGTTGCACCAGGCGAAGAAGATGGTGCCGGAGCCACGCCACCCTCGCAGTGGGTCCTCTTCCCCCAGGTGGGGGTGGTAACTGGTGACGACGGCCCGCACGCCGGTATTACAAGAACCGGCACGCTCGTGGCGGTCCACGCGGCACTCCCGGCCGCAGAAGTCGCAGGCATGCAATCGCTCGTAGGCGGCTTGCACGCGCCGCTTCAACTCGCCTGAGCGAAGCAGTGCCAGATAAGCAGGTTCAAATGCTGTACTCACCACCGCACCGGTACCTTGTGTACGCGCCAATGGCGATCGCGATACTTGACGTAGCCGTTGCGCTGGCCGAACTGGTAAACTTGCCAGGTCACCTCGACATCGCGACGGCAGTAGGCGATGACCTTGTCCAGTTGGCCTTGACGGAACCAGCGCACGGCCTGTAACCCGTCGGCGCTTTTTGTCTCCCCCAGCGTGGCGGTAGCGACGGCGTCGAGGGATAGCCTCCAACCGAGTGTGTGGTGCAGGTCGTCGAGCATGTCGAGCGTGGGGATGCGCTCCAGTCTCTCGGTGGTGTAAGCGTGCAAAACCTCGTAGTCGAAACGGAGCACGTTGTAGCCGACCACCAGGTCTGCTCCACGCAGTGCGGCGATAAGGTGGTCCACTTCTTGCTCGGTGTAATCACGGTAGACGTCCTCGGCGGCGTTGTAGGTCACAGCAACTGCCAGGTGCATGTCGCGGATGCGATTCCAGCCTCCTACCTCGTCGGCTGTATATTGGGTCTCCAGGTCGAAGACGACGATGTTGCGCATCGGATGTTCCTCGTTTGTAACGGACTAGCGGCGGCGACGGATCCCGCCAATCATCGGCACGGCCATCAATAGGCTCAACAGCCATAGTCCTATCCAGACGCCGATTTGCTCAACCCAGGCCCGCCAAGGGGCCTGGGGCTCCAGGCTTGCCCGCCACGCAGTCTCCAGACCACTCAGGCTGACGTTGAAAGCCTCCTGTACTCCCCCTGCGCAACTGGCACCGTTGGCATAGGCTGCCAGCAGAGTGCGTATCCCTTCAGCGCTGTATTGCTCACGAATGAATTGCACTATACTACCACTCTGGGCGTAGGCCAGAAACGCGGTGTGTGAAGCGGGTGAGAAGGGGACGCATAGAGCATCCAGGGGAAGGAGTTCCCCCGCCACGCGTGCCTCTTCGAGCACCATAGTGTACTCCGGCGTCGGCAACTGTTCGTTGACCGTGGACAGCCCTTCGTCCAGCCACTCGGGGACGTACTTATAGCCGGTTGGCGTGACAGCCTGATAGACCAGCAGGTGAGTGATTTCGTGTGGGATGTAGCGCATCATGCGCGATATGTAGACTTCTTCTTCAAATGGGATGGCGACGACGATCACGCCCAATTCGGGATGCGCCTGGCCGCCCACCCACTCCCGTCCTGCGAGTGCCATCGCCGCCTTGAGATTGTGCTGCGAGTCATAGATGTAGACGTTGATAGACTCGGGCACTGGGGCGCGCAGTTCCACGTTGCTCTCCTCCAGGCTGGACTGGGCGATGTCGAGCGCCGCCTGACCGAAAGGCAGGTCGCCGTGCCCTTCGATCCAGTGGATGGTGAGGCCGTCAGCGCTGAGTTGTTCCCAGCGGAAGCGATTATCCGTGTATTCGAACTGCTGGGGCTCTGTAGTAAGAGTATTGCCCGCAGCGTCCTCAATCCGCCACCAGAAGGTGATTGTGGCGAACGGCGGCAGGGGGGAACGGCGCAAGTCGTGTGTGTGGTTAATGCTGATTTTGCGGGCTGACTCGGTAGGTACATTCACAGACTCGGCCCGCTCGTTGCCTGTGGCGCGAAAGAACAGGTAGACCTGGGTGATTTCGGCGTCGGAGGTGGCCTGCAGCGTGAATGTAACTTGCTGGGCGTAACTGTAGCCGGCTTTGTTCTCGACCACGGTAATACCATCGGCTACGGCAGTGGACGCAGCCGGCAAAAACACCAGCGCCAGAACGAGGCTGGCGATTTTTCTCCATTCGCTATTCGCCATTTGCTATTCGCTATTTGTAACGAATTCGCTCACGAATTCGGCTCTTTGGCTAGCCTGGTGAAGAACTCTGACAGGTCCTCGTGCAGGAACTCCAATTCATCCAAGGCGGCTTCGGCCGCGGTTCGCGTGGCCTCGTTCTCTGCCAGGCAATAATGCTCCAGAATCTCCCGCGCCTTGTCGCCCCCGATCTGCCCCAGGGCCCACAGTGCTGCTTCTTGTACCTCGGGGTCAACGTCATCGGCCAGTTTCTCCAGTTCGGGCACGGTCTCGTGAAGTTGAAGTTCGCCACAGGCCCAGGTGGCTTCGTAGCGCAGTTCAGGGTTAGGGCTGGAGATCTGTTGCCGCACATGGCGGGTCCAGCGGGTGTCGGCGCTGCGCCCCATGGCGAAGACGGCGCTGATGCGCACCTTCTCCACCGGCGCGGCGTAAGCCTCGCTGATCAATTCTGCTATGGTCTCGTTGCCAACGTAAGCCAGTGACTCCAGTGCCCGTCGCCGCACTTCTATGTGCTCGTCTGCGGCTTGGCACGCGTCCAGCAGGGCCTCGTAAGCCGTGGCACGTGGCCCGGGACGCATCTTCCCAAGTTCGCCCATCAGGATGAAGCGATCCAGCGATGTGGCCGCAGCCGTTCGCACGGTAACAGCTCCGTCTTCCCGCAGGCGCGCTGCCAGGAGTGGGACCAGGCGCACGTCTTCGTCCTCCCACAGTCCCTCGATCGCTGCCGTGCGTACCTCGGCGTCTTCGTCTTCCATCCCCAGGCGGAAGAGCGCGCCGAAGTCCACCTCGAAATCTGCCTCGGCCAGTTCCACCAGCCGTGCAATCAGCCGCCGCCGCAACCCGACGGGCAAGCACGGCCACACCTCGCGCACGCGCGCCACGCCTTCGGCCTTCAGGCTTGAGAAGTAGTACAGCGACGCCTGGGCCGGCATCTCGACGCTTTCACGCAATTCGTCAAGCAAAAGGTCAAGTGGACGTCTCATCTCACTCTAGCCATGACCAGGGGATGATTGGATTGATGAGGTCTTGAAGCATCATCAAAGCCATCAGGCCGATCAGGATCATCAGGCCCACGGAGTGAATGGCCATTTCGCGTTCGGGCGAGATGCGTCGGCCGCGCACAGCCTCAATGAGCACGAGGAAGATGCGCCCGCCGTCGAGAGCGGGAAGGGGCAGCAGGTTAGCCAGGCCTAGGGCCAGGCTAATGAGCGACGCAGTCTGCAACGCGCGGAAAGCCATGCCCCATCTGATGCTCTGTTGCAGGGAAATGGCCAGTATTTCGCTGATGCCGACCATGCTGGTCGGGCGTGCCTCCTGGGGGGTTATGTCGCCCCGGGCAAGCAGTGCCGGAACCTGCACGGTCATCAGGATAGTGGCGGTGACGTCGTTGATGCCGGCATGCAGTGCTTCAGGGAGGCTGTAGTACCGCACCGTGTTCCGGTCGGGCCAGGGGGCCATCAAGATGCCCAGGAGGCCATGTCCTTCGGAGGTGCGCTGGGGCCTGGCTATCAAGGTTAGTGTCTCTTCTCCGCGCAAGACGGTGAGTTCAATGTCCTGTTCTGGCGCGGCTTGAACGATGCTGCGCAGTTGTTCCAGACCACCGTAGAGGCTTTCTCCCTCAATGCATTCCTTCCCAATAGCCACAATAATGTCATGGGGCTGCAACTCTGCTTCTTCGGCTGCGGACTCTGGTTCCACGCCAGTGACTTCGACCACCCATCTTTCGGGATGGCCGGCGGCGTATGCGCCGACGAGCAGCACCAGGGCGGCGATGATGTTGAACACTGGCCCTGCGGCCATCACCGCCACGCGCCAGCGTTTGGGTTGGACCGCCAGGCTGAGCGGATCGGAGGGATCCTCTTCGCCGGTCATTTTCACGAACGCACCCATGGGCAGCCAGTTAAGGCTGTACAGAGTGCCGGGCTCAAAGGTGGTCAACTCGCCGCGCAAGTGCAAGCCCTCGTGCGTGGCCTCAGAGTCGAGTTCTCGATACTCTGTATCCGAATCGAGCATTGTCAGGCGACGCAGGACGTAGGTGCCATCGTCCCGCTTGTGGGCGACGGCATCCACGTGGACGTCGGCTGCCAGTCCGGGGGGCAGCCGGAATCCTGCCGGGATGATCACGCGCATAACGCCGATATCGAGATAGCCTTTGCCGCGCCACAATTTTAGCAGGCGGGGCGGGAATCCAAATCCAAATTCCTCGACCCGCACTCCCGCCAACTTGGCAAAGATGAAGTGGCCCAGTTCGTGAATCAGAATGATAGGCCCCAGCACGACGACCAGTGTGCCAACCAGCCATAATACAACGTTCATCTAGTCTACTCTCCGTGTTCTCAATCAGAAGCGGGCGCTTGCGACGCCCGCCCTGCTTTTTGTGAGCCTGTGTTAGCAGGCGTACCATCTTTACTCATCTCCTCATATTATACCCTCAGCGGCCCAAACCTGCAACATCAGAGAGGAAAGCCAGTACCCTGTCCAGGACTTCTTGCGGCGTCAATCCGTTGGTGTGGATATAGAGATCCGCATGTTGCCGGGCGTGGTGTAGCCGCCGGGTCAGTTCGGCCCACCAATCTGCTCCGGCGTCAGTGGGCCGGCGCTGGCAGGCGACTTCCCAGGAAACGTCCAGGTAGACGAGCAAATCGGGTTGGGTGAAACGTTGCCACATCGTGGGCACATAGGAGTGCTCCTGTGCCACCTCGCGGGCGTTGTGCCCGTGTGCCCGCAGCGTCCCCACGAGCAATGATTTGCCCGAGGCACACGGGCCGACCACGCCAATCAGTGGGTGTCTCTCATGTTTGGCTTGTTTCACCGGCTTGACGTTTTCCCCCTGGAGAACAAGCGCGCCGTCCACGGGCGGTGGCGCGGGCTGCTGGTCCTTCCCCGGGAAGGGCTGTGTTGCTCGCCGCTCATCTCGCGCAGGCGGGCCAGTGGTTCCAGCGAGGCTAAGGTGATTAGGGAGACGCGAAACTGGCGTACCAGGACCCGAGTATCGCGCCACAGGGCTCGCAGGTAGTGGTGGAGATGGTGGGACTTCATCATGTGCATCACAGGGGAAGCCTGACAGTCAGGCGGCGCACGCCATCGCCAATGTGATCTACGACGCGCAGCACGAGCACACTGACGTCGTCGCGCGGTCGGCCTTCGTCCAGTGCCAGCGCCTGCCCAAGCAGGCTATCGGCCAACTGATGGGCGCTTACGTCGCCCCCGGCTGTTAGTTCGCGCACAGCCGCCGGGACATCGAAGACACGGCTTGAGCGCGCCCCGGCCATCTCAAGGCCGTCCGTATAGACCACGACCATGGTCCCGGCGGTCAGTGGCAATTCTGTGACCTGTGGCTTGATACCGTGTCGCACCCCCACCGGTTCCGACGGCGCATCGAGTAACTGTAGCCTGCTTTCGGGCGTTATGATGATGGTGGGGCAGTGGCTGTTGCGCGAAAGCACCAGTGTGTTGGAAGTCAGGTCTACCGAAAGGATGTTGAGCGTGGCTGAGACCTGGCCGCCTTTGTGGGTGTAAAGGTAGTCGTGGGCTGCACGGGCCGCTGCGCCATCGCGTACTCCCTCTGCCAGTTCAGAGATGGCCTTGCGGGCCACCAAGTTGCTGATAGCCTTGGCTGCTCGCCCGGAACGCTGTCCGTCCACCAACACGAAAGAGAAGCCACCGTGGGGGCGTTCGATCATTTCGAGCGTATCACCGCTCTCGCTAGTGGCCCATTTGCCCACCTTGGCGGCAGCGACCTCGATTTCCATGTTTGTCTCCATCCTTCGATTATATCAAACCAGAAGCCGTGATGCGTGATGCATGGAACATAATACTTGTCAGACCTGACAGGTTTTTACCCAAGACTTGCTATTCAATACAGTTGCCGAGTGACAAATGGGGCCTCAAGTGACGAAATTCGTGGAAACCTGTCAGGTCTTGACGCCAAAACGGGAATTACTGATGCGTTGCCCACGTCTCGTACCGGAAGCACTTTCTCAGGCGTATTATACTCGTCTTGGCGAAGTGAGCAAAGTTTGAATTATTCCGGCAGTGTGCTATAATCTCTCAGAATTAAAGGCTCTCTCTTACCTGGGAGTATGGAGCATCCTTATGAGTTTTGACGTCTGGAGGCCCTGGGTCAGGCTAACATTCCTTCAACCTGAGATCTGGGAATACTTCCTTCTGGCGCTCTACGTGCTGGTAGCATTTTTGCTTCTCGTGCGTTCCCGACGGGATTTTGGAAGGTTGGGTTGGCGTCGTCTTCCCCTGTTTCTGGGCTTGTTGGCGGCATCTCTGCTCGTCAACAATTTGCTGGTGCTGAGTTTCTCTCTGCCCCGGCTGCTACCACCCCCAAATGTTCCCACCGAACCTGCCAGTCCATTTGCGCCGTTGTTGGGGGCGCTACCGGTCATTGTTGCTGGGGCCTGGCTGGGCGCAGGGCCAGCATTGTTGGTCGGATTGGTCGGCGGAATCTTGCGTGTCGGGATGACAGTTGGCGGTATCACTGATCCTTTTCATTTTGCCTTCTTTGGTTTTCTGGTCGGATTCTTTCTGCGCCAGGATTATCGAGACCGCCCGTCGCTCGTCGCGCGCCAGCCTGTCATCGCTGGGCCACTGGCGACTTTCTTTGCATCCCCGTTGCTGCTGCTGTCGGTGTTCGCTCATACGGCTGATTCGGGCTTGGCGGGGCTCGATTATGCCGTGACGTTGACGCAGGCTAATCTTGGCCTCGCGCTGCTCGAGAGTCTCGTGGCAGCACTCGTTATACAGGGGGTCTACCTGGTCTCTCCGCGCCTGCGCCCTGTCCATGTAGCGCGTCAACCCCCTCCCTACAGCCGCACCTTGGGGCGCAGGCTGCTTTTCCTATTCGTCCCTCTGATATTGGCCATGACTGCCGTGCTTGTCTACGCGGTGACGGCAACAACTCTCCGCGTGGCGACTCTGGAGGTGGTGGACGAGATGGCGCGGGATACCAACAGTGCCGTTGAGGGCATTCCCTACTTCATCCAAACAGGGTTGGGTTTGCTGGCAGAGTTCGCTAACAATGAGATATTGTGGCACGGCGACCCGAGTACGCTGGAGGTGCATCTGCGTGGCGACCTGCGAAGCGTGGCTTTCTTCGACCAGTTGATATTGTTTGATTCGACCAAACAGAGATTGGCGATATATCCGCCAGCGCCGATCGGCGACCAGGAATTGACGTCAGAGGAGGAAATGCTTTTGCAGCGCGTGGCCGAGAGCGGGGCGACGCAGATCAGTTCCGTGCATCACTCACGGCGAGACAAAGTCATCCTTTCATTCCTGTCGCCGGTGGAGGATGAGGAGACAGGCGAGCGTTTTGGAGTGTTGCTTGGACGCACCCGGCTTGATGTCAATCCGCTGATACGTCGTGTACTGGAGAGTCTGCAATGGACGCGTGCGCGTGGAGAGGGGTTTGTGGTGGATTCAGAAGGGCGCATCGTTGCCCATTCCAATCCTGACATGCTGCTCGCTGAATGGCACGTAGACGAGGAATGTCCCCGCATCACCACCGTGCTGCGTGGTTGGGCTTACGAAAGTCGCAATCCAATGGACAACACGCGCCAGTTGGTCTATTACTTGCCGGCTGAAGGGTACCCGTGGGCAGTGGTGATCCGCCTGCCCTACGAGGTCGTGCTGGAGCAGGCTACCCAGGTTGCCACTCCTCTGCTTATCCTCCAAATCCTGCTAGGGGGTGGGCTGGTGATCGTTATTCCGCTGGTCACCGGTTGGCTGACCCGACCACTCAAGCAGTTGGCCGCTGCTGCCGACTGCATCGCCGAGGGGGATCTCACACGGCCGGTGGAGGTGCCTGGCAGCGACGAGGTGGCCCGGGTGGGAGATGCATTTGAAGGTATGCGCGTGCGACTAAAAGATCGGCTGGAAGACCTTTCGTTGCTGCTCCAGGTCAGTCAGGCAGTTTCGGCGACGCTGGAATTGCCTGAGGGTGTGCCGTTCATCCTCGAAGGAGTACTGAAGGCGACACGTGCACAGGTGGCTCGCATCATCCTCCTTTCGGCTGGCGGCGATCCACAGATGGTGATGGCGCGAGGGGAGCCACGCGAGGGGTTAGGGGCACTCGACCGTGCGCTGGCCACGGCGGCCAGGGAACTGGAGCAGCCCATGGTCGTGGAAAATCTGGCCCGGGCCAAGACACTGGCTGAGCCCGAGGCGCTGAGCGGACCGATCAAGGCCGCCATCGCGCTGCCCGTGTGCACTAAAGATCGGGTGCCTGCTGTGATGTGGGTGGGGTACGGTGAGGTCCGCCGGTTCGATGCCTCAGAGATTGACCTGCTCTCGACACTGGCCAGCCAGACGGCGGTGCTGGTGGAGAAAGCTCGCCTGTTCCAGGCTGCGGAGGGTGGGCGGCGGCGACTGGCGGCAATCCTGGCCAGCACCACCGACGCCGTTCTGGTCACCGACCGCGATGACCGTATTCTGCTGGTCAATCCGGCTGCTGAGCGGGCGTTTGGTATGGCAGCCGATGCGGTCGTGGGCCAGAAGATCAACCAGACTGAGTTGGCACCTGTGTTGGTGCAGGTCTTTGAGGAGCCGTTGCCTCTGAGCGAAGCGTTGACTGAGGAGGTTCCTCTGCCCGATGGCCGGACATTATACGCCAGCGTTTCGACCATCTTGAGTGCCGATGGTGAACGGATTGGCCGTGTGGCCGTGATGCGCGACATCACTCGCTTCAAGGAACTAGACGAGATGAAGTCTGAGTTCGTAGCGACGGTCTCGCATGACTTGCGCTCGCCGCTGACGTTTATCCGTGGTTATGCGACCATGCTCCCGATGGTGGGCGAGTTCAACGACACGCAGCATGAGTACATCGAGAAGATCCTGGACGGCGTTGGGCGGATGAGTGGACTGATTGACGATCTGCTCGATTTGGGACGCATTGAGGCCGGCGTGGGACTTGAGCGCAAACCGTGCCACCTGGGGGCGATTCTGGTCGAAGCGGTGGACGGCATGCGAGCCCGGGCTGCTGCTGAGGGACTCACCTTGCGGCTGGAACCGGCCGCAAGCGTGACAGTGGTCGCGGGCGACGCTGCGTTGCTGCGCCAGGCGGTCGCTAATCTGGTGGATAATGCTGTCAAGTACACACCCAGCGGCGGCATTGTGACGGTGGGATTGTCTGTGCGCGACGAGCAGGCGGTGATCCGCGTCGCCGACACGGGTATTGGCATTGCCCCAGACGATCATGTGCGCCTGTTCGAGAAATTCTACCGCATCAGACGGCGTGACACGATGGGTATACCGGGGACTGGTCTGGGGCTGGCAATCGTCAAGTCTATCGTCGAACGGCACGGCGGAAAGGTGTGGGTAGATAGCGAACTAGACAAAGGGAGCACGTTCTACGTTAGTCTGCCTCTGGGTTAGGTAGAGTCTCCGGGGGCGGAAGTTGCGCAGTAGGCAACGAGGTGCTGCATGGCATTGCAGATTGGAATAGTAGGCTTGCCTAATGTGGGCAAGTCAACTCTCTTTAACGGTCTCACGCGGGCCAAGGCTGCTGTGGCAGCCTATCCTTTCACCACAATTGATCCCAATCGCGGCGTCGCAGTGGTGCCCGATCCACGCCTGGAGGTGTTGGCGGCGATGGTCGGGCCGGAACGAGTGACCCCGGCAACGGTCGAGTTCGTGGATATCGCGGGCCTGGTACGCGGTGCTCATCGGGGCGAGGGGCTGGGCAACCAATTCCTGGGCCACATCCGCGACGTGGACGCTATCGCTCTGGTCTGTCGCTGCTTTTCCAACCCCGACGTGGCGCACATAGATGGATCGGTGAATCCGCTACGTGACCTGGAGGCGCTTGCCCTGGAACTGATTCTGGCTGATTTGGAGGTAGTGGAGCGACGGCTGGACAAGGTGCGCTCGGCGGCTAAGGCCAGGCCGCGGGATTTCGCCGCAGAGTTGGAGATGGTGGGGGAGTTGCGCGCGCGCCTGCAGTCCGGCGATCGAGCCGCTGCCTGGGCGGCAGGCGGGGTGACTGAGGTGGCGTTGGCACGAGAGATGTGCCTGCTCACCGCCAAGAAGCGCGTCTACGTGGCCAACGTCGGCGAGGAGAATCTGCCCGGTGGCGGTCCGTTGACCGAAGATGTCGCTTGTGTGGCGGAAGAGGAGGGGGTCCCTTGTCTCGTCCTCTGTGCCCAACTGGAGGCTGACTTGAGTGAGTGGCCACCCGACGAGGCCGCTGCTTACCGGGCAGACGTGGGGTTGGAGCGCTCCGGGTTGGAGGCGCTGGCCCAGGCGGGCTACGAGGTGCTTGATCTGGTCACATTTTTCACCATCACGGGTGGTCGAGAAGTGCGCGCCTGGGCGATACAGCGCGATACCAAAGCGTCCCGGGCAGCCGGCAAAGTCCACAGCCAGATGGAGCGTGGTTTCATCTGTGCCGAGGTGGTGAGTTTTGAGCAACTGGTGGAGGCGGGGAACTGGCGTGCGGTGCGGAAGCAAGGGGGCTTGCGTTTTGAGGGCCGTGACTACGAAATCCAGGACGGCGACGTGTGCCTGTTCCGCTTCAGCCCGTGAGTGGGAGGTGGGCTAATGGGAAAGCAGTGTCCGCGTCTTGCCAAATTCACGTCTTTGTGTTATCATAGCGCCCGTTGCGTGCCTATAGGTGGGCTTTCCGCTCCCGGCTTTAGGTCCGGGGGCAATCCCGTGGAAAGGAGGTATACCATCCAGTGCGCAGTTATGAGTTAGTCTTTATCGTTCACCCGGAAGTGGACGAAGATGGCCTGACCGCCGTTACTGAGAAAGTCGAAGGTCTGATTAAACGCAATGACGGCAAGGTCACGCGAATCGAGCCCTGGGGGTCGCGTCGGCTGGCCTATCCCATTCAGAAACAGTGGGAAGGCCAGTATGTGTTGATGCGGCTTGAACTGGAATCCCAGGGTGTGACTGGGTTGGAGCACGATCTTGGGCTGACCGAGCAGATCATGCGTCACCTGGTCGTGCGTGTTGAAGAGGACGCCAAGCCGCCTGGGGAGGCAGTGGCTGTGTGATGCGGGTAGGTTGTGGGGAGTGAGAGCGCTATGGCAAGGGGCTTGAACAAGGTGATGGTCATTGGTAGCGTAGGGCGTGACCCTGAGATGCGTTACACGCCCAGCGGACGGCCAGTGACTTCGTTCAGTGTCGCTACCACTCGCAGTTGGACAAACTCGGAAGGCGAGCGCCGCGAGGAAACAGAATGGTTCAACGTTGTGGCGTGGGGTAATCTGGCCGAGATTTGCAAGCAACATCTTCGTAAGGGACGGCAGGTATACATCGAAGGGCGCTTGCAGACGCGAAGTTGGGAGGATCAGGGAGGGCGGAAACGCTTCTGTACCGAGTTGGTTGCCAACGAAATGATCTTGTTGGGTAGCCGTCACGGTACTTCCTCGGAGACGGTGGAATCCGATGCTAAAGGGGAGGAGGCGTTCCCCTTCTAGTAATTGTACCAAGTGCACGTATTCCGTGGATTTTAAGTGTGCCTGATACAGACACGGCAGGGAGGTTGAAACATTGGCGGAACAAGGGAGGCGTGGGCGTACGGGGGGCCAACGGCGCGGTAAACGTCGGTTCACGAGGCGTCGTAAAGATTGCATTTTCTGCAAGGGGAAGGCCACCGACATTGATTACAAGCGGACGAATGTGCTGCGGAGCTTTCTGACCGACCGCGGGAAGATCCGACCACGACGGCAGACGGGAACGTGCGCCAAGCATCAACGTCAATTGTCGTTGGCGATTAAGCGTGCTCGTCATCTGGCGTTGTTGCCGTTCGTGATAGATCCTGCTCGTACTCGCTAAGTGAGTGGTCGGCAGTTGGCTGTTAGCGGTTGTCAGTTAGCGGCTATGTGAGAGGTGGGATGGCAAAGAAGTCCAAAAGCCGTGCGCCAAGGAAATTGACGCATAAGCAACACTCCCGCCTGGAGCGGGAAAGGAGTATGAAGAGGCTCCTCATCTGGGGCGTGACCGTCGTGGGGATCGCGGTTGTGGGCATTATGGTCTATGGCCTCGTCGTCGAAAAGGTCATCAAGGCCCGCGAGCCGGTCGCCATCGTGGGCGGAACTTCTATCACGACGGCTGAGTATCAGGCTCGAGTGCGCTTTATGCAGATGCGGATGCAAAACGAACTCCAATACTGGCTCCAGCAGCAACAGGCTCTCGATCCGACGGACCAGAGTATGCAGTTCTATCTGGAGTATATCCAGGGGAACATTCGCGACTTGCAAACCAGGTTATCGCCGGCGAACGCACCGGTCATTGGCGAGCAATTTCTCGATCAGTTGATTCAGGAGGAGTTGGTACATCAGGAGGCGGATCGCCGTGGCATTGCTGTTGCGCCGGAGGAAGTGCAGCGGGAGATCGAGCGTTACTTCGGCTATGACCGGGATCCTGTCACCCCCACGCCAGGGCCTACTGTCGTCACATCTCCCTTGACGCTGACAGAAGTGCTCACTCCTACGCCGACGACCGTTCCGCCACCGACACCAACTCCGATGACTGAGGAGGAGTTCCGCCGATCGTACAGTACTTATCTGGAGCAGTCTTTGAAACCACTGGATGTTTCGGAGCAGCAATACCGTTCCTGGGTCGAGGCATCGCTGTTGGTTGAGAAGTTGCAGGAGCAGATGAGTGCAGAAGTTCCCACTGTGGCCGATCAAGTCAAACTGTGGCTCCTGGCCGTGGATAGCGAGGAACGGGCGAATGAACTGGCTGCCCGGCTAGGTACGGGGGAGGATTTCCAGGCCTTGGCAGATGAGTTGGAGGAGGGGGAGGATGAGGAGGTCGCCGGATACGGCACCGAATTGAGTTGGTTCCCCAAAGGCATGTTGGAAAGCAATCTTGGCACGGAGTTGGCCGATCTGGCGTTCAGTCTGGAGGTGGGGGAGCACAGTCAACCAGTGCTGCGTCAGGATGATACGCAGTATTATATCATCGAGGTGGTGGGCCACGAGGAGCGGGAATTGGACTCGTTTGTGCATCAGCAACTGGGGGCAGATGCGTTTCAGGAATGGCTGGACGCTCAACAGGTTTTGGTGGAGCGAAAGATGTATGGTGATCGCGTGCCGGCGGAACCGTAACTCATGGCTTGCAATGAGGAGCCCGGCTTCTGGCAGAGGCCGGGCTCTTGTTTTATCCCGTGTGTCGCCGGGCTGCGATCACGTTGGGCAGCCGCTCAATCTTGGTCAGCACACGGCTGAGTTGTGCGATGTTGTTGATTTCGACGGTGATGTATAATGTGGCGATGTTTTTCCGGCGGCCCACATTGACGGCTGGCATGTTGATGCGGTCGGCGCTGATGATGCCGGTGATCTCATGTAATAGCCCGGTGCGATCATAGGCCGTGATGCAAACCGTGACTGGGAAGGTCTGCGACCGGCTGCCCCAACTGACTTCTATCAGCCGCTCCGTATCTCTCAGGCGCAAGATGTTAGGGCAATCGCGGCGATGGATGGTGACGCCCCGCCCGCGGGTGACGTAGCCGGTGATTTCATCTCCTGGCAGCGGATGGCAGCACCGCGCCAGCCGGGTCAGTAGGCCACCGGTGCCCTGTACCTGGATGCCCTTGATGGTCTGCGTGGGGATAGGGGGTATAGAAGGTGGCCTCTTTTCCTCGCGCGGGCGCGTATCGGAGATTTTGCCAGCGATTTGCTGACTGTTGATGTCCCCAAAGCCGACGGCGGAGTGGAAGTCGTCGAGTTTCTCGTAGTTGAAGAGTCTGGCAACCGCTTCGTGGCTGAGGTGTTCCATTCCCAGACGATTCAGTTCGCGCTCGACGACCTCTCGCCCTTGGACGATGTTCTGTTGCCGATCCTGACGGCGGAACCACTGGCGGATCTTAGTGCGGGCGCGAGTGGTTTTGATGTAGCCCAGTGCCGGATTGAGCCAGTCACGGCTGGGTGCGCCCCGCTTGCTGGTAACTATCTCCACCCGATCGCCAGTGCGCAGTTGATAGTCCAGCCCAACCCATCTGTCGTTGATTCTGGCGCCCCGGCAGCGGTGGCCGATCTCGGTGTGCACGTGGTAGGCGAAGTCAATCGGTGTCGCGCCGACTGGCAGGTCAATGATCTTGCCTTTGGGAGTGAAGGCGTAAACCCGGTCCTGGAAGATGTCGGTCTTCATCGCGTCCACGAATTCACTGGCGTCGGTGACCTCTTGTCGCCATTCCATAAGCGAACGCAGCCAGGCGATCTTGGCCTCGAAGACTTGGTCCCGCTTGCCTCCCTCCTTGTAGCGCCAGTGTGCGGCTATACCGTATTCTGCGAGGCGATGCATCTCCCTGGTGCGAATCTGCACCTCCAGCGTCTTACCGTCGTCGCCAACGACCGCTGTGTGCAGGCTTTGGTACATGTTGTCCTTGGGGGTGGCGATATAGTCGTCGAATTCGCCGGGGATAGGTTTCCATAGTCCATGCACGATGCCCAGGATGCGGTAGCAGTCGGGGATGGTGTGGGTGGTAACGCGGATGCCGCGAATGTCGTAGACCTGGCTGAAGGGTACGCCCTTGCGTCGCATCTTGCGTTGGATGCTGTAGATGTGCTTGGGTCGGCCGGAGATCTCTGCCTTGATGTTTTCCTTGGCCAGTTCTTGCATCAGGATCTCGGCGTGGCGTTGAATGCTGGCCTCGCGCTCCAGGCGGCGCTCTGTGATGAGGGTTGCGATCTCGGCATAGGTGACTGGGTCAAGGTGGTGGAGACTCAGATCTTCCAGTTCCCACTTCCACTGCCACACGCCCAGCCGGTTGGCCAGCGGAGCGAATATCTCCAGCGTCTCGCGGGCGAAGGCCTTGCGGCGTTCTTCTGAAAGGGGGGCAAGCGTGCGCATGTTATGCATACGGTCGGCCAGTTTGATGATCACGACGCGGATGTCCTCTGCCATGGCGAGGAACATCTTGCGCAGGCTTTCGGACTCCTGCTCGTTGCGTAATCCCTCGCTCTTCTGGCTGAGCTTATCAATCTGCTCCAGTTTGGTCATGCCATCTACCAGGCTGGCTACATAAGGGCCGAATTCTTGTGCCAACCATTTCAGGTCAACGTCGGAATCCTCGACCACATCGTGCAGCAGGCCAGCGGCGATGGTGACCGGGTCCATCCCCATGTCGGCCAGCAGGAGGGCCACAGCCAAAGGGTGTTGAATGTAGGGTTCACCGGACTTGCGTATCTGGCCAGCGTGGGCTTGTTCGGCCACAGTGTAAGCGTGTTTGATGAGCGTCCGCGCGTCGTCAGCCCGTTCGCCGGGTGGGATGTGCTCCAGTATGTCAGAAATGTCGAGGAGGGGCTGTTTACTCATCTCTGCTCGTGATTACATGGTCCTTATGTCAGTATAATCCGGTTGGTGGATTTGTCAACGGTCAGAAAGAGTAACAAGGATGCAAGTAGGCAAGTGCACAAGTGCACGAGTGGACAGGTACACAAGTGCACAAGGTCCATCGTTTACTTGTATTTGTCTCATTGTCCATTTCCCTGTATAGTCGTATGTGTGAGTGCAGTCGGAGAGGAGGGGTGCTGTGCGTGTCATCGCGGGTAAGGCAAAGGGGCATAGGCTGAAATCGGTGCCTGGGGGAGGGACACGGCCAATCACGGACCGGGCCAAATCGGCGCTTTTTAACATCATTGGCAACGACATAATTGGCTGCCGTTTTCTGGATCTCTTTGCCGGTACCGGACAGGTCGGGATTGAGGCTTTAAGCCGGGGAGCAGTGGGGGCTGTCTTTGTGGAGCGGGCGGGGGCGGCGTTGCGCACTATCCGTGAGAATCTGGCTCACACCCGGCTGGAGGCCAGAGCACGGGTGGTACGGACCGACGTATTCGATTTCCTGGCCGCTCAGGTGGAGCCAGCGGAGCCGTTCGACTATGTCTACATCGCACCGCCACAGTACCGGGGCCTGTGGGTGAGGACACTGCGGGCGCTGGATGCCAGTCCCGGCTGGCTGACCGACGATGGCTGGACCATCGCGCAGATTCATCCACGGGAGTACGAGGAACTGGCGTTGGAGTACCTGGCGCTCTTTGACCAGCGCACCTACGGAAGTGTGATGCTCTGTTTCTATTGCGTGATGCGTAAGGCGAATCAGGCCGCGATGCGCCGGTAAAACAGCGGCAAGCGATGGACGGGGACGTCGCTGAAGGTATGTGCGGTCAGCACCCGCTCGCGGGCCGCCACCAGTTTCGCCTCATCGTTGGCGTGAATGGTAAACAGTGGTGTGTTCTTCTGTACCAAATCGCCCACTTTGTAGTGCACGATCACGCCGACGCTGTGATCAATCGGGTCGCCGATCTCCTCCCGTCCGCCACCTAGATCTACTACAGCCTTTCCCACCTCAGCCGCGTTCACATTGGCCAGGTAGCCACTGCGCGGCGCAGGCACGGGCTCGATCAGCCTGGCCTTGGGCAATCGTTCCGGCTCGTCAACGTAGCGCACGTCGCCGTCCTGGGCCTCTACCATATCCTTGAACTTGTGCCAGGCTGCCCCGGAAGCGAGTGTCTCCAGTGCCAGCGTGAGCGCAGCGTTGGCATCAGTAGCCTTGTTGCCGAGCATCAGCATCTCCGCTGCCACGACCAGGCAGTGCTCGCGGAAGTCGGCGGGACCACCCTCGTGCAGCGTGTTGATCGCCTCCTGTACCTCCAGTGCGTTTCCCACCGCCCAGCCCAGTGGCTGGTTCATGTCAGAGATGAGCGCGACTATGCGACGCCCGACCCGGGTTCCCATAAGAACCATAGCCTCGGCCAGAATCTCTGCATCCTCCAGCGTTTTCATGAAGGCACCGTTGCCCATCTTGACATCCAACACGATGGCGTTGGCGCCAGCAGCGATTTTCTTGCTCATAATCGAACCGACGATGAGGGGAGTGGACTCTACAGTGGCCGTCACGTCGCGCAGGGTGTACAGTTTGAGGTCGGCCGGGGCCAGGTCGGCGGTCTGCCCGGTCAGTACGATGCCAATCTCACTGAGTTGGGCCCTGAGTTCGGCTTCGCTCAAGTCGGTGCGGTAGCCGGGAATAGATTCCAGTTTGTCCACCGTCCCGCCGCTGAAGCCCAGCCCGCGCCCTGTCATCTTGGCGACCGGCAACCCACAGGCCGCAACCAACGGTGCAACGACCAGGCTGACCTTGTCGCCTACGCCGCCCGTGGAGTGCTTGTCCACCACGAGGGGGGCGACGTCCTTCAGGTCGAGCACGTCACCTGAGTGGGCCATCGCCAGCGTCAGATCGTGCATTTCGCGGTCGGTCATACCCTGCAAGTACACAGCCATCAGCCAGGCGGCAGCCTGGTAGTCGGGAATCTCTCCTCGGGTGTATCCCTGGATGAAAAACTCAATCTCCTCCCGCGAGATTTCAACTCCATCCCGTTTCTTGGTGATGATATCGATAGCATGCACGGCTTGCCTCCTCACATTTGACTCGTGAAGCGAGATAACGTTTTGTGTACCATGTGGTATTATAGCACAGGATTCTATCAAGGGAAATTGCCTTTGATCCCGATTGACGCTATAATAGGCTACTTTGCTGTGGGGAGAATGATACGATGACTGAAGTAGACACGATTCTGACCGGTGGCAGCGTTGCCACAATGAACGATGATTTTGCTCTCTTCACCTCCGGCGCGGTTGCCGTTCGCGATGGTATCATTGAGGGTGTCGGGCCGGCCGACCAGATTGCGGCCGCGTATACCGCAGATGAAGTCGTGGATTGCAGTGGATGTGCTGTTATTCCGGGTCTGATCAATGCTCACACTCACGCTCCGATGACTCTGCTCAGGGGACTGGCTGACGACCTACGGCTGGACGTCTGGTTAATGGGCTACATTATGCCTGTGGAGCGGGAGTTTGTGCGGCCTGATTTCTGCTGGCTGGGCACGCAATTGGCCTGCGCTGAGATGATTCGCTCCGGCACAACCTGTTTTGCCGACATGTACTACTACGAGGAGACCGTAGCCGACGCGGCGGCTCAGGCCGGTATACGGGCAGTTTGCGCCGAGACGGTGCTCAAGTTCCCCACGCCCGACGCGCTGAGTTACGACGAGGGTCTGGAGCACGCCCGCGACTTCATCATGCGCTGGAAAGGGCACCCGCTGATTACGCCGGCGGTGGGGCCTCACACCCCTTACACGACGACAGCTGAACTGTTGCAGGCCTGCGCCCAACTGGCACTAGAGTTCGACGTGCCGCTCCACATCCACATCGCCGAGACCTTGCAGGAGGTGGAGGAGCACCGGGCTGAATACGGGATGCCGATGGTGCCTTGGGTGAAGAAACAGGGCGTTTTCGAAGCCAAGGTCACCGCTGCCCACTGTGTCCACCTGGATGAGGGGGAGATGCACACGCTGCTGCACCACGGGGTCGGCGTGGCGCACAATCCTACTAGCAACCTCAAACTGGCCAGCGGTATCGCGCCGGTGGTGCGCATGCTGGAACTGGGACTCAACGTGGGCATCGGCACCGATGGCCCGGCCAGCAACAACGATCTGGACATGTGGGAGGAGATGCGACTGGCAGCGCTACTGGCCAAGGGCGCGACCTCCGACCCCACGGCCCTGCCAGCGCGGCAGGCGCTGGCGATGGCGACCATCGGTGGGGCGCGGGCGCTGCACATGGACGAGTTCGTCGGCTCGTTGGAACCGGGCAAACGAGCCGATGTCACCGTGGTAGATATGTGCAACACCCATAATACCCCTAAGTTCTCGCGCGACCGGGAGGCGTTGTATGCCCAATTGGTCTACGCCGCCAAGGGCAGCGATGTAAGGGACGTGATGTGCCATGGGCAGTGGCTGATGCGCGAGCGGAGGTTGCTCACGTTGGATGAGCAGGCATTGGGGGCCGAGGCAGCCGGCATAGCACGCAAGATTGACACGTTCCTCATCCAGCGCGAAGAAAGTGTGCTCAGCAAACTGTTGGTCATTGGCCAGGTGGCCCAGGAGAAGACGTTTGAAGTGCAGGTGAAGGTGCTCTTGACCGACGCGGCGCCGGTCGAGAGTCTGCTGGACGGGCCGGAGATTATGGTCCTCAAGCCCTCATTGCGTCGCCAGTACGATACTTATTTCCTGTTCGACGATCCTTACCATAGCCGCATTCGCTACCGGGAGGATGAGTTGTTGGATGAGGATGGTCAGGTGCAGGATGTGTTCTACCGGCTGACGCTGACCGGCGAGATGAAGGAGCGGGAGTATGTCAGGTCGGTATTGCTCTCGCGTTCTCGCTTCGATGCACCGGCGACGCGCAGCCTGCGCTTCTATCGCGAGTACTTCCAACCGGTGACCGAGGTTGAGGTGCACAAAGAGCGACGGCGCTACCACGTGCGCTACGGTGGGACGGATTTCGCGGTCAATCTGGACCGGCTGACGAAGCCGGAGTTGCCGGTTGTGTTCCTGGAGATCAAGAGCCGGACGTGGTCGAGGCAGGATGCGGAGCGGAAGGCAGAACTGATTGGCGAACTACTGGGGTTGCTCCATGTGCAGGAACCGGAGTTGGTGAGGCGGGAGTACGTGGAAGTGGCGATGGAGGCGGAGCGGTTGAGAGTCGGGGAATAGCGCCCGCCCATGGCAGGATTATACAAATAGGGAGGAAATATGACTACTCAGATTCTAGACTTGTTGGGGGCAGAGGCCGAGAGATTGTTAAGCCACGAGTGTAGGGGTATCCCCAAGGAGATGTTGCATCTACCTGGGTCCGATTTTGTTGATCGGGTAATGGCCCAAACCGACCGTACTCCCACAGTGTTGCGTAACATGCAGACCATCTTCAACACCGGGCGGTTGGCCGGCGCGGGCTATCTTTCCATCCTTCCTGTTGACCAGGGGATTGAACACTCAGGCGGGGCCTCCTTTGCACCTAATCCTATCTACTTCGACCCCGAGAACATCGTCAAACTGGCTATTGCGGGGGGCTGCAACGCTGTCGCCTCGACGTTAGGCGTGCTGGGGGCAGTGTCGCGCAAGTATGCACACAGAATTCCTTTTCTCGTCAAGTTCAACCACAACGAATTGCTGACCTACCCCAGCATATATGACCAGACGCTGTTTGCCAGCGTACAGCAGGCCTTCGACCTGGGCGCGGTGGCCGTCGGAGCGACAGTGTACTACGGGTCTCCCGAATCACGTCGCCAGATCCAGGAAGTGAGCGCAGCCTTTGCTTATGCCCACGAACTGGGGATGGTCACGTT
Source organism: Anaerolineae bacterium (assembly GCA_030612585.1). The sequence goes on from JAUWNP010000001.1 coordinate 35,536, forward strand.
TCTGTGGGCTTATCTGCGTAACCCGGCCTTCAAGCACGAGGGTGTGGATTACCACGCCGCCGCCGACTTGACCGGGCAGGCCAACCACCTGGCCGCCACTATTGAGGCCGACATCGTGAAGCAGAAACAGGCCCAGAACAACGGTGGTTACAGTGCCATCAAGTTCGGCCGTACGCACCCCAAGGTCTATAGCGAACTGACCAGCGACCATCCCATTGACCTGGTGCGCTACCAGGTGGCCAACTGCTACATGGGTCGGGTTGGCCTAATCAATTCGGGAGGGGCGTCGGGGGAGAATGACCTGGCCCAGGCTGTGCGCACGGCGGTCATCAACAAGCGGGCTGGCGGCATGGGCCTCATCTCCGGGCGCAAGGCGTTCCAGAAGCCGATGGGCGAGGGCGTCAAACTGCTCAACGCCATTCAAGATGTGTATCTGTCGGACGAGGTGACCATCGCCTGAAGGAATTTGAGATTGAGTGATTTAAGATTCGGAGATTTGGAGATTCGACTTGAGTTGGGCCTGGAACGCCTTTAATGCGTCCCAGTCGCCCCAGGCGGCCAGGCGGGCCTGCGCGGGCCACGTTTCGAGCAGGTGGGCGCGGCCAGCGGAGCTCCCCAACAGACCCCGAAGGTATTCAACGTCCAGGGCCGCCAGTTGCGCAAATCTGTGGATCCCTTCGGCTTTGAGCCTCGCAGTGGTTTTTGGGCCGATGCCCAGGATGCGCTGCAAATCGTCTACTTCGACCAACGGGGCAGGCGCCATGCCGGAGGAGGCCTTAAAGGACGCACCGAACGAGATGGTTCTGAGCCGGTGGTAGGCCTCGTAGGCCTGCCGAATCAATCTGCTGTAGGTCGCAGCCTGACCGGGGCCGTTGTAGAGCGTCGCAAAGCCATCGAAATCGGAGACTTGCAGCATCCGAACGGCCTTTTCGCCCCGGCTGCGCACAAAGTCGAAAAAGCCGGCCACCTGGTTGCGTTCGCTGGCGGCAAAGGCGTCGAACATCTGCTGGACCGAGGGGTAGCCGACGGTGGCGTAGTTAAACCCCATGATCTGTGGACTGCCTATGCTGATGGAGAGCCGGGCGGCGGTGTCATCGAGCGTGCAGGCAAAATCAAAGACTTCCCATTCGCCGTTTTGGTTCTCGTGACAGGCGCGCCAGGGTTGCCCCGGCGAAGGCCGCCACCGGTGGTCTGTCCACCTCTGGTTGCGGTTGAAGGTGAAGTGCCGGTCGAAAACATCGGGGTGGTCCTTGCCCCACCGACTGTGAAAGATGTGGTTCTCGAAGCGGATAATCATTCGCCCGGCGGGGCCAAAGGGACGCCCGCCCGATTCGACCATCAAGACGGCTACGGCGATGCCGGGGTCAATCGCCAGTTGATCGGCCCACGTTTGCAGCAGCCCGCCGAGGCGATTCCAGGTCAGGGCGACCTGGCGCTCGGTACCGCTGAGGTTGGGGGTCACGGTGATTTTTTGCTCCGCCGGTGGCTGGTCTGGTGCCGTTTTGGACAGATTGAGGTACCAGGCCGCAGCGTAGACCTCCCTGTTATCGTCGAGGCGCACGTGCAGCCATTGGCCATGCTGACCGACTTTGGCGCGCACAGTCTCCTCTGGCTCCAACGCCGTGACGGCGCCACCGTGCGGCACTGTCGTGACGAGCGTGCTGACCGTCGTCGGCTGGCTGCGCACGTTCAGGTAGCCGGCCTCCGGGCTGTAGACCCAGATCTGAAGCGTGGGCTGTTGGGGTTGGCTTGCACCCGTGCGGGTCTCTGGCGCTGTTTCGAGCAGTTCGAGGTACCAGGCCGCAGCGTAGACCTCCCTGTTATCGTCGAGGCGCACGTGCAGCCATTGGCCATGCTGACCGACTTTGACACGCACGGCCTCCTCCGGCTCCAACGCCGTGACGGCGCCACCGTGCGGCACTGTCGTGACGAGCGCGCCGGCCGTCGTCGGCTGGCTGCGCACGTTCAGGTAGCCCACTTCCGGGCTGTGTACTCGGAGCGTCAACGTGGGTTGTGATTTAGAAGTCATTTTATCCTCTCCTACATTTGTTGCCACAGACTATCGAATGTGACGTCGAGGGGAGTACAACAGATGGAGAAATACACGATCAAAACAGGCTAGTGGCTCGCTGCTTGCAGTAGGCTAGTGCCGATCTCGATGGCCTGCCGAGGGTCTGCGGCCCGCTCGATTAGCACGGCGACGCTGTAAACAGATTTCGGGAACGGATTGAGCGGATTAGCAGCGGGAGCGATGCCAATGAACCAGATGTGCGGCGGCTGTCCTTCGCCGGCGACGGCAGCTCCCCAGTGCGCGGCGACGCTTGCCCTGAGCAAAGCCGAAGGGTCATCCTCGTAGCGCTGCCAGGCTGCGAGCAGTTCGCGCGCATCGGCCGGCGGGAGGACGGCGCGGGATTCCCCGGCGCTGGGGTGCTCCTGCCAGTGCCCCTCCCCATCCTGGACGCGAAGCACCAGCCGAGGGGTGGGCATCGTCCCTTCACTGGCCAGCGTCGCGGCCACCAGCGCCATCTGCAGCGGTGAGACGGTCAGGCTCCCCTGACCGATAGCCTCGGCCCGCAGTGCTGCTTCCTGGGCTTGTCGAAGGGCTGTCGTTGGCGAGAGTGCTTCCGCGTTCCAGTCGGCCGCCTCGGTCGGGATCTCCAACGGGGGTGGGGCGGTGAGCGCCCAGCGATTCACTATCTCTGCCAGACCAACGACTCCCAATCGTTCACCCAGATCCGCGAAAGGGGCCGGGCAGGCGGCACCGTAGGCGCCGGCCAGTGTGTATGGCTCAGAGAGGGCCGTGCTGCAGCCCAGTCGTGCGCCGTTCACGCTGAGCGTCGCTGTCGCATTGGTGGCAGGGGCTGAGAGGTCGGCCAAGCCCTCGCTCAGCGCTTCGGCCAAGACGATGGTCTGGAGGGCGGCCCCTGGCTGGTAGAGGCCTTGCGTGGCGCGGTTGACCAGCGGCGCGGCCGGGTCCTCGCTCAGGGCCTCCCATTCCTCGTCGAGGCGCGCTGGGTCGAAGGTGGGGCTTGAGGCCAGGGCCAGGATCTCGCCGGTGGTGGCGTCGAGCAACACCACACCACCAGCCTGACCTGCGAGAGCCTCCTGTGCCTGTGCCTGCAGCACCGCGTCGAGTGTCAGTTGGACGTCGTGGCCGTGAGGTGGGTGGTGAAGCAGTTTATCCCACGCGGTCTGCCAACTGTTGCGGTCGGCTTCCCCTCGCAGTTCTGCGTCGAAGGCCGCTTCGATGCCCCCGGTGCCGTAGCGCAGGCTGGCGTATCCGACAGCCGGCACAGCCTCTGGGATCGGATAGCGGCGCGTCACGGTCCCGTCATCGGCCACCTCCACGTCGGCCAGCACGGCCCCAGCCCGGTCCAGGATGCGTCCCCGCACGATGTGCTGTTCGTAGAAGACCCGGCGGGGGTTGTCATCACGGGCGCGTAGGTGGTCGGCGCGGACGATGGCCCAGTAGCCGCAGGTGGTCGCTAGCAACGCCAGGGCTAGGCCGAGGGCGCAGGCCAGGCGGAGAAGATGTGTGTGGGGGTGTGGGGGTGTGGGTGATGGAGCGACTGCCGACTTCGGACTTCGGACTTCGGACTTCGGACTGGATATGCGGAGGAGGAGCGCGAGGATGATGAAACTGGTCAAGAGGGAACTGCCGCCGTAGGAGACGAAGGGGAGGGTTACGCCGGCGATGGGGGCCAGTTTGGCGTTGCCGGCCATGATGACCCAGGCCTGGATGACCAGCCCGGCGGTGAGCCCCGCGGCCAGGAATCGCTCGAAGGGGCGCGGGGCGCGGGCGGCGATGCGAAAGCCGCGCAACACCAATATCCCGTACAGCGCGACAATGATCAGTGTCCCTGCCAGGCCGAACTCCTCCCCAATGGCGGCGAAGACGAAGTCGGTGTGCACGGCGGGGATGTAGCCGGGGCGGCCCAGACCCAATCCCTGCCCGAAAACTCCCCCTGCTCCAAAGGCCAGCAGCGATTGCACGATCTGGAAGGCGCGGTCGGCTGCCTCTGGCCATGGGTTGAGCCAGCCGTCTATCCGCAGCGCCACCCGGTCGGAGAGCCGGTAGCCGGCCAGTCCCACCAGTAGGAAGAGCGCCAGCCCGGTGGCGACGTATCCCCACTGGCCGGTCGCCAGGTAGAGCATCGTCAGAAAAGTGAAGAAGAACAGCATCGCTGCCCCCAGATCTTGCTGCCAGGCCAGTAGTATCATCGCCAGCCCGAGCATTGCCAGGAGCGGGCCGACGTAGGCCAGCGGGGGGAGGCGCCAGCGCCCGACTTTCCATTTCTCGGAGATGAGCAGTTCCCGCTTCTCGGCCAGGTAAGAGGCCAGGTAGATCACCAGCAGGAATTTGAGCGGCTCCGATGGCTGGAAGTAGACGCCCCAGGCCCCCAACCAGAGACGCGGGCCGTAGCCGGAGGGGTTGACGCCGAAGACGAGCGTGGCCGCCAGCAGTGCCAGTCCCCCGAAGAGCCAGGTGTAGCGGAACCGCCGCAGCCAGCGCAGGTCCCGGCCCAGATGGACGACGGCTAGAAGCGCGATGGTGGAGATGAGTAGCCAGACGGCTTGTCGCAGGAGGAAGTTGATCGCCAGTCGTCCGATGAGCAGGAGCCCCCAGCCGGTCAGTAGCGCTGCCGTGGGCAGCAGGAAGGGGTCGCGGTGGGGGAGGTAGCGGGAGAGGAGGAGATGGGCGGTGGCGAAAGAAATGACAAATGAGAGAATGACCAATGACCAATGACCAATGGGGAATTGAGAATTGAGAATTGAGAATGGAGGATGGAGAGTGGAGAATGGAGAGTTGTGTACTGCAAGGGTGAGGGTGCCGGCGAGGAGGAAGGCAGTGGCTATGAGGAGGAGGAAACGTTCTCGGCGGGTGGTTTGGGTATGGGTCTGCATGGCAAGTCATTCCTTGATAGGGTTCCGAACTACAGTATGATGCAATAGTGCTGGAGCGACCCCGGCTGCGGCGCTACCTCCGGCCCGGCGCGGCTGAGGCTTTCCTGACCCTGCTTCGCGCTGAGGCCACGGTAATAACTCCTGCGCTCCACATCACTCTGTGCCGTGACCCCAAAGACGACGTGCTGCTCGAGGTGGCAGCCGCTGGTCAGGCGGACTATCTGGTATCGGCCGACCTGGACCTGACGGATGATCCCCATCTCAAGGCGACGATGGAGGCACAGCACGGTGTCCGTGTCGTCACAGTGCTTCACCCCTCATCGCAGCCGCACCGGGTTGGAACCACTGAGTCCACTGATGCCTTTGAGACCGCTGACATGGCCCAGCCCCGCGTTTGGTGAGGCCACTAACTTGGCAAGTTATTCAGTGAGTTCAGTGTCTTCAACAATTCAGTGGTTCCAGCGATTCACTCCTGAGACTTGGGACCCGAGACCTACCGAAGATACTTCCCAACAATGGGCGCTAGGTTGCGTTTGACTTGCTCGGAGATGACGTCGCGCTGAGTGATGATGGCGGTCGCCAGGGTGTCCTTGCAGTCGCAGGTGCGCCCGGCGGCAGTCAGGCGGGGGATCAGCAGCCGGATGGCCTGCTGGGCCAGGGCGGTGTTTTGCTGGAGGATACGGATGACTGCTTCGACGCTGACCGGCTCCTCCGTCTCGTGCCACACGTCGTAGTCGGTGACGTGGGCCATCACCGCGTAGCACATCTCCGCCTCCCGCGCCAGGAACGCCTCTGGACAGGTCGTCATGCCGATGAGATCCATCCCCCAGGCACGATAGGTGAAACTCTCGCCCTTGGTGGAGAAGCGGGGACCCTCGATGGTGATGAAGCGCCCACCCCGGTGGACGGTGTCGCCGGCCTCCTCCACTGCGTCTGCCAGGAGGACCGAGAGGCGCGGGCAGAGGGGATCGGCCACGCCGACGTGCGCCACCAGCCCGTCCCCGAAGAAGGTGTACTCCCGCTTCTTGGTGAAGTCGAACAGTTGGTTGGGGATGACGATCTCGCCAGGGTGCAGGTACTCGCGTAGGGAACCGCAGGCGGAGACGGAGATGACCTGCTCGACGCCCAGTCTCTTAAGGGCGAAGATGTTAGCGCGGTAGTTGACCTCGGTGGGCATGATGCGATGGCCCCGGCCGTGGCGGGCCACGAAAGCGACGCGCACTCCCTCCAGTGTGCCGATGGTGACGGCGTCGGAGGGATCGCCGAAGGGAGTAGAGATGCGGCGCTCCTCGACGTCGGTCAGCCCCTCCATCTGGTAGAGGCCGCTGCCGCCGATGACGCCGATGCGGATGGGGGTTTCAGACATGGGTATACTCCTTCGTTGATGGATTGTTTGATGCTGGTTGCTGGATGCTCGTTTTCTCACGACAGTTCCCAACGGCGGATACGGAATTTGTTTCTGTCTACTACGAGCAGCGCACCTGTGAGATTGTGCATCTGCACGAGTGCCTGTTTAAGTACTTTGTGGACGGCATGCATCGTCGCTGGGTTCATTTTCAGCACCACAATGCCCAGATACTTTGCTGGGGGGTATATGAGGATGTTGCTGAAGTCCATGTCCCTTGTGAGGAGAACGTGGCCAAAAGGGTTACCGCCTTGTCAATGACAATGTCATCGTCAGCGCCGGACAGTCCGAGTTCTTGTGCAGTGACCACATTGTAGCCTAGGCTGAGCAGGAAATCGGTGGTCGCTTTGTAGACACATTCATCAGCCAGTAACTGCAACGGCGACTTCTCTGGCAAAGTAAATCTCCTCGTTCTTGGCAAGTTCGGTGGCATAGCGGATGCACGCACGAACGTTATCCTCCGTCAGCGTGGGATAGAACTCGGTGACGATTTGCCGTGGTGTGTAGCCTGCCTCTACCAGTTCTAGTACCATATAGACCGGGATGCGCGTGCCGGCGACAATGGGTTTGCCTAAGGCGACCCTGGGATTCACCTGGATGTGTTCTTGCCATCTCATATCTGTACCTCCCAGATTACAATCATAGTGCACTGTACTTCTTATTTTACTTCATCAGTCCGATTCGTGCCAGTGGGCGCGATAGACGACCATCGTCTCCCCGCCGGCGATGGTGTTGTGTTCCAGGGTCACCTGATGAACCGGCTCCAGCAAGTCACGGCGGGCGGCCAGGTCGGGGAACCAGTTGGGGAAGATGATGACGTACTGCACATCTCGCCCGGCCATAAAGTCGGCCAGCCGCGAATCCCGGTCAGGGGCGCGCAGGAGTGGCACGACCTCCGGCGTGATCAGGCCCGCCAGGTCTACTACTTGCCGCTCGGAGATGTAGGTGATGGCACCGATGTCGTTCAGGGCCAGGAGCGTGTCCGGCGGGGTGTGTTCTGCCACCCAATGGCCCAGGGCGACGTGCATCTCGTTGATGTTGTCCACATTCCAGGCGTATTTACTTGCCATCGTCGGCAGCCACCAGGCCGTTCCTGCGACGATGAGCAGGCTGACCAGTGCCGCCAGCGTCGCGGGAGAACCGCGCCAGCGACACCCGCGCCGGAATGCTAGCCGTCGTGCCTCCAGCAGGCCCGCGATGCCGATGACCGCGTTGCAGGGGATGAGGGGGATCAGGTAGCGCCCGTGCTGGTAGAGCACGGCGTGGAGGAAGGCGTAGACCAGCGGCAAGCCTGCGCTCCATAGACTTAATAGAGAGGCACGCTCAATCAATAGGATAAGACCGAAAAGGAAAAAGGGTAATAGCAGCGGGTTGTCCTGGATCAGATACCGGGCTGTCAGGCTCAGAAAATCGCGGTCGGGCAGGAGATTGACGATGGCCTTGGCGTGGTAGGTGTTGGGGAGCAGGTGACCGCTGGTGTGTAGGGAGAACAAGAAGTAGGGGAGCACGATGGCGGCGAAGAGCAGGGTGGGGAGAATGGGCAATCGCCGCCAACGGGCGCGCCACGGTTCGTCTCCTTGAATGGTCAGTGCAAACAGGAAATCGGCCAGCGCCAGTGTGAAGAGGAGGTAGCCTTCGGGGCGGGCCAGTGCGGCCAGTCCGAAGAGGGCTGCCGTGCGCAGCCGGTAATGGCGGGCGTCGCCTTGAGCTTGTCGAAGGGCGGCCCGGTCGCTCAGGTGGGCGCCTATTGCCAGCAGGCTCAGCGTGGCGAACAGACACGTCTCCAGCGCCGAGAGGCCCGCCCAGACCAAACGCCCGTTGGTGGCGACGACGGCGCCGGCCAGCCAGGCGGCCCAGCGGCTGCCCGTCAACTGTTTGCCTAGCGTGTAGGTGGCCGCCAAAACGGCCAGGAAGCAGGCCCCGCTCAACAGTTGCCCGGCGACGGGGCCGTTGGCAGCGCCACCCGTGAAGTACACGGCGGCCAGGAGCAGCGTCCACAGCGGCGCGGTGGAGCCGGACGTGGGATAGCCGGGGTTGAAAGAAAGGCCGTCGCCACGGGCCAGGTTGCGGGCGAACTGGAAGTGGATCCAGGCGTCGTCCAGCGGCACACCCCCCTGGCCGCCGGTGAAGCGGTAGGCAGTGAGTGCGAAGACGCCGAGGGTCAGGCAGCCGATGGCCAGCAGGCTTGCTAGCCAGGGCCAATCGCTCCGTTCGAGACGCACACTGTCCCTCACATCACTCCCCGGTACATTCCCCCGTCCACGAGCAGGCTGACGCCGGTGATGTAGGAGGCGGCGGGTGAGACGAGGAACGCGGCGGCGGCGGCGAATTCCTCGGGCGTGCCCATCCGCCCCAGCGGGATAGAGGCTTCGATTTTCGCGGCCTCTTCCTCCGGCGTGGTGGAGTTTCGCCCGGCCCGGTCGCGCAGGAGTTGATCCACCCGTGCGGTGCGGGTCCAGCCAGGGCAGATACCGTTGACGCGGATGCCGAAGGGAGCCAGTTCATCGGCCAGTGTCTTGACCAGCCCGATCACCCCCAGCCGCAGGCTGTTGGAGAGGATGAGGTTGGGTAATGGTTGTTTGACGCTGACCGATGTCATGGCCAGGATGGAACCCTTCGGCAGGCTTAGGGCAGGCTCCTTGGCTTGCTCCTTCATCACCGGCACGACGGCATAGCAGAGGCGCACCGCGCTCATCAGTGTCAATCGTGTGGCGGTCTCCCAGTCTGCGGGGGTCAGGTCTAGGAACTGCCCTGGAGGCGGTCCCCCGGCGTTGGTGATTAGGACGTCAATCCGCCCGAACCGTTCCACGGTGGCCTTGACCAACGCGTCTGCAGCCGCTGGGTCGGAGACGTCGGCCGGGACGGGCAGCACCTCGACCCCTGTAGCCGTCTTGATCTGGGCAGCGGTTTCGTATAGTATTTCTTCGTTTCGGGCACAGATGACGACGTGCGCTCCCTCTTGAGCCAGGCGCAGCGCGACAGCCTGGCCCAATCCTCTGCTTGCAGCGGTTACCAGTGCAGTTTTATCGTGCAGCCCAAGATCCATAACGTTACCTCCTTCTCAGTTGCATTTTGCTAATGGCTAACTGCTGATGGCTGACTGCTAAGTTCCAGTTTCAGTTGTGTGCGTCCCACGCCGATGACGTCGCCGCTGCTGACGACGGTTGGACTGTTGATGCGCATGCCGTTGAGCAGTGTCCCATTGCGACTGCCCTGATCTTCCAACCACCACTGACCTTCTCGCCAGGTCAGCAGGGTGTGTTGGGCAGAAGCGTAGGTGTCTGGGATGGGGAGTGTGTTGCTCGGCGAGCGGCCTATCGAGGTGATGGGCTGCAAGGGGAAAGTGGTGCCCTCGGCTAGTGCCTCGTCCTCTGTGTGCAGGAGGATCAGTCGCCCACCCGGTCGGGCTACCTCACGACTGGTGGTCGCCTGGCGCAGGTCGCGCCACAGCATCAACAGCACGGCGGCCAGAAAAGCATAGAGCAGGATGGCGAGCAGGAGACGCAGGGCCAGCAGCAGAATGTCCATCGCTAGCCGGGCTCAATCTCCAGGGATGCGAGTGATGGAGTGTCCTCGCTGCCTGGTAGCGGAATGGGGGTGGGTGGGTCCTCGCCATAGATGATCTGGACGTGGGCGAGGGATATGATGTCCCCTGAGTGCAGCACGCACTCCTCGATAGGATAGCCGTTGATCTGCGTGCCACTGGAACTGTCCAGGTCATAGAGCACGTAGCGACCATATCGTCGGCGGAGTTGAGCGTGGTGACGGGAGACGCGCGGGTCTTCTATGATGACGTCGTTGTCTAGCGCACGTCCGATGGATACCACCGGCTGGAGGAGATTCACGTGACGCTGGCCTTCCAGGATCAGGAACGGGCGGCCCTGTGGCGCTGTCGTGGCCGCGGTCTCAGTTTCCACTTCGCTGGCCTCCATCTCGCGGGTTTTCTCCATCTCGGCCGCTTCTTCTGGCATCCAGCGTGCCTCGACGCGCACTTCGTGAGGGTCCATCTCCTCCTCGGGCAGGACGTGAACGACTGGCGTGACCTCGAGTGCCAGGCTGGCCTGGGCGGCCAGTTCAGCAACGTGATAGGCCAATTCTGTCTCCAACGCTGGTTGCTCGACTGCCAGCGCGTCGCAGTCATCCGGGTGTAGATAGACCCAGTAGTGGGTCGGAGCCTGTGGTGTGCTGTCAAGAGAGAGTACCTGGTAGTCCTCGATAGCCCGCGTGAGGTGCACTGCGACCTCCAACGGGCTGAGACGCCCGGCGAAGAGGCGGGCAAAGGTACCTTCGACCAGCCGCTCAGCCAGGGCTTCGAAGCGGGCGATTTTGCTCATGGTGGGGTGATTATAACGCGATAGGGGGTAAATGACAAATGACCAATGGTCACTTGTCATTGGGATTTGGCAGCACCGCTTCTACCATCGCCAGTACTTGCTCTGGCGTCAGGTTGCGCACGACGGTCGCTTTGTTCCGGCAGGCGACGACACAGGCCCCGCAGCCTTGGCAGAGAGCCACGTTGACCGTAGCCAGGGGTTTCCAGGGATCAAGTTCCCGGGCGTCGTAGGGACAGGCCGGCACGCAGCGCCCGCAGCCCGCGCACAGTTCCTCGTCTACGACGGCGACAGTCGGTTCGGCCACCATCTCGCGCTGGGCGAAAAGTTGGAGGACTTTGGCCGCCGCGCCCGATGCCTGTGCCACTGCCTCCGGGATGTCTTTAGGGAACTGGGCCGCGCCAGCCAGGTAGATGCCTGCCGTAAGGCTCTCTACCGGGCGCAGTTTGGGGTGGGCCTCGGCGAAAAAACCATTCTCGTCGGTAGCGACGCGCATCAGGCGGGCCAGTGTCTCGCTCCCGGGGCTGGGCACGGCCGCCATTGCCAGCACCACCAGGTCAGCCCCCACGCGCATTGATTTGCCGCTCAACGTGTCGGCCCCCCACACCTCCAGCCGCTTGTCCTGCTGAATGAGCCTGGACACCTTCCCGCGCAGATAGACGACGCCGAATTCCTCCATCGCCCGCTGGACGAACTCGTCGTATCCGCGGCCCTGGGAGCGGATGTCAATGTAGAAGACGTAAGCCTGGCCCTCCGGGACTGCACGGCGGTAGGCAACAGCCTGCTTGGCGACGTACATGCAGCAGATTTTGGAGCAGTAAGGCCGGTGGAGGTTCGGATCACGGGAGCCAGCGCACTGCACCCAGACGATCTCTCGGGGCACGCGGCCATCCGAGGGGCGGCGGATCTCCCCCGCCTGCAGCATGGCTTCGAACTGGAGGCTATCAACCACGTCGGGGTACCGCCCGCCGCCATACTCGGGCAGATTCGCCTTGGCGTAGAGGTCGAAGCCCGTAGCGAGTACCACTGCGCCTATGTCAAAGGTGAAGTCGGTAGATTGGTGGGCTCCCCGATTGACCGATTTCCCAGTTTCCCAGTTTCCCAGTTTCCCAACTCCAACCGTGAAATTTCCCACGTATCCCCCAAACTCCGCCACCTCCGCGTTTGTGAGCACCTGGATCAGAGGATGACGGGTAACGGCAGCGATGTGTTCTTCCAGCAAGTCCCCGCTGTCGTCGAAGTTGAGGTAGAGGCTAGAGAGTTGCGCCATCCGCCCGCCCAGGTGATCCGACCGTTCGACGAGGATCACCGGGTATCCGGCATCGGCGATATCCAGGGCGGAAGTCAGCCCAGCGATGCCCCCGCCGACGACCAGCGCTCGCTTGATGATGGGCAGCGTGAATGGCACCAGGGGCTCGTCGTAGCGCACCTTCTCCACGATGGTGCGCACCGTCTCGATGGCCTTGCGGGTGGCTTCCTCCGGTGCGTTTTGGTGCGGCCAGGAGACCTGCTCCCGGATGTTGGCGATCTCCATCTGGTAGGGGTTTAGCCCAGCGGCGGCAGCAGCCTTGCGGAAGGTGGCTTCGTGCATCGTCGGGGAGCAGGCGGCGACGACCACTCCGTCCAGGTTGTGCTCCGTGATAGCCTGCTGGATGAGCGTCTGGCCAGGGTCGGAGCACATATACTTGTAGTCGGTACTGTAGGTCACGCCAGGGTAGTCGTGCAACGTCTCGGCCACCCGCTGCACGTCAACCGTGCTGGCGATGTTGAGCCCGCAGTGACAGACGAATATACCGATGCGAGCCATTACTACCTACCTCCCCTAGCCCCTCCCTCAGGGGGGGGAGGCTCTTGCCAACGGGAGAAAAGTTTGAGCACCTGGGCTGCCGCGCCGCTGGCGTGGGCGACCGTCTCCGGGATGTCCATTGGTCCGGTGCTGGCGCCGGCCAGGAAAATGCCGGGCCAGACGGTCTCCACCGGGCGCATGTTGGGGTCGCGGGGGAGCAGCCAGCCGTGCTCGTCTACGGGCAACCCCAGCATCTCGGCCAACTGGCGCGTCGTGGGGCGGGGCAGGAGCGCCGGGGCCAGCACCACCAAGTCGGCGGCGATCTGTATCTGCTGGCCGCTGAGCGTGTCGGCTCCCCACACTATCACCTTGTCATTCCGGCGGAAGATGCGTGAGACCTTGCCTCGCAGATAGATCACGTGCTCGTCCTCCATAGCCCGCTGGGTGAATTCGTCGTACCGCTTGCCGGCGGCGCGGATATCAATGTAGAAGATATACGCCTGTCCATCGTGGACCCGGTGGCGGTAGAGGATGGCCTGCTTGGCGGTGTACATGCAGCAGATTTTCGAGCAGTAGGGCATGTGCTTTTCAGGGTCACGGGAACCGGCGCACTGGACGAAGACGACCTCGCGGGGGACTTTCCCGTCGGAGGGGCGCTGGATCTTGCCGGCGGTGGGGCCGGACGCGGAAAGGATCCGCTCGAAGGCTAGCCCGTCAATCACGTCCAGTACCTTGCCGCCACCATACTCGGGCATATTCTCCAGTCCGTAGAGGTCGTAGCCGGTGGCCAGGATGATCGCGCCGACCTGCTCTTCGATGACCGTGTCCTCCTGGTCGTAGTCAATCGCTCCCACTGGGCAGAACCGCTCGCAGGCTTTGCACTTGCCCCGTTGGAAAAAGATGCAATGCTCGCGGTCAATAACCGGCTTATTCGGCACCGCCTGGGGGGAGAGGGTGTAGATCGCCTTGCGTTTCCCCACGTACCGCTCGAAATCGGAGGTCGCCTTGCGGGGGCATTTCTCCTGGCAGAGGCCACAGCCGGTGCATTTGTCCCAGTCCACGTAGGCGGCGTGGCGGCGAATGCGCACGCGGAAGGTTGGTGGGTTGGTGGGTTGGTGGGTTGGTAGGTTGGTAGATTGGGCGATTTCCCGATTTCCCAATTTACCAGTTTCCCCATCTACCGACTTGACGGAGATAACTTCGGAATAAGTCATCAACCTGATGTTGGGATGGTGGCCCACCTCGACGGTGCGAGGGGTGAGGATGCACTGGGAGCAATCCAGGGTGGGGAAGGTCTCCGAAAGTTGGGCCATGCGCCCTCCAATGGAGGGGAGGCGCTCGACCATGACGACGTCGTAGCCCGCATTGGCAATGTCGAGAGCCGCCTGCATGCCGCCGATGCCAGCTCCGATGATGAGTGCGCGGGGAGTGGGGGAGCGATCAGTCACGTGCCAAAGTATACCGCATTTTGGGGCATCTGGCAATGATGTTCATCTTGACTTGTTCGTGGCGTTTGTCCTTCCCTTGTGTGAGCGCTACGGCATCGCGGTCCTGCCCGACAGCCCCGGCACTGGCAATGAGGTGGGCTGATCGCGGTAGTAGGAGGACATTCAACTCGGTTGCAGAAGTATCGAACGGTGAGTTTCTGAAGATTGCCCTACTCGATCTCCACCAGCACCTGATCCTTCTCCACATCGTTCCCTGGTTTCACGTGCACGGCCCGCACGGTACCACTCTGGCGGGCGTGGAGTTCGTTCTCCATCTTCATCGCTTCCAGCACGCAGACAGGCTCGCCTTCTTCGACCTGCTGGCCCACTTCGACCAGCACGCGGATGATCTTGCCGGGCATGATCGCCAGCACTGCACCGGCGCCGGCAGCGGGGGGCGCTGCGGGGCTGGATGGGGTGGGGGAGGGAGCGGTGGCGGTCATCGCCAACCCACTGACTTGCACTGTGTAGGACTCCTCTCCCACGGTCGCCGCCTCCCCCTCCAACGCGACGTCGTAGGCGATGCCGTCCACCAGTACCGCGCCGTCGTCGGTGACCTCGACGGTGAAGGGACGGTCGTTGACGGTGATGGTGTCGTCCTCGGCAACAACCGGATACTCGATGTCGTCCAATGTCAGCGTGAAATCTCGTTTCATCGCATCCCTCCTGCACCGTCAATCAGCCCGGTCCAGCGGCCTGCTCCCGGTCGCCAGGCGACCTTCCACGGGGAGGCGGCCGGGCCGGTGGGTGTTACGGTGGCGGCAGCCTGCTCCTCCAGCCTCTTGAGCAGCAGCCCGGCGACGGCAGCCACCACCAGTTCCTTCCCACCCCCTCCCCGGGCACGCCGCTCCAGGAACGGGCGCGCTACCTGGGGGAACAGAGCGTAGGAAATCACATCCTCCTCGTCCCGCGCCAGGTCGCCGATCTCCTCCCGCGCCTGCTCCATCCCCTGTGGGATCAGGTCGGCGGGGCGGCAGTCAATGGGCTCCTCGTCGCCGATGGCGAGGCGCTGTATCTCGGGGTCAATGGGGGCTGGCGGGTGGCCGTAGTAGCCTCGGATGTATTGCCGCACCTCCTCCGGGATGATCTTGTACCGCTCCCCCAGCACCACGTTGAGCGTCGCCTGGGTGCCGACGATCTGACTGGAGGGGGTCACCAGCGGCGGGTAGCCCAGTTCCTCCCGCACGCGGGGCACCTCTGCCAGCACGGCCTCGTACTTGTCCTCCGCCTGCTGACCGCGCAACTGCGACACCAGGTTGGAGAGCATGCCGCCCGGAATCTGGTACTGCAAAACGCGCACGTCCGCAGCCTTCATCCCGCTTTCGAACCGGGCGTACTTCTTGCGCACCTCGGCGAAGTAGGCGGCGATCTCGGCCAGCAGGTTGAGGTTGAACCTCGTATCCCGCTCAGTGCCAGCCAGCGTCGCCACGATGGACTCGGTTGGCGGGTGTGATGTCATCCCCGAAAGGGCGGAGATGGCGGTGTCCACAATGTCCACCCCGGCCTCAATGGCCTTGAGGAGTGCCGCCGTCGCCATGCCGCTGGTGGAGTGGGAGTGGAGGTGCACCGGCAGGCCGACGTCAGCCTTGAGTCGCGCTACCAGTTCGTAGGCAATGTAGGGGGTGATGAGGCCGGCCATGTCCTTGATGCAGATGGAGTCGGCGCCCATATCGGCCAGCCGGCTGGCGGTCCTGACGAAGTAATCCACATCGTAAGGCGGGCCGATGGTGTAGCAGATGCTAGCCTGGACGTGAGCGCCCTCCCGTTTGACAACTTCCATCGCCTTGCGCATATTGCGTACATCGTTGAGCGCGTCGAAGATGCGAAAGATGTCTATGCCGTCAGCGTGGGCGTGGACGACGAACCGCTCCAGCACATCGTCGGGGTAGTGCTTGTAGCCGACGACGTTCTGGCCGCGCAGGAGCATCAGAAAGGGGGTATTGGGCATCGCAGCCTTGAGGAGGCGGATGCGGTCCCAGGGGTTTTCGTCCAGGAAGCGCATAGCGGAGTCGAAGGTCGCGCCGCCCCACATCTCCACGGCCCAGTAGCCCACCTGGTCAATCTTCTCGGCGATGGGCAGCATGTCATCGGTGCGCATACGAGTGGCCAGGAGCGATTGGTGGCCATCGCGGAGCATAAGGTCACAGATTTTTAGTTGATTGGTCATGTTGCCTCCATAACACGAATGGGCAGGATTGTCTGATCTGATCTAATCCGTAAATCCTGCTGATCCGTGTTCTATTCCGCAAATAGGTCCCGTGCCTTGAACATCAGCACCAGCGCCCCATCCTCCGACCGGGAGCGGTGCTTCTCCCCCGCCTGCACAACCAGGCTCTCTCCCTGGCCAACGGTGACGCTAGCGCCGTCGGCGTAATCCACCCCGATCTCTCCCTCCAGCACCAGGTACATCTCGTCCCTGGCGTGTTGGTGGAAGAGGTAGGTGCCCTCGATGCGGGTCAGGTAGGCGCAGTAGTCGTCCACCTGTCCGACGACGATGTGCTTGAACGGCTCGGTCAGCCTGGCGGCGACCTGGGTGATGTTGACTTTCTCAGACATCGTTTTGCTCCTCCTCTCTTCGCTCACGCGATGTGCTATCCTGCCGGCCGGTTGGATACAGCATCTCGTCAATCTGGCGCAGCACGTCGCTCAAGTCGGGTGGCTCGGCGGCCTCCACACGCCCCTTGATGTGAATGTGGTCAGGGTAAGTCGATATCTCTGGGTGATGCGGCGCGTTGTCGTAACGGAAGACCAGGGTTCCATCAGCACACTGGTAGTGATAGCGATAGGAGACCTTCTCGATGTTTCTCCTGTGTTTGACAGCCTTCTCTTCGAATGTTAAGGTCGAGTCGTCGTAGAAGCACACTCTGCCTCGGACTTGCCCGTTCAACAGGGTAGGCTGCTCAAATTCAAGGGCCTGGATTTCTACATCTCCACGTGAGTGGAGAGTTGCGTGAATGCGGGTGAGATACCTGTACATAGCTGCTTCAGGCCGGGACTAGTGCGACGTCACGCCAGACTGCTTCTCGCACCAGAGCGGCTTCGACCCGCTTCTTACGCTCCAAGAAGGAATGGTAGAGCATGGCCCAGTGCATCACCTTCTCGCTATCCCCCATCTCCCCGCGTTGATACTTCTCGTAGAACTCGGCTGACTTCATTCCGAACTCCCGCTCTAGTTCATGCAACCCCTGTGAGAGTTCGATCAATTCATCTACCGGGTTGCTCTTCTCCATTGCCTCGCTCAGCATGCACTCGAATTCCTCCGGCATCGGCAGATTGCCCTGAGTGAATGTCAATCGGGCCATTTCCTTTCTCCTCCGATTTGTTCATTAGTCATTTGTCATTGGTCATTCACAACGGGATATTCCCATGCTTCTTCGGCGGGTTCGTGTCCCGCTTGTTTTGCAGCATCTTCAGAGCCTCAATGAGACGAGGGCGGGTCTCTTGCGGTTCGATGACGTCGTCCACGTAGCCCCGGGCGGCGGCAACGTAGGGGTTGGCGAACTGCTCCCTGTACTCCTGCACCAACCGTGCCCGCTCCGCCTGCGGGTCTTCAGCGGTGGCGAGCTCCTTGCGGAAGACGATGTTGACCGCTCCCTCCGGCCCCATCACCGCGATCTCTGCCGTGGGCCAGGCGTAGGAGATGTCACCCCGGATGTGTTTGGAACTCATCACGTCGTAGGCTCCGCCATAGGCCTTGCGGGTGATGATGGTGATCTTGGGGGCAGTGGCCTCGCAGTAGGCATACAGGAGCTTGGCTCCGTTGAGGATGATGCCTCCGTGTTCCTGTTCCACCCCGGGCAGGAAGCCCGGCACGTCCTCGAAGGTGACGATGGGGATGTTGAAACTGTCGCAGAAACGGACGAAGCGAGCGCCTTTCCGGGAGGCGTTGATGTCCAGCACTCCGGCCAGGAATAACGGTTGCTGAGCGATGATGCCGATGGAGAAGCCTCCCATCCGGGCAAATCCGACGACGATGTTCTGTGCCCAGTGCTCGTGGACCTCCAGAAACTGGCCATCGTCCACCACGCGACGAATGATGTCTCTCATGTCGTAGGGCTTCATCGGGCTGTCGGGGATGATGGACTTCAATTCCTCGTCCATACGGTCCTCTGGGTCGGCGGTGGGGACGAAGGGCGGGTCCTCCAGGTTGTTTTGGGGGATGTAACTGAGGAGTTGGCGAACGAGGACCAGGCAGTGCTCCTCGTTCTCAGCGGCGAAGTGGGCCACGCCGCTCTTGGAGGCGTGGGTCATCGCCCCGCCCAGTTCCTCGAAGGTTACCTCCTCGTGTGTGACCGCCTTGATGACCTCTGGGCCGGTGATGAACATGTGGCTGGTCTCCTTGGTCATCAGGGTGAAGTCGGTCATGGCCGGGGAGTAGACCGCGCCCCCGGCACAAGGGCCGAGGATGGCCGAAATCTGAGGGACGACGCCGGAGGCCAGGACGTTACGGAGGAAGATATAGGCGTATCCGGCCAGGGAGACGACTCCCTCCTGGATGCGAGCGCCGCCAGAGTCGTTGAGACCGATGACCGGCGCGCCGTTCTTCATCGCCAGGTCCATAATCTTGCACACCTTCTCGGCGTGGACCTCGGAGAGGCTGCCACCGAAGACGGTGAAGTCCTGAGAGAAGACGTAGACCAACCGTCCACTGATGGTGCCCCAGCCGGTGACGACAGAATCCCCCATGTACTTCTGTTTCTCCACACCGAAGCCGGTGGCGCGGTGGGTGACGAACATATCCAGTTCGCGGAATGAGCCGTGGTCGAGCAGTTTCTCCACCCGCTCGCGGGCGGTCATCTTGCCCCGGGCGTGCTGGCGGTTTATGCGCGCCTGGCCACCGCCCAGGCGGGCCTGCTCGCGCATCTGGTGCAGTTTCTCGATCTTGGGATCAACGGGCATAGTCAGCCTCCGTTTGTGCTTGTGGGTTTCACAGGCTGTAATGATACCACAACTATCGTTATAGACCAAACGCGAGACTTCCGAAGTCTGACGGACTTCGGAAGTCTACGGCTCCTTGCTCTGCTAAGGGGGGCAGATGGTCTACTCCAGTGCCGCCAGCCGCTCCTTCAGTTTCGCCTGTTCGGTTTGCAGGTCGGCCATTTTGTCCCGCTCACGCTGGACGACGTGGACAGGGGCCTTCTGCGCAAACTGCCCCGCCAGCAGGTTTTCGCTGCGGGCAATGCGGCTCTCGATTGCGGCCAACTCCGACGACAGCCGTTCCCGCTCCGCTTCCAGGTCCACCAGCGCGGCCAGCGGCAGGTAGCAGACGACGTCGCCCGCGACGATGATGGCGGCTTGCTTGGTTGGTTGGATGGTTGGTTGGATGGTTAGTTGGCCGGGGTCGAGTTTGGCCAGGGCGCAGAGAACGGCGCGCTGCTCGTCCAACCACTGGGCAGCGTCACCGGCGGCGACGAGGGCCGGGATGCGCTTGCCGGGGGTCACGTTGTACTCGGCCCGCCGGTTGCGGATGCCTCGGATGAGTGCCATCGCTGCCTCCATTTGCCCCTCGGCCTCGTCGTCCAGGAGTGCGGGGTCCGGTTCCGGCCAACGGGTCATGATCAGCGCTTCGCCTTCTTGCACTTCGTCGGGCAGTGCTTGCCAGATAGCCTCAGTGACGAAGGGCATGAAGGGATGCAGCAGCCGTAGCGCTGTCTCCAACACGTGGAGCAGGACGGTCTGCGCAACGGACTTGTCCGCTGCCTCGTCGTAGAGGCGCACTTTGCTGGCCTCAATATACCAGTCGCAGTATTCCCCCCACAGGAAATCGTGAATCTGGCGCCCCGCCTCGCCGTACTGGTGACTCTCGAAAAGGCGAGTCGTGTCCTGGATGAGGTGATTGAGGCGTGAGAGAATCCACCGGTCGGGAAGATGGAGATTAGAGATTAGAGATTGGTCAATATCCAATATCGAGTATCCAGTATCCAAATTTGAGAGGGCGAATCGCGCCGCTTGCCAGATTTTGTTGGTAAAGTTGCGGGCGCTTTTCAAGCGACGTAGATCGAGGCTCATGTCCAGACCCGGCGTGGAACTGGTCAGTTGGGTATAACGGAGCGCGTCGCTGCCGTATCTCTCGATGATGTTCAGCGGGTCGTACTCTTCTATGTCCTCCATTGACTTGCTGACTTTTTTGCCTTCTTCGTTGCGCACCAGGCCGTGCAAGTAGACAGTGGCGTAGGGGGTTTGACCAGTCAGTTCGATGCCAAGCATCATCTCCCGTGCCACCCAAAAGAACAGTATCTCGTAGGCGGTTTCGCGCACGTCGGTAGGGTAGTAGCGGCGGTAGTCTGGTGCGTCGGTATCGGGCCAGCCGAGGGTGGAGAAGGGCCACAGGCCGGATGAGAACCAGGTGTCGAGGACGTCCTCGTCCTGGTGGATGTTCGTGCTGCCGCAATGGGCACACGCGGTAGGGTCGGTCATCCCTTCGGCAGAGTTTACCCTGAGCGAGGTCGAAGGGCTCAGGGCATGCTCACAGGTCTGCTCACCGCAGTCATCGCAGTACCAGACGGGGATGCGGTGGCCCCACCACAACTGACGCGAGATGCACCACGGGCGGATATTTTCCATCCAGTGGAAGAAGCGACGTTCCTCTCGCTCCGGGATGATAGTCGTGGCACCACTGCTCACTGCCTCCATCGCGGCCTCGGCCAGCGGCTTCACGTTGACGAACCACTGGGTGGAGATGCGCGGCTCTATGTCGGTATGGCAGCGCTCGCAGGTGCCCACGGCGTGGAAGTAGGGCTCGACTTTGACGAGCAGTCCTTCCTTCTCGAAGTCAGCGACGATGTTGCCGCGGCACTCGGAGCGGTCCTGCCCAGCGTAGGGACCTGCCAACTCGTTCATCCGGGCTGTGTCGGTCATGACGTTGGGGGCATCCAGGCTGTGGCGGATGCCGATTTCGTTGTCGGTAGGGTCGTGCGCGGGGGTGACTTTGACCGCACCGGTGCCGAACTCCGGGTCTACCGCTTCGTCGGCGATGATGGGTATGCGGCGGCCCAGCCCAGGCAGGACGGCGGTCTTACCGATGAGGTGCTGCCAGCGTGGGTCGTCGGGGTGGACGGCGACAGCGGTGTCGCCCAGGATGGTCTCCGGGCGGGTGGTGGCCATCTCGATAAACTCGGTCGCGCCCTCGGCCCATTTACCGCTGCCCCACCTCCCTGGAGACCTCCCCCCCAGAGTTGGGGGGGACTGAGGGGGGGCTGGCCCATCCCAATCATCGTTGAGGATGGGGTAGCGGATGTGCCAGAGGTGGCTGGCACGCTCCTCCGGGATCACTTCCAGGTCGGAGATGGCGCTGGTGCAGCGGGGGCACCAGTTGACCAGGTAGGTGCCCCGGTAGATGAGCCCTTTTTTGTAGAGGCGCACGAAGGCGGTGCGCACGGCGTGGCTCAGCCCCTCGTCGAGGGTGAAGCGCTCCCGCGTCCAGTCGCACGAGACGCCCAGCCGCTTAGTCTGGTCGGTGATGCGGCGGTGGTAGATGTGCTTCCACTCCCACACTTTGGCGATGAACTTCTCGCGTCCCAGGTCGTGGCGGGTGAGCCCCTCCTTGGCCAGTTCTCGCTCCACGACGTTCTGGGTGGCGATCCCAGCGTGGTCGGAGCCAGGGAGGAAGAGTGTTTCGAAGCCGCGCATGCGATGGTAGCGGGTCATCAGGTCTTCGATGGCTGCGACCATGGCGTGGCCCAGGTGGAGCGCGCCGGTGACGTTGGGCGGCGGCATGGTGATGCACCAGCGCGGGCCGTCCTCGGAGGCCAGGCCCAGTTCAACCTGCTTTTCGGGGCGGAAGTAGCCCTGTTCCTCCCACCACTGGTAGAGCCGTTCTTCGTGCTCTTTGGGGTTGTATGTTTTAGAGAGTTTGTTGGTCATTGTTTGTCCAATCCTCCTTCAGGATAGAGTATATCTTTAGACCGTGATAGATGCCTTCTGCAAACATGTGTTGCCGCAAGATTCCCTCAAACCTCATTCCTACTTTTTCAATAACACGTGCAGAAGCGATGTTTTTTATCTTGCACCTGGCCTCAATACGCTTCAACTCCGTCGTGTGAAAGCCGAAGTCTGTCACTTCGTGTACCTCCTACGCAAAAGCCCCTTTCGTCCAAGGACGAAAGGGGCAACCCTCCGTGGTACCACCCTGGTTCAACAATAGAACTCGGATTTCAGGACATCAACGGATTCTATTGTTGCACTCTGCAACCCTCTAACAAGGGCTCTCGCGATAACGGGCGAACCCGAAGAGGCTTATCCGGCTTCTGCTGGCCGGGTTCGGCCTCTCGACTCCCAGGCGACCTTCGGCAGGGGGCGCTGCGAGGGCTTGCAGCCGGTGGCCCTCTTCTCTTCCCATCTCAGGGATGGTTCGCCAAGGCCGGTCCTGCCTACTCCTCCTGTTCGCCGTCTTTTTGAATGTAGTTTGTGACTAGATTATACCACGTGCTAGTGTTGCCGTCAACCACTAAACAGTTTGAACACTGCCTCAATCCCGTAGTAGCCGGCCAGCGCAAAGATGACGTTTTTGACTATCTTGCCAGCAGTGCAACTCGCCAGGAATTTCCACAGCGGGAAGCGCAGCGCGCCGGCGGTCATGCCGCCCACATCGGCTACAGGGTTAGGAGTGACGGCCAGGATGAAGATGGTCAGTGTACCGTGGCGCTGCATCCATCGCATCAGGCGGTCATGGGTGGGGTTGTTGTCCACAAGCATCTGCCCGCTGTAGCCGGCCATGTAGCCGGTCAGTTCTCCCAGGGCCTGACCTATGCCGCCAATGAGGCCCACGAGCCAAGGGTTGAAGACGCTGCCCATCACCGAACTGACGGCCAGGCCGGGGACGGGGAATATAATTGTTGCATTGCTGACCAGACCGACCAGGAAAACGGCGGCGTAGCCGTATTGCTCCAGTTCTTGGAGATGGTTGCGGAAGTAGAGGGCTGCGCCAATGGCGACGAAGATCGAGACGACGGTGAGAATCTGAACTATCCTCAGCCGCCGGGTGGGTGGGGGAGGGGGGACGTCATCGCGTATCATGTATGGCATTTCACCAGCCTGATGGACTGTAATGGCTTGAGAGCGACTGAAGTCACTACTACAAACCTGTCAGCGGCGCGCCCAGGCGCACGATTTTTTCCCTGTGGTCGGCTATGCCAGAAGTGGCGTTGCGAGTGTCCACGACTAGGTCGGCATGCTGCACTATACGGGCGTAGTCCAGGCTGCGGTGATCGGTGACGATGACGACGCAGTCAGCAGCGGTGATCTCCTCCTCCGTCAGCGGCACCGACTCCAGCACGACTGCTTCGCGGTGGAAGACGTCGTCGCCCACCTGGAAGCATGGCACGTAGGGGTCGTGGTAGCACACGCGGGCGCTGCGACTCAGTAGCAGTTCGATGATGCGCTCGGCGGGGGAGTTGCGGGCGTCGTCAATGTCAGGCTTGAAGGCGACGCCCAGCACCAGTACGTGTGCGTCACGCAGCGGCTTGCCCTGGAGGCTTAGGCCCTGGCAGACGAGGTCTACGACGTGGTGGGGCATCGCCTGGTTGACCTCGCCGGCCAGTTCGATGAATTCGGTGTAATAGTCGTACTCGCGGGCTTTCCAACTGAGATAGTAAGGGTCCACCGGGATGCAGTGCCCGCCCACGCCTGGCCCCGGCGTGAAGGGCATGAAGCCAAAGGGCTTGGTTTTGGCGGCCTCGATTACTTCCCAGAGGTCGATTCCCATGCGCTCGGTCAGCAGCGCCAATTCGTTGACCAGGGCGATATTGACGGCACGGAAGGTATTCTCCAGCAGTTTAGTCAACTCGGCGGCGCGGGGAGAGGAGACAGGATGCACCGGCGCGCCCATCTGGCTCAGGAGGTCGCACGCCAGTCGAGTGCATTCCGGTGTGATGCCGCCTACGACCTTGGGCGTATTGTAGGCCGACCATTGTTTATTGCCAGGGTCAATGCGTTCGGGAGAGAAGGCCAGGTAGAAGTCTACGCCGGCCTTGAGACCGCTTTTCTCCAGGATGGGCTGGACAATCTCCTCCGTCGTGCCAGGGTAGGTCGTGCTTTGCAAAACGACCAGTTGGCCGGACTTCATGCGGGGCCGGATACCATAACTGGCGGCCTGGATGTAGGAAAGGTCAGGGGCACGCTGTGCGTCGTAGGGAGTGGGGACGCAGATGAATATGGCGTCCGCCTCGCGCAATGCGTCGTAATCTGAGGTGGCTGTGAGGCGGCCCGATTGGACGTGAGGGATCAGATCGTCGTCGGAGACGTCGGGGATGTAACTCCGGCCGGCGGTGACGGCATCCACCTTGCACTGGTTCACTTCCATGCCAATGGTGCGAAAGCCGGCCTTGGCGAACGCCGTCGCCAGGGGCAGGCCGACGTAACCCAACCCGATGATGGCGACGTGAGCGGTGCGGTTGGCAATTCTGTCTCTCAATTTGTCTTGCAGGGAGTGCATCGTGGCCTCTGATACTGGATATTTGATGCTGGAGGGTTGTTACTCGCCGCTTGTTGTGGGATTTGGGATTCGAGATTTAGGACTCGAGATTTGGGACTTGAAGAAGGGGGGACGCTCCACGCGCCACAGAGCGTAGAGTCCGGCCAGCGCGACGAGGATGCCGACGGTATAGCCCTCCAGGACGGAAGCCTGAGTGACGAAAGTGGCCAGCAGGCCCAGGATAAAGGAGACGACGTAGAGAGTCAGAACTGCCTCGCGTTGGGTCATCCCGGCCGCCACCAGGCGGTGTGAGATGTGATCTTGGCCCGGTGTGGTGGCGGGATTCAGACGCCGCCGCAGGCGCGAGGCGATGACCAGCGTGGTATCAAAAATGGGGAGGCCCATCACCAGCACTGGCACCATCCAGGTAACGAAGGTGACATTGTCCGGGAAGCGGAGTTTGATGCCAGCGGCGGCCAGGATGAAGCCGAGGAACAGTGCTCCTGAGTCCCCCATGAATATGCTGGCCGGGTTGAGGTTGTAGAACAGGAAGCCCAGGCAGGCTCCCAGCACGGCGATGGAGAGGGCGCCGACCAGGTATTGCCCGCTGAAGGCGCACATCAGGGCAAAGAAGGCCGCCGCGATGGCCGCGACCCCTCCTGCCAGGCCGTCCATGTTGTCGAGGAAGTTGACCGCGTTGGTGATGTACCCGACCCACAGCACCGTCGTGATCAGGTTCAGGATGGGGTCATTGAATGTGCCGACGTAGATGTTATTGGCGTAGAGCAGCAGGGCAGCGAGCGTCTGGCCGAGCAGTTTGATCAGTGGACGCAGGCCCCAGCGGTCATCTATCAGTCCCATAAAGGAGACGCCTGTAGCACCGACGAGGATACTTCCGAACTGGGCAAAGTTGTAGCGCTCTCCCAGGGCAAACGCCGCGACGATGACAGCCAGATAAATCGCCACGCCTCCCATGCGGGGAACGGGGCGATGGTGGATTTTGCGTGCTTCAGGCCTATCTATCACACCCATTCGTGGGGCCAGCCAGCGTGCTACAGGAGTAACCCCAATAGCCAGCACCAGTGCGCCGGCGAAGACAAGCATATAAACGGTCATGGTTGCGGTATCTCCAGTGGCTGAATTTGTGCGATTAAGTCCTGTAGCATGGCTTGTTGATCTTCGGGAGCCAGTTGCAGTGCCATCTGGGCGTGGGGGAGTGCCACATCGTTATGGCCGGACTGGGCGTAGATAATGGCCAGTATGCGGTGGGTGTCCCAGGCGTCGGGGGCTTCGGGGTTCAGTTCCAGCGCCTGCTGAAGAGCAGCGACGGCTTCGTCTATGCGGCCTAACTGGGCATACACCGAGCCCAGCGTGCGCCAGATCTGCGGGAGGCTGGGTTCTAGTTTCAGCGCTTCCTCATAGCACTGGGCTGCCTTTTCCAGATTACCTGACTGGAGGTTTACGTCGCCGCAGATCAGCCAGGTCACGTGATATTCTTGGTCTACGGCTAGCGACCTCTGCAGAGTTTGGTCGGCCATGTCAAAGTTGCCCAGGAACTGATATAGCCCCGCCCACTCGTTCCATAGATCGGCGTTACTGGGGCTTAGCATGGTTGCGATTCTGAAGTTCTCAGCAGACTGTTGGGCCAGATGCTCATGGTATGCTGGGTCAGATGCGAGTTGGATCCAGCGCATGTACATCTTGGCCAGGTTCCTGCTGTGGTCGGTGTTGAGCGGGTTGAGTTCTCGGGCCTGGATCAGGGTTTGCTCCGTCATGCGCAATACATTGTCCCGCACAGCAGTATCCTCAATGGCCGAAGCGTATTCCAGGTAGGCCCGGCCTAGATACAGGTGATAGAAGTCTTCCTTAGGAGCCAGTTCAAGCGCGTGCTTATAGTGTTCAATGGCTACCAGCCACTGCCCGCCCTGCTCATAAGGGGCGGCCTGCTTGTAGACGATGTCGGCCTGAATGGGTCGCAGGTTGGTCGTTACGATGATAGCGCCAGCCAGCACTATCAGCACAGTGAGTGCGATCACGCCCCAGGGTTGTGCGATCTGCCGGGGCGCTCGTTGTGTTCCCAGGAAGAGCGCCACGCCACCGGCGATCAGAACGAAGACGATGAACCCGTAATAAATGGACAAGAGGCTGGCGACGCGATCGGCTACACCGATCACATCCTCCAGCGTCTGTGCCTGAATGTTCACCAGCGAGGCCTGGCGACTGGCCAGTGCCAGGGTGAATCCCAATCCCACCATTAGTGAGATCAGCAGGTACAGGACTATCGCCAGAGCCCCGTCGCCCTTGCGTTCACGGAATGCCCCGCTCTTGGCCATTTCAGAGACGAATATGACCGCGCTCATCAACCAGGTGAGGGCGAAGATCATCAGTGCACCGTAGGAGGTGCGATTCTGCTGTGCTGGCAGGATGGTTAGTGCACGCCAGATGATAGTCAGGGGTTGAGAAAGACGCTCCGCGTTGGTGGTGAAGTCGAAGCCTAGCGTACCCAGGATGAAGCCGCCGACGATAGCGACGGCAAGCGTGGGCCACAACCAGGCGGGCAGGGCGGGTTTGGCGAGGGGTGGCGGGGTGGCCTTGCGGCGCTTTTTTTTGTGCTGTCTGTTTTCCTGCTTCCTGGCTTGCTTGCTTTCTTGCCTCCTGCTTCCTGCCCTTTTCTCTTTCCTCTGCGGTTCTGTTTGCTGTTCGCGAAAGGGTACCATCCCGGCCACGACGAGCATCCCGGCGTAGGCCCAGAAGGTAGTGCGCGTGGAGGCGATGCCGATGCCGAAGTTGATCTCGATGAGGTGAGCCACCGAAGCGGAAAGGATACTTATCAGCAGGATGAGGTAAGGGTGGGCCTTCGGGGCTGCCTCTGGCTCCCAGTACGTCGAGAGACCATAGACGACCAGGTAGAGAAACATCCCAGCGATGATGCCAACCGGGATGGCCAGGCCGAAGAAGTGAGGGGCAATAATGATGCTCGTCACTGCCACAGTGGTGATTGCTCCTATGGCCAGTAGGGCGAAGAAGGTGGTTCTCCGCCAGTCGGAGGGCAGGATTCCCAGCCAACGCAGGCTGAAGGTAAACACGCTGCCGAAGATCCCCAGGTAGGCAACGAAGCCCAGAAGGCCGGTGATGATCAGCGAGTCCAGCGTCTCGTTGTGGGAGCGATCGGGGGAGGCGGTGCGGGCCTCATGGTGGCCCAGGAGCGGAGGGTAGAAGGGGTTGTACGCCACATACATGGACTCTGGGCCGTAACCCACCAGGGGGCGGAGGGCGTTGAAGGGATCAGGGCGTTCCTGGGGGTATGCTGTCGTCGGCGGGTACTTGATGGGTTCGTGGGGCAGGATCAATTGCAGCCCCCCCTCCCAGATGAGATCGCGCACCTTGCCGGTGCCGCCCTCGCGCTGCAACACGTCGTCCAGTCGGCCCAGCCAGGGCTGGTGTTGGCTCCACTCATGGACCGGTTCAACCAGGTTGATTGTCAGGAATCCGGCGATGGAAAGGATCGCGATTGACAGCGCGCTGATCCACAGCCAGCGCCAACCTCGTTGGTTGGCGATGGCGGCTAGCCAAAGCCCCGATAGAATCAGCGCCGCTCCGATGATGGCGACCCACTGTGGGAGGCTGCTCTCTGGCGCGGCGACGGCTTTGCTGACGAAGTAGAGGACTGCTGCAGCCGCGCCCGCCGCTACCAGGCTCCCCAACCCGAACGCCAACCCACGCCCAAGGTCTCCCCGAAGGTCGGAGGGACGGAAAGGCTGCTCCTGCCGGGCAGCATGTTGCAGGGCCAGCAGCCCTACGAATATCCATACGCCGAGTCCGGCCAAGAGGCCCATCAGGGGGCCACGACTCTGGGAATACCAGATGGCAATCAGTTGCACAGCGGTGATGAAGATGTAGCCCGCCGCGCGTGCGATGTCCGCCGTATTGGTCTCATCCTCGGTCAGAATGGCCTTGAAACTTTCGATTATGCGACCTATGGTGAGTGGAACGACCATGATGAGATAGGCGGCGACGAAGATGGCGTTGCCCATGTTGGAGGCCACCCGCAGGGTCACGTCCCCGCCCCAGGGAAGTGGATCAAGCCCATTGTGCTGGACGAGACCGTAGAGGGCGATGGGCAGGCTGTTGAGGATGATGACACTGATCAGGCGGTCGAGTTGGGCGCGCGTGCGTAGTGCCTGCAGGATGACCAGGAACACGACGATGTAGGCCAGCGTGGTGTACGTCCCCTGCAGACGCTGGTATGAGCCCAACAGGCTGACCCAGCGGGTGACGGATAGGATGGTGCTGAGGAGATAGACTGCGACTGTAAAGAGGGTGGGGAACACCAGTGGCGTGTGCCATGTGAACCCAATCTCGTGCCGGCCGCTGGCTCGCTCCTCAATATACCTGACCAGCCATACGGCGGCCATGATGACGGCGACAGTGCGCAGGGTGGTCAACTTGTCTGGCTCGAAGACCCGACTGGAATAAACGTTGAAAAAGAGTGGGGTGATAGCCACCGCCAGGAGCCAGCCGATTTCCAGGACCTGGTCACAGAACGTGCTGAGTTTGGTTGAGTTTATCTCTTTTACCATACTATTCATATTGCCACTCCTCGAAACCATTCCAGCGTATGGCGCAATCCCTCTTCAAGAGGTGTCTGTGCCTCGAAGCCAAGCACCTCGCGCGCGCGGGCCACGTCGGGCACGCGGCGGCGGGGGTCCTCGAAAGCCGGGCCGTAGGCGGTCTCGTAGGGCACGTGGACGATTTCCGATGCCACATCCGTCAGTTGCCGGATCAAAGTAGTCAGTTCGAGGATGGTCGTCTCGCGGTTGGAACCAATGTTGAATATCTGGCCTGCTGCTTCCTTGACCGTCGCTGCCAGGATCGTGCCCTTGATAGTGTCGGCGACATAGGTAAAGCAGCGGCTCTGCCGTCCGTCGTCGTAGACGGTGAGCGGTTCGCCGCGCAGTGCCTGCGTGATAAACTTGGCGATGACGCTGCCATAGCCACGAGGGTCGAGCCTGGGGCCGTAGGCGTTGAAGTAACGCACGACGGCGACGGGCAGCCCCTTTTTAGCGTAGGCTAAGGCGAAGTACTCGTCAATCGCTTTGGCGTCGGAGTATGACCAGCGGCGCACGGTAGTCGGGCCGAGGATGCGGTCGTCGTCCTCGCTGAGCGGCACAGCGGTGGACTTGCCGTAGACTTCGGAACTGGAGACGATGACGGTCCTGACCCAGTACTTGGAGGCCAATTCCAGCACGTTCTCCGTGCCGCGTACGTTGGTGATGATAGTGCCCAGGGGGTCCTCGACGACGTACTTGGGGCCGACGACCGCCGCCAGGTGGTAGATCAAGTCAGCCTGGCAGATGAGACGTTCCAGCGTGGCGACGTTGAGAATGGTATCGTTGACGAAGTGAAAGTGCGCGCTCTCCAGGTGGTGTTCGATGTTGGTGATTTTGCCTACAGAAAGATCGTCTATGACAGTGATCTCGTGGCCCTGCTCTGTCAGGGTGTCCACCAGGTTAGAACCGATGAAGCCAGCACCGCCAGTTACGAGAATTCTCATTTTATCCCTCTAATGTGTCTTCTCAAAAAGTTGGGGCGAAAGTAGGTCGGATTTGCTATCCGACCCTGTGGCGGTTAGCAAAACCGCCCTACGCTGCCCTTGCCCCAAGGTATTGAGAAGATATCCTCTAATGTATCTTACACTAAACGCCTGAAAAATCAAGCGGCCAGTACGCCTTCATACACCGCCTGCACGCGGGCGACCATCTGCTCCAAGGTGAACTCTGCCTCCACCCGCGCGCGGGCGGCCCGGCCCATCGCTGCCCGGCGCTGATGGTCGTCCAACAGACGCCGGATAGCCTCGGCCAGTGCCTGGGGAACGCGAGGAGACACCACCAACCCGGTGATGCCGTCCTGCACCACCCAGGATGTGCCGGTGCCCACCTCGGTGGTGATGCAGGGAAGAGCCGAAGCCAGTGCCTCCAGGAGGACGGTGCCGAAGGCTTCGGCGCGGGCGTTGGCGGGGAGGACGAAGAGATGCGCCTGGTGGTAGAGGGCTGGTAGGTTGGTGTCGTCTACCTCGCCGAGGAAGCGGACGTGGCTGGCAATCCCTAACTCCTCCGCCAGTGTCTCCCAGGGGGCGCGCATCGGCCCATCACCCACAACGTTGAGGTGTACCTCGGGCAGGTTCGCCATCGCATGCAGGAGTGTGTCCAGTCCCTTGTAGTAGCGCAATCTGCCCACAAAGAGGATGGTTGGCGGGCCATCGAAGGGGGCGGGGGCGAAGCGGTGATGGTCCACCCCCAGAGGGACGACGACGCATTTATCCCGCACCGGCCGCAGCCAGGGGGATGTCTCGATGTAGCGCGGGCTGGTGGCGATGATGCGGCCGGCGGCGTGCAGGACACGGCGGAGGAGCGGGCCGTAGAGGCGAAGCCACCCTTGCTGGCGGACCACGTCGGAGTGATGGGTGATGACCGTGGCTTGAGCGCGGCCCAGCAGCCAATTGGCAACTTCGCCAAGGGGGTAGGGGGAGTGGACGTGGGCGACGTCGGGGCGGAGACGGGCCAGGGCGACGGGCTGACTCAGGCTAAGGGGCATAGAAGCGGCGGTTGCCAGCCGCCCGGCTTTGATGATTTTCACCCCGTTGAGAGTTTCTACGCGAGTGCGTGGGCCGGGGTCGCAGACCAACACGACGACTTGATGTCCGGCTGCTGCCTGGGCTTCGGCCAGCACTTTGACGTGGTTTTCGATGCCGCCCAGGACAGGGTAGTAGTCTTTGTAGATGTGAAGGATGTTCATTATTGTGCTACTTGTCTCCACCACGGCCCAGGGCAAGAAAAGAACCTACTCTTCCTGGCGAGCGTGAAGCCGATGCCCAACCCCATGAACGCGGCAATCAATGGGAGGTTCTTGTAGTAGGCAAATAGACGAACCTCCGTCGAGAGCCAGCGGATGATCAGGATCTCAAAGAACAGTCCCAGGAAGCTGACCAGGAATAGGTCTATGGTTGCCATCCTTGCCATTTGGCCTCCTCAGGAACGCGTCAGCAGAATCTGGATGATACGGTCGAGATAACGAGGCAGTACGGTGAACTGGCCGACGATCAGTTCGGCAAGTGGCGCGGGGCCGTAGTGTGGGATGTCCTCCAAGGCGTAGCGCGCGATGAGCAGTCCGTTCCAGACGATAAAAAAGGCACAGGCGGTAGCCAGCCAGCGCAAGGGGATGCGTCTTTGCAAGGTGGTCAGCAACGCCGCCAGTCCCAGTGCGAAAGCGGGCGTCATATTAGTGAAGAACCGCTGGCCGAAAGCCGCCGATCCGTCCCAGGAGCTCCACGAGGCGATCACGTAGAGTTGCAAAACAAAGTTGAGCACCAGCAGCGCGGTCAGGCGGCGGTCTTTGCCCCAGAGGGGAAACCAACCCAGCGCTGCTGGCAGCATTAGCGGTGTCCAGAGGAACAGACTGTGGTTGGTGGAAAACAGAACCCCGAAAAGGTGTGGGTGTAGAAAGTCGAACGTGCCGCCACCGCTGTGTGCGTAGGGGTTGCCAGGCAGCCAGGTGCCGAGGACGGTGCGCCAGACAAGCAGTTGGGGCAGGAACGCCAACCACCAGGCAGCCGAGAAGCATAGCGCCTCCAGCAGCCCACTTGCGACAGCGCGGTTCCAGCCATCCCGCCGGCCGGTCTGGACGGCGTGGAAAGCGATTTCCAGGAGTGGGAAAACCACGAGGACGGCGTTCTGGTTGCGCACCAGTGCACACAGCGCGGCAGTCACTCCCAGCAGTCCGTATCGGGCGGCACCGTGTTGCTTCCGTGTGCGGTGCCAGGTGAACAGGAATAGCGCGTAGGCGAAGGTATCGTTGGCGTGGGACATGAGGGGATGGCTGTACATGTAAAAGACCAGTGGTGACGCGAGGCAGACCGCCGCCACCGCCAGAGCGGCCATGGAGTGTGCGAAGAAATCCTGTGCCAGGCGATAGGTGAGCAAAAGGGCAGCAAAGGCGTACACCGCGCTACCCAGGCTGACAGCCAGGATGTACTGTTGCCCGTAGCCATCGGCAGCCCATGGCAAACCCAGAGCGCGGCCCAGCAGGGTGAGCCCGTGGGCGGCCAGGAACCAGGGCGACCAGAGCACCGCCGAGCCAACTGCGCCCGGGTTATCGCGCAGGCCCGTATCGGCGTAGGTGTTGAGCCAGCCCATGCCGAAGTGTTCGAACTCATCAGCCGTCTGCAGGTCGCCATCAATGACCAGCGAGCGCAGCCAGGAGTAATAACCGATGGTGTCCGCGCCGTGGATCCAAGGTTTGAACAGCACTGGGAAGGCGACGAGAAAGACGATGATCAGTACAATCACGCCGTGGTCGGCTTGCTTCAAGCGTGTGATAATGTTCATTGGGAATTGCTCCGCAAAGGGTAGGCGCGGTAGACGCGGAGGTGGTCGCCGCTTTCGGCCAGTTCGAAGTTGGTCTCCATCGCTGCTTTGAGAGCCTCTGCCTCCGCTGGTTCCAGACTGTCCAGTTGACCCTCGTGCAGCACCAGGTAGCGGACGTCCACCGTCTCGAAGTAGCCGGTGGGGTGATAGACCTCACTTGCGATAAAGTCCAGGTAGGCGAAGCGCTCCTCTGGCACGCGGGAGATGTGGCCATAGATCAGCCGCTTGCCGTGGACGGTCTGCCAGTATTGGGGCTGCAACTGGTAAGGCTTGATAGGCAATTCCAGGATTGCGAAGTCGCCCGGCTCCTCCGCCAAGCGGCGATAGAAGGCAGGCGCGGCGGCCGGGGTGGTGGGGAAGGGAAGGATGCAGAACTCCAGCAGCACGATCGCGCCCGCCGTGGCGGTGACAACAGCGGATGCAGGCCAGCGCAGCCAGTGGCGGTCACGCAACGTCTCACGCAGACGGGTGATTCCAAAGCCCGCCAGTACTGCCAGCGCCAGCATGGTTACGACGATAAAGCGGCTGGGTGCGCGCGTCCACTTAAAAAACGGCAGCAACTGCAACACTGCTCCTGGCAGCGGGATCATCGGGGCCTCGTCGAATATCTGTACCCATTCAGGCTTCATCGGCATCCCCAGTCTCTGGGCCACGGTGCCCATCCGCATCCACGAGAGCCAGGGGAACTGGTAATGCCCCAGAACGTGCAGCCCAGGTCCCAGCGAGATGAGGGCGAAAAGGAGCGCTACCGCCAGCCAGAACCTGCCTTGCCGACGGCTGGCCTGTCGCAGTCCTAGCCCCGCCAGTGTCAACACCGAGAAGCCCAGGAAGACCGTGCCTTCGAACCGGCCGCCGGTGAACCGGTTGAAGATGGGTTGCACCAGGTCACCCACCAGGAAGTGGTCGGGGCTGGGGGTGAAGAAGCCCAGTATGTCGGAGACATACAGCGCGCCCCCCCCGACGTAGCGCGTTATGTCGTAGGTGCCGGAGCGGGAGGCCAGGTAGGCTGGGACCATCAGTGGAGCACTGCACACTCCAGCGACGCCTGCGATGATGGCATACTGTCGCAGGATAGGTCGGCGCAGGTGGTCCCGTCGCTCAATGATGAGGTGATAGATCAGGAAGAGAGCGCAAAAGAGCAGCAAGTATAGAAGGTAGGCCCAGTTACTCAGAGCAGTGTAGGCCATCGCCAGACCGGCGTAAAGAGTGTCCTGCCACTGTTTTCCCTCGAACGATTTGACGAAAAAATAACCAAACAGCGGGATGCCCTCGGCGCTGATATAGTCCAGGTGACCACCGCTGGCGTGAGCCAGGTAAAAGGGGGAGCAGGCGAAAACCAGGCCGCCCACCAAAGCCGCTGTGCCGTCGCCGGTGAGATGGCGCACCAGCAACCAGGTGGTGTAGCCGCTCAGTGCCATCGAGACGAGGAGAAATAAGTTGAAGGTGACGACCGGTGAGAGGAAAGTCTGCAGGAGCACGCCGGGGATCGTTTTGGTCACAATCAGCGCGTGGAGTGCCAGACTGATGCCGTCGGGGTAGTAGATGTATGTAGTGTGCCAAGGATCGAGGTCGGAGAGTACCTCCTGGCGGAAGACCCACGGTGTCCAGACGTAGAGGTGGTTATCGGCCGGGTAGCCCGCGATACGGTCGCCCGGGTGGGCAGCTACTGGCCAGGTCATGAGCACGGCCACGGCAAGGTAGAAGCCTATGACGGCCAGATGGCGCAGGGCGGGCGAATCAGGATGCCGCATGCCACTTCCTCCGCGCCAGGAACCAGCCGGAGAGCCCCCACAGTGTTAGCCCCAATAGGAAGGGAAATGAAGTCAGGCATGGCCAGTCCGCCAAGTAGTGCCAGACCAGCCCGTGTATGTCGGTCAGGGCGAAAAGCACTGCCAGCAAGACCAGGTAGCCCCATTGCCGGGCGGCCCATAGCCGGTTCGCCACGACGAGCAGGGGGATGAGTAACAACACCAGTTGGTGATACCAGGTGAAGGGGGGGATCAGTTGAAGCGCTGCCACGATCAGCCCGAACTCCAGCGGCATCCACCGGGTAGCATCGCCCACTGGCCAGCAGAGGGCAGCCGTCAGGATGACGAGTAGCAGTCCCAGCCAGCGCCCGCCCGCCAGTGCCAGGGTGGGCATCGCTGGGAACGTCCGTCCCAGCACTGCTGTGATGGTTTGGTTGGGAGGTGAAGTGTACACACTGTCGGGGCGGCTCAGGAAGATGGCCTTCCGTCCGTAGTCGGCCAGGCTTTCCCATCCCAACGCCGGCAGGCAGGCCAGTGTCAGTATCAGCAACACGCTGGCTGCGGTCAGCCCAGCCCGCCACCGCCGTCGCCAGAACAAGTAGAGCACCAGCGCCAGAGGGATGACCTTGAACGCCGTGCCCAGGGCCAGACTCACTCCCAGCCATCCCTCTCGCTGGTGAGTCATCCCCCACAGTGCCCACGCCAGGCAGAAGAAGAGCAGCCCGTTGACCTGTCCAGCCAGCAGCGTTGCCAGCGGGGGCACGAAGAGCAGCAGCGCCGCCAGCGACAACGGGAGCCACCGGCCATTTCCCAGCGTCTGGCCCAACAGCCACGCCCCCCCGATCATTGCTGCCGCGTTGGTGATCGCCCATATCACCATTGTCCCCTGCGGCCCCAGCGGGCGGAATAAGGTCAGCAGCACCGCTGTGTAGGGAGGGTAGCGGTAGGGGCGGGTGTAATTGGTGATGCCCAGGTCAGAGGCCAGTGCATCCCACGCCGTATCCGAGATGGTGTAAGGGCTGTCGCCACGGGCGATGGTCTCGGCGGCCATATAGTAGACGTAGAAATCGAGCGGGCGGTCAGCCGTGGTCACGTAGATCAGCCAGCCGGCGTACAAGATCACCAGTGCTGCTATGAGCGCCCAGCGCGGCCAATGGGCCTGGGCCAGGGTGGATAGACGGTCGGTGAGGCTCATTTGGTCTCCAGGTACTCGCTTTTGTTGTCTCTCCCCTCGGTGAATCGGCTCCTCTCTCAAATCCCGCGCCCGGTACTACCATTCAGCACGGCATCATACACGGCCCCTGTCTCGGCTGCCACCTGGTCCCACGAGAACTTGGCCGCCTGCTCAAAGCCACGCTGTCGCAGAGCAGCGCGCAAGTCAGTGTCGCTCAACAGACGGTGCAGGGCATGGGTGAGAGATTCTACACTATCAGGGGCAAAATGCAAAGCGGCCTCTCCCGCGATCTCGGGCAAAGAGGATGTGTCGCTACACGTCACCGGTGTGCCACAGGCCATCGCCTCCAGCACCGGCAGGCCGAAGCCCTCGTAGAGGCTGGGGAGGACCAGCGCCTGCGCCCCGGCATAGATAGCCGGCAGATCCTCGTCCGGCACGTAGCCAGGGAGGATGACGGCTGCTCGCGCTGGCGATTGCTCCAGTCGGCTGAAGAAATCGTCGTACAGCCAACCTCGTTTGCCCACGATCACCAGCCCGTCGGTCAGCCCGTCGGCATGGATGGCCTCAAAACCACTCAGCAGTCGGGTCAGGTTCTTGCGTGGCTCGATGGTGCCGACGAAGAGCAGGTAGCGATCCGGCAGGTGGTACCGCGCCCGCACGGCGATCACTGTATCCGGCGGTTGCGGCCGGAAGCGGGGGGCGGCCGCCTCGTGAACGACCGTGATCTTCTCCGGCGGGAGGTTGTAGGCGGCGACCATGTCACGCCGGGTACACTCAGAGACAGCGATGATGTGGGTGGCCCGACGGCAGTAGAGAGGCATAGTCAGGTTCAGGTACCAGCGGTTGAGGGGCTTGTGATGAGCCGGCAGATTCCGGAAGATGAGATCGTGCACGGTGAGGATGGTGGGGGTGGAGTGCAGTGATAGCAGGAGGTGTTCGGTGGCGTGGAAGAGTCCGGCGTCGGGCACCAGAGGGTCAAAGCCGAGGTGGGCCAATTGTCCCAGCCAGACCAGCAAACGCCACGGCTTGTAGCCCAGGGCGACGGTTCGGGTGGGCAGGTGCTCCAGCCCCGCCAGTGGTTCTATACCTCGCTCCCGGTTGTAGAACAGGGCATAGCGGTCCGGATGGGCGGCGACCAGGGCGCGGGTCAGGCTCTCGGCGTATCGCCCCAGTCCAGCGCGGTGGTGAACGGCGGCGGAGATATCTAGATAGATAGTCATAACACCTCGGTCAGCACCTCGTAGATGATGCGGGTGCCCAGTTGCAGGTTTTCCAGAGAGATGCGCTCGTCAATGCCGTGGAAGCCGGCCAATTCTTTGGGTGTGATGATCGCAGGGAACAGGCCGTAGGTGTTGACTCTCTGTGTGTTTTGCACCGCGAGCCAGTGTACCACAGGTGGGACACGTTGCCAAGCCGCTGCTTGCCAGCCGGAAGCCGATGGGGTACAATACGGGCTACCAAGTTCGCGGAGGAGATTGTGATGGGTCATACGTTTGCTGAGAAGATACTGGCGCAAAAGGCTGGGTTGCCCGAAGTCGTACCTGGGCAGATCGTCGAGGTCACGCCCGACGTGGCGCTCAGCCACGACAACACTGCCCCCATCGCGGGGATCTTCCGCAAGGTCGGTGTGAGTCGCGTGGCGCGGCCCGACATCCACGTCGTGGTACTCGACCATGCCTGCCCGGCCCCCACGACGAAGCATGCTCAGAACCACAAGGCCATTCGCCAGTTCGTGGCGGAGCAAGGGATCGCACATTTCTACGACGTGGGGCGCGGGGTCTGCCACCAGGTTCTTGCCGAGGAGGGGTTCGCGCTGCCGGGCGCGCTCATTGTCGGCTCCGATTCGCACACCCCCACCGCCGGGGCGTTCGGGGCCTTCGCGGTGGGCATCGGGCGCAGCGAGATGGCGGCGATTATGGCGACGGCCTGCATCTGGCTGCGTGTGCCGGAGAGCCTCAAAACAGTCGTCCATGGGCGGCTGCGCGAGGGGGTCACTTCCAAGGACCTGGCGCTGCACGCCATCGGCGACCTGGGGGCCGACGGTGGTCTCTATCAGTCGGTCGAGTGGCACGGGGAGGGGGTGGCGGCGCTGGATATGGAAGCCCGCATGGTCATCCCCAACCTGATGGCGGAGATGGGGGCCAAGAACGGCTACATCCCGCCCGACGAGGTGACCTTTGCCTGGCTGGGGGAACGGGCGCGGCGGCCCTACGATCCGGTCTACCCCGACCCCGATGCGGAGTACGCCCGTGTGGTCGAGTACGACGCGGAAGCGATTGAGCCGGTGGTCGCCAGGCCGCACACGGTGGACAACGTCGCGCCGGTGCGGGAAGTGGCGGGGACACGGATTGATCAGGCGTTCCTGGGCACCTGCACCAACGGGCGACTAAGCGACCTGGCGCTGGCGGCGCGGGTGCTGGAGGGGCGCAGGGTCGCGCCGGGCGTGCGGCTGATTGTCATCCCGGCCTCGTCGGAGGTGTATCTGGCGGCGCTCGACGCGGGATACCTGCGTACATTCGTCGAGGCGGGCGCGGTGATCGAGAGTCCCGGTTGCGGCCCGTGTATGGGCAACCACATGGGTGTTCCCGCTGAGGGAGAAGTCTCCATCAGCACCGCCAACCGCAACTTCCGCGGGCGGATGGGCACGAAGGAGAGCGAAGTCTACCTCGCCAGCCCGCTGGTGGTGGCGGCGAGCGCTGTTGCTGGCGAGATTGTGCATCCGAACGATTTGTAGTGAAGCACCAAATTAGGATCCGGAATCTACTAGTCCACCTTGTTCGGGATTCGTAGATTCGTAAATTCGGACTTTTCGGGAGAAACGTATGTCTATCAAAGGGCGTGTCTGGAAATATGGCGATGACGTCAACACCGACGTTATCTTTCCTGGCAAGTACACTTATACCATCAGCGACCCGGCGGAGATGGGGGAGCACGCGCTGGAGGACCTGGACCCGGAGTTTCGCTCCCAGGTGCGGCAGGGCGACGTGATCGTGGCGGGCAAGAACTTTGGCTGTGGCAGTTCCCGCGAGCAGGCGGTCACCTGCCTGGTGGCGAAGGGGGTCGGTGCGATCATCGCGAAGTCGTTCGCCCGCATCTACTACCGCAACTGTATCAACAATGCCCTCCCGGCCATCACTTGCCCGGAGGCGGTGGAGGCGTTGGAGAGGGACGACGAGGTCGAGGTGGATCTGGGGGCGGGGGAGATCCGTTGTGCGAAGGGCACCTTCACCTTCCCGCCGTTGCCGGAGGCGGTGATGGGTATCTTCGCGGCTGGAGGACTGATTGCCTATACGCGGAAGAGACTTGGGGTAGGGGAGTAGAGAGTAAATGGGTAGATGAGTAGATGAGGAATAAGTATAAGTGGTAGATGAGGAATGAGTAGATGAGGCGGGGAGGCTGGCTGATGCGCGGACTGGTCGTGCTGGCCCTGGCGGTTGCTATCGCGCTGGGGGTGCTGGTGCAGCCCCTTTCGGATCCTCTGCGCCCAACCTCGACACCTACACTCATGCTCACTCCCACCTTTACCCTCACCCCCACACTCACTCCTACATCCACATCCACTCCCACTCCTACTCTTACACCCACTCCCACCCTTACACCCACTCCCACTTCTACTCCCACACCAACGTGTACTGAGGCCATGGGCAGGATGGAGCAGCACACCTACTTCAGCCAGACGACCGGGGATGAGCAACCCTATCGCATCTACCTGCCGCCCTGCTATGACCAGGCTGGCTGGCGCTACCCGGTACTCTACCTGCTCCACGGCTGGCCCTACGACGAGGCTCACTGGGACGGCCTGGGAGCCGACGAGGCTGCTGACGCTGGCATCGGGGCCGGGACGCTGCCCCCATTCATCATTGTCCTGCCAGGGGGGAGCGAGAGGCTGTATATCAACACCTGCGGCGGTGACCACTCTTTTGAGGGGCAGGTCGTTAACGATCTCATTCCCCACGTGGACGGGGCATACCGCACCTGGGCGGAACGGGAGGGACGGGCCATCGGCGGCGTGTCACGGGGCGGGGTCTGGGCGCTGGAGATAGGCTTCCGTCACCCTGATCTCTTTGCGGCGGTGGGGGCGCACAGCCCGGCCCTCTCGGTCAACATGGCCGCGCCAGTCTACGACCCGTTTTATCTTCTGGAGGAGCCCGGCGTAGCGGCGTTGCACACCCGCCTTGACGCTGGCGACGCGGACTGGGC
Organism: Anaerolineae bacterium; assembly: GCA_030612585.1. The sequence goes on from JAUWNP010000001.1 coordinate 75,406, forward strand.
GCGGAAGTCTACCCAGGCGCTGCACGAGGCGCTGGAGGCACGGGGCATAACCCACGAGTACGTCGTGCACTCCGGTGGCCACGAGAGCGGGTTGTGGGCGGCGAACGTCGCCGAGTACCTGGCCTTCTATGCTGGCAAGTGGCCCGTGGATGGCGTACCGCCGTAAACAACGGGGGCAGGCCACAATAGACAGATGGCAAGAAGGTATCTTACAAGCCAGAGAGATAAGCAGTCATGAACAATACCTTGTGCATCCTTCTCATTGACGACAGCCTGGACGACCGCACCCTGGCCATACGTGAACTGCGCCGGGAGATTCTCGACCTCCAGGTGCAGCAGATCACCGAGGCAAAGGGTTTTGCCCAGGCCCTGGAGGGGGGTAACTTCGACCTGGTGATCACCGACTACCGGCTGCGGTGGACGGACGGATTGGAGGTTCTACGCGCGGTCAAGGCCCGCTGGCCCGAGTGCCCGGTGATCATGTTCACGGATGTCGGCACTGAGGAGACCGCCGTGGAGGCGATGAAGGCTGGCCTGGATGAGTATGTCATCAAATTGCCCAGACATTTCGCCCGCCTGCCGGTCGCGGTGCGGTTAGCCCTGAAGCGGGCCCAGCAGCGCCAGGCGCTGAAGGAGGCCGAGGCCCGCTACCGGAGCCTGTTTGACGGCGTGCCCGTGGGACTATACCGAACCACGCCAGAGGGACAGGCCCTCGACGCCAACGTTGCTCTGGTGCAGATGCTGGGTTACCCGAACCGGGAGTCCCTGCTGATGGTCAGCGCGGCCGACACGTATGCGAGCCCGGATGGTCGTCGGCGGTGGCAGGTCTTGATGGAGCGCGAAGGGGTCGTGCGTGATTTCGAGGCTCAATTGCGCCGGTACGACGGAACGATCATCTGGGTGCGGGATAGCGCCCAAGCCGTCCGCGATTCCGACGGCCGGGTGCTGTACTACGAGGGCGTTATGGAGGACATCACCGAGCGCAAGCGGACCGAAGAGGCTTTTCGCCGTGAGCGCGGCTTCTCCCAGAGCATTGTTGAGACCACCTCGGCGCTAGTCATGGTGTTGGATGCCGATGGACGTATCACCTTGTTCAACCGGGCGTGCGAGGAACTCACGGGCTACACCGCGACTGAAACGATTGGCTGCGTGATGTGGAAGTTTCTGATCCCCGAACGGTTCGTCCCAGGTGTGCAGGAGGCCTTCTCCAAGAGGCTGCGGGCCGACGTGCCGCCCGGTAACTACGAAATTCCGTTGCTCACCAGGGATGACAACGAGCGTTGGATCACCTGGACCTACACCAACGTCAGGGATGAGGCCGGGGACGTGACAGCGATTGTCGGCATCGGTGTTGATGTGACAGACTTCCGGCGCGTGCAGCAGACGTTGGAGCGACGCAACCGGGAACTGCAAGCCCTGGTCGAGGCGGGACAATTGCTCTCGGGCACGTTGGATCTGGACAAGGTATTGGACCGCGTGTTGGACGTGGTACAGAAGCAGTTCAACCTGGCCAGCGTGTCCTTCTCGTCCTACGACCCCGCCACGCAGACATTTGAGATTCGGGCGCAGCATTACGATGTCCCCGCGCATCAGGTGGGACGGATAGGGGAACGGCGCACGCGGGATCAACACCCCTATTCGAGCCGTGCCCTGGATACCGGTCAACCGGTCTACGAGCCCGATCTGTGGACTGCCCCGCACATCCCCGAGGAGAAGCGGGCCGAGGCACGGGCGAAGAACATCCGCAGTGTCGTGGAAGTGCCATTGGTTGCCAAGGGCCAGCCGGTGGGTGTGCTGCACCTGCGTTCTTTCGAGACCCCGCGCTTTTTCACCGAGGAGGAACTCGCCTTCGTTCGTGCCATCGCGCCGGGAGCCGCCGCCGCGATAGATAATGCGCGGTTGTACGGACAGATAGACGCCGCGCGTGCACGGGCCGAAGGACTGGCCGCGCGGGTGGTACAGGCCCAGGAAGAGGAACGACGCCGTATCGCCCGTGAACTGCACGATGAAGTGGGGCAGTTGCTGACCGGTGCCAAACTCAGTCAGGAGATGTTGGTGGCGGACCTGCCTGCTGAACTGGCTGAGTTGCGAGAGCGGGCGCTTGAGAACGTGGACCTGATTGACGAGACGATGGATGTGGTACGCAAACTCTCGCTCGACCTGCGCCCGGCAGCGCTGGACGAACTAGGATTACGCGCAGCCCTTGAATGGCACATTGAGCGTTACCAGCATCGGACCGGCCTGCAGGTCATCCTGCGCCAGGAAGCGTTTCCCAGTCAGTTGCCTGACCCCCTGGCTACGGCGGTGTACCGCATCATCCAGGAGGCGCTGACCAACGTCGCGCGCCACGCCTCTGCTGAATCGATCGTGGTGGAAGTGGCGTGCGCTGGCCGGAGCCTGTGTGTGCAGGTGACGGACGATGGCTGCGGTTTCGACGCTGCTACTGTCTTGCGGACGGGCCTGGCTGAGGGGCACTTCGGCCTGGTGGGCCTGCAGGAGCGCGCCACGCTTCTGAGCGGCAAGGCGCGCATTGAATCAGCACCTGGGAAAGGAACCAGGATCGCAGTCGAATTGCCGCTGCCAGAGTGTGAGTGAGGCCGTCCCTCTATGGATGTGGTTCGCGTGTTGTTAGCCGAAGATCATCACCTGGTGCGCCAGGGCTTACGGGCGTTGCTGGAGAGAGAGCCGGACATCGAAATCGTGGGAGAGGCCGCCGATGGACTGGAGGCTCTTCGCCTGATCAAAGACGTCCGGCCTGACATCGTGGTGATGGACATCACTATGCCTGGCCTGAATGGACTGGAAGTGCTGCGGCGCGTCCGCCAACGTCTGCCAGAGGTGCGGGTGCTGATGCTTTCGGTGCACGAGGGAGGGGAATACATCCTGCGCGCACTACAGGCTGGCGCCTCCGGCTATCTGCTCAAGCGTTCACTCAGCGCCGAGTTGCTGCTGGCGATTCGCGCGGCTCGATGTGGCGAGGTATTCCTCAGCCCTGCCGTCTCGCGAACCATCGTCACCCGCTTTCTCCAAGGCATATCCCCCGAGGAAAGCAGGACGCCATACGACAGGTTGACACCTCGCGAGCGCGAGGTATTCCAACTTATTGTCGAAGGGCATACCAACCAGGCAATCGCGCACCGGCTGGGCATCAGCGTGCGCACCGTCGAGACGCACCGTGCCAATCTGATGGACAAACTGGACATCCACGATGTGGCTGGTCTGACCCGGTTGGCTGTCCAATTGGGTTTGGTAGAGTCTGTCGGATGAGGGTGTGTTACCTGCACCTTTATCCACCGTACAACGCCCGGTAGACGGCTAAATACTCTTTGATGCGCCGGATGTAGAGACGCGGTTCGTGCAGGGTGATGAGTTCGAAGAATAGGTCAGGGTCGTCGCCGGCAGTCTCCAGCCAGCGCTCGGCGCGAAATGGGCCGCCGTTGTAGGCTGACAGCGCCACGTCGAGACGGTCGTCGAAGCGGTCGCGCTGCTGCGCCAGGTAGTAGGTACCAAAGCGCAGGCTGACGTAAGGACGGTACAGGTCGGCGGTCTCGTAATCCGGTGGCCAGCCCAATTCGACGGCTATCTGCGCGCCGGTGGGGGGAATCACCTGCATCAGCCCGTGAGCGCTGGCGGTGGAGGTGGCAAGGCTTTCGAAGAGGCTCTCCTGTCGGATGAGGGCGAAGACGAGGAGTGGGTCGAGATCGCTCTCGCGAGCGTTATGCAGCACCAGGTCTTCGTGGTAGGTGGGGTAGGCCAGGCGGGCGATGAAGGCGGGGGCCTCAAGAACGGTGTTGGCCGGGGAGAGGGATACGACTCTCACAGCGCAGAGGATGGCGGAGCGGTAGAGACCAATGTCGCGGAAGAGGAGCGCCAGTTGGTACTGGGTCAGCGCGTCCGACCTGGTGGCATGGCGGAGGGGGTCCAGTTCCCATTTGGCCTCCTCAAAACGGCCCAGTCGCCATAATTCCAGGCCGCGTTGGAGGCGGGGGTCGGCGGCAAGGTCGTGATCGAGTTCGCTCAGGTGCTTGGAAGACGTCACGGCCTCGTCCAGTCCCAGCCAGCCGGCCAGCCATTCCTCCGCCTCGGCCTGGGCTGCGATGGCGTCGTAGTCGGGTGCGTACCGGGTGGGTGGGAAAGACAGGGAGAGCAGGTCGGTAGCCAGGTCGGCAGCACGCAGGCCGTAGTAGCCAGCGGGGTCGACGGTGCTGGCTTCCTCAAAGGCGGCATTGGCCGCCTCGTTGTTTTCCTGGGCCAGGCTGAGTTTGCCCAGCCAGAGGAGGGCAGCGGGGCTATAGGAGGAGGCGGGATATGCGGCAGTCAGCGTATCCCAGGCGGCGGCGGCATCCGCGAACTTGTCCAGTTGATAGGAATGTAGCCCGCTGCGGAAGAGGGCCGGGGGACTGTAGTCGGAGTCGGGATAGGCGGTGTGACAGTCCTGGTAGGCTGCTGCGGCGGCCTGCAGTTCGCCAGCGCGCTCCAGGAGTTGTGCCGCTTCCCAGAGTGCCTCCGGCGCACGAGGGTGGTCAGGAGCGGTGGTGGCAAATTCCTGGTAGGTGACAATGGCAGCACTGGCATAACCAGCGTCACCCTGGGCCTCGGCCAGGTTCATCCAAGCGTCACCCCAGTGCTCGTTCTCCGGCCGGGACTCGATCAGTGTCTGGAATTCATCCGCGGCCAGTTCGGGACTGCCGGCGGCCAGATATGCCAGGCCCGCGTACCAATGGGCGTCTCCAGAGTAGGTCTCGGGGTAGGCGCGCATGTAACGGTAGAAGGCCTCGACCGCCGGACCGTAGGCTCCCCCGTAGTAGTCCACCACGCCGCGCAGGAAGTCGTCCACCGTCTGTCTGGCCTCCACCAGTTCGACCAGCGAGAGGTAGGCGTGGTGCTCAGTGGGGTAGTTCTCGACGACGGCCAGGTGGCGGTTGTAGCCAGCCTCGGTCTCCCCGGCCAGGATGAGCGTCTCGGCGGCCTGGTGCTCGATGCGGGCGCGGTAGGCGCGTATCTGCGCCACGTCGAGGATGGCGTCGTATTGGGCGACGGCGTCAGGGTAATTCTCCAGGGCAACCTGGACGAGGGCCAGTTTCTCGCGCACGCCGGCCTCGAAGGAATGATCGGGGGCCTCGGCGAGGGCGGCCTCGTAGGCTTCGACGGCGTGGAGGTAGTCGCCGCCAATGTGGAGGGCATCCCCTATCCATTGGTTCACGTAGGCGGTGATGACCGTCCCGGCGGAGAGATAGGAGCGATATTCTTGGGTCGCCGTCAGCGGTTCGCCTGCACCAATGAGAGCCTCGGCCAGCAGGAAGTGGCCGTCGGGGGCCAGATCACTTTCGGGATGGGTGGTTAGGAAATCGTGGAGGGCGTCGGCGGCACGGGGATAGTCTCCATCGCGCAGGTAGGCTGTGCCCAGGCCAAGCCGGACCTGCGCAGTTCTCTCCCCAGCGAGGGGGAGAGCGAGCAGGCCGAGATAGAGTTCGGTGGCGGTCTCGTAATCGCCGTCCTGCATCGCCCGCGCGGCGTCAGAAAGCCATTTGCCTGGGTCGGGTGTGGGGGTGGGTGTAGGTGTGGGAGTGGGAGTGGGTGTGGAAGTGGAAGTGGGAGTGAGAGTGAGAGTGGGGGTGTCGGTGGCGAAGAGTGGCGGTGGGATCAGGTCGGAGGGTACACTGCAAGACAGCGCGGCCGCGATCAGTGTGGAGAGGGCCCAGAGGGCTAGTTTCGGTCGGCGCATAGTCCTATTATCGCCGGGAACGGTGAGTTTGTCAACCGGGAGTATCTTCGATAGTTGACAGAATTGCTCAATTAATGTACAATCGCCGCGCTTTGGGGGAGCGATGAGGATTTCAACGCGCGGGCGATATGCGCTACGAGCGATGGTGGACCTGGCCCTGCATGCCGATGAAGGGCCAGTTGCGCGCCGCGACATCGCCAAACGACAGGGGATTTCGGCCGACTACGTGGCCCAATTGTTCCGGCGGCTCCGCGCGGCGGGGCTGGCGGAAGGGATAAGGGGGCCGGGAGGCGGTTACACGCTGGCTTGCGACGCCGCGACAATTTGCGCGGGGGACGTGGTGCGGGCGGTGGAGGGCCCCATCGTGGTGGCTGATTGTGTGGCCCCCGGCGGCGACCTGGCATGCCAGCGCGTCGAAGAGTGCGTGACGCGAGCGGTCTGGCAACAGGTCTCCCGAGCGGTGGAGAAGGCGCTGGGCGAGATTACGCTGGCTGAACTGTGTGACGAGGCACAGGCGCTGGCTATGCAAGACGGGGAGGTTGGGTGAAGCGCATCTACATGGATCACAACGCGACGACGCCGTTGCGCGAAGATGTGCTGGAGGTGATGTTGCCGTACCTGCGGGGGGAGTTCGGCAATGCCTCCAGTTTGCATTACTTCGGCATCCAGGCGCGCCGGGCCGTCGAGGCAGCGCGGGAGAAGGTGGCGACGGCATTAGGGGCGCAGTTGCGTGAGATTATCTTGACCGGGTGTGGGACGGAGTCCGACAACCAGGCCATCAAGGGAGTGATGTTTGCCAACCGGGGCAAGGGCGACCACATCATCACCTCGCGTATCGAACACAAGGCGGTGCTGCAAACCTGCCAATACCTGGAGAAGCAGGGTTTTCGGGTCACCTACCTGCCGGTGGACGAGTATGGCTTGGTTAATCCCGACGACGTGGCGCAGGCGATCACCGGTCGGACGGTATTGGTGAGCGTGATGTTCGCCAACAACGAGGTGGGTACGATCCAGCCCATCGGCGCCATCGCGCAGGTCTGCCGGGAGAGGGGGGTCTACTTCCACACCGACGCAGTACAGATGGTGGGCAAGTTGCCGATTGACGTGAACGAACTGGGGATAGACCTGCTCTCGCTTTCGGCACACAAGTTCTATGGCCCCAAGGGGGTCGGGGCGCTGTACGTGCGCAAGGGCGTGAAGGTTGATCCCCTGCTACACGGTGGGCATCAGGAATGGGGACGCCGGGCGGCTACGGAGAACGTGGCCGGCATCGTGGGACTGGGCCGGGCACTGGAGTTACGGTTGGGAGAGATGGACGCGGAGGCGGAGCGGCTGACGGCTCTGCGGGAACGGCTCTACGCCGGGCTCTTAGCGCGGATTCCTCACGTCTATCTGAACGGTCATCCCGGCGAGCGGTTGCCGGGCACACTGAATGTGTGTTTCGAGTACATTGAGGGCGAGGGAATCATTATGGGCCTGGACCTGGCAGGAGTGGCGGTCTCCAGCGGCTCGGCGTGTACCTCAGCAGAGCTTTCGCCCTCGCACGTATTGCTGGCGATGGGAGTGTCCCCTGCCGTGGCGCAGGGTTCAATCCGTTTCGGCCTGGGGCGGGAGAACAGCGAGGCGGACGTGGACTACGTGTTGGAGAAACTGCCCCCGATTATCGAGCGGCTGCGCGCGATGTCCATGTTCTCGGAGCAGGTGCCATTCCCGGGGGAGGCCGGACCTCGGCGCCGGGGGCATTGATGCATTATTGATGTATTGAGGAGACCAGATAATGGCAGAATTCGGCTGGTACAGTGAGAAGGTGCTGGAGCACTACCAGAACCCGCGCAACTTGGGGGAGATCGAGAATGCCGACGGTGTAGGCATGGTGGGCAACCCGGTCTGCGGCGATATGATGAAGATCACGATCAAGGTCCGGGATGACCGGATTGAGGACGTGAAGTTCAAGACCTTCGGCTGTGGTGCGGCCATCGCCACCACGTCTATAGTGACCGAACTGATCAAAGGGAAGATGCTAGAGGAGGCACTGCAGGTTACCAACCAGGATGTGGTTGAGGCGTTGGACGGCCTGCCGCCTGTCAAGGTGCACTGTTCGTTGCTGGCTGAGGAGGCGATCAAGGCGGCAATCGAGGATTATCGGGATAGAATAACCAATGACCAATGACCAATGACCAATGACCAATGAACAATGACCAATGAACTGTAGAGTCCATTAATGGTATACCCCCGATAGTCCAGAACAGGTATACCCCTACCAAGGTAATGGAAGTTGAAAAGGTTGCGACAATTGCAGTACATCTTCAGGTTCCAAGC